>DASTLT010000283.1:0-12718 GCA_035714625.1 Pseudonocardiaceae bacterium | reverse complement strand
CCCGGTACGCCACCGGGGATGCGCTGACGACGATTACGAGGAGCTTGTACGCGGATCACTTCAATGGGGTGGTCACTCGGGGGGCTCCGAGCAACTCGCCGGTGGTGATGTCGGCGGAACCACCGCAGGCGCCCACGACGGTGCTGATCGAGGACTGTGGCGACTCCACGAACTGGCTGAAGTATTACGAGGGGACCGGCACCCCGGCCGGTGACGGAGCGGGTGGCGGCCGCCGGTCCATCACCGCCGAGGTGACGCTGCAGCCGGATGGGTCATGGCGAGTGAGCCGGTTTGCGGTGCAGGGAGTGGGGAGTTGCTGAGACGGCGCTCGGTGGTGGTCGGCGCGGTGACTGCCCTAATGTTGCTGGCGGCGGGCAGTGCCTGGGCCGGCGACGATGGCTGGGGTTCGGTCGACTGTGGGCAGGTCACGTATGCGGGGTGTGAGTTGGGCGCGGGCCGAGCGTCGGGTCCTCCGGGACAGCAGGGGCCGAGTGGACGTGATTCCGCACCCAGGGTGCTGAACAGTCAGGGCCCGGATGCCGGAGCGGTGCACTGCAGTTATGTGCGCACCGATTACCGGCCCCCACCCGGTGCAGCGTCACCTGCGTCTCCGGAGCAGGGCCAGGCTGGTGGCTGGTACGTGTATCGGTGTCCTGGGTCGAACTATGCGGACACGTTGTATCAGGGTCCGGTGTGGCTGGCGGATGGCCGGGCTCCGGGTGGCGGTGCCGGGGTTTCACCCGCTGCGCTGGCCGCCGCGGCGTATGCCCAGTTGCGGGTGCCGTCACCAGCGATCCGATCCAATCCGGCGGGTCGGCAGCTGGTGAACCTGCCGACCTGGTTGTGGATAGATGAGTCGAGTTGGGGACCGCGGTCAACGACGGTGTCGGTGCCTGGGGTGTCGGTGACGGCCACGGCGACACCGACCCGGGTGGTGTGGTCGATGGGCGACGGCACCGAGGTGACGTGCACGTCGGCCGGGACCCCGTTTCCGGCAGGGACCGACCCGGCTGCGTCCTCACCGGACTGTGGACACACCTACCGCTTCTCCTCTCTCGGACGGCCCGGCGACGCGTTTCCTGTGGTGGCCACCGTGTTCTGGAGCGTGCGATGGTCCGGGGCCGGTCAGAGCGGGGTCTTCGACGGCCTGACCACCACCTCGGAGGCGGCGTTCACGGTCGTGGAGTCCCAGAGTGTGAACACTGGCTGACTGATGGTCTTGACCAGATCCGGACAACTGAATGACATAACTGAACCACTGATCGAGCTGTACTGCTCTTTCCTTTCCCGACGGGAAAGGCGTGGCAGTTCTTGTTATACCTGGAGGTACCTCGATGTCGACCGCGACGACGTCCCTACCGGACCCGGCACCGGGTTCGCCGTCGGTGTCGCGGGCGTGGCTGGGACGCACGCCGGGTACCCGCAACCGCTTCACCGGCGGTGGGCGCATTCCTTATCTGGTGGTGGGTGTGCTGCTGGTCGTGGTGTGCACCGCGGGGGTGGTGCTCACCATCGTGCAGGTGAGTCAGCGAACCCCCGTTCTGGCGTTGGCCAGACCGGTCGGGGTAGGGCAGGTGCTGGCAGCCGGGGATCTGCGGCAGGTGAGCGTGAGCATGGATGCCAGCCTCGATGTGCTGCCCGCCAGTCGGGTCCAGGCGGTGCTCGGAAAGCCGGTGGCCTACTCCCTGCCCGCTGGGACGCTGCTGTCGGCCGCCGCGGTGGGGACTCCGCAAGACCCACCGCAAGGGCAGGGTGTGGTCGCGGTGGCGGCGCAACCTGGGCAGTTCCCGCCGGAGCTAGCCCCCGGAACCACGGTGTCGATCATCGTCGTGCAGGGTGGCACGGGGAACGTTGGCTTGGCAGCGGGGTCGATCCCGGGCGGGCCGTGGACCGGCGTGGTGGCCGGGGTGAGCCCCATGGCTGGCGATCAGATCACCGTGGTGTCGCTACAGCTGCCCGCGCCGGCGGCGCGGCAGATCGCGGCGATCCCGGCCGGGCAGCTGAGCATCGTCGCCGAGTCAGCCGGAGGCCGATGATGCTGATCGGGCTGTGTTCGATCAAGGGCTCCCCAGGGGTGACCACCACGGCAGTGGCCTTGGCAGCGCGGTGGCCACAGGTGCTGGCGGAGCCGGTGCTCCTGGAGGCGGACCCGGCGGGAGGGGACTTGGGCGTGCGGTTCGGGCTGCCCGGCACGCCGGGCTTGGGATCACTGGCCGCGGCGGCCCGGCGCACCAGCGACCTGGGCCTGTTCGTGGAGCATTGTCAGGTCTTGCCTGGGGGGTTGCGGGTGGTCGTGGGGCCGCTGGCCGCCGCGCAAGCTCGCGCGGCGGTGGACATGCTGGCGTCTCGGGGCTTGGGTGTGCTGCGCGCCGCGGCCGCGGCGCTGGGGTCGGTGGTGCTGGTGGATGCCGGGCGGGTGGATCGGTCCTCTCCTGCGGTGCCGCTGCTGCGGGGGGCGAGCGCGGTGCTGGTGATGGTCCGGTCCCGGGTCGAGGATCTCGCGCACGTGGCCACCCTGCTGGCCGCGGTGCCGACCTGGACCCGGTGTCCGGGTCTGGTGCTCGTGGGGTCCGGATATCCCCGGGCCGAGGTGGAACGCGAGCTGGGGGTGCCGGTGATGGCGACGCTGCCCGACGACCCCCGCGGCGCGGGCGTGTTGTGCGGCCGACCGGGTGGCCGGGGTCCGTTGCACTCCGCGCTGGGGCATGCGGCCGGTCGGCTCGCGGATCAGCTCCTCGCCCGCATCGGGACTGACACCGCCTCTGCCACGGTCGCGAGCGGCACCGACCCCAGGCGGTTCGCCCCTGGGGAGCCAGGTTTTGGTGGGTCGGGCCGGAAGGTGCCCAGCAATCCCGAACCAGGCACCGCCGCCCCGGGAATCGCCGGACATGGCGGACATGGGCTGACGGGCGCGGGGGTGGCGCCATGAGCAACACACCCCGATCGGTCACGGCGGTGTCTCCGCCTTCGGCCGATCCCGGGCAGACTGATCCGGCGCAGACCGGTCCCGGGACGCCAGCGGTGGGTCGCGGTGGGGAGCACCCGGCCGGGGCGGGGTTGCGCGCGGCGCTGCGCCGGGCGGTCTCGCAGTCGTGGGCCGAGCGGCTGCGCGCCGAGGAGCAGGCCGGGCGGGCACCGGTGGACTCCGGGGCGCGCCGCGCCCTGGCGCGGTCGTTGCTGACCGAGGCCGCCGATGCGTATGCCGCCGAGCAGCTCGCGCACCCCGCCGGTCCGGGCCTGGTTCCCGATGCGGTGGAGTCCGGGGTGATCGAGGCGGTGCTCGATGAGGTGTTCGGTCTGGCGGGGTTGGCGCCGCTGCTGGCGAATCCGGACATCGAGAACATCAACGTCAACGGGTGCGATCGGGTGTTCGTCCGCTACGCCGACGGTCGGCGGGAACGGCTGGCACCGGTGGCGGCCTCGGATGCGGAGTTGGTCGCGCTGATCCGGGACCTGGCCGCGCGCTCGGGGGTGGAGGAACGCCGGTTCGACCGGGGTGCTCCGATCGTGAACTTCTCGTTGCCCGGTGGGGAGCGGCCTCGGCGGTGATGGCGGTCACCGCGCGCCCGTCGCTCTCGATCCGCCGGCACCGCTTCACCCGGGTAACGCTCAGTGAGCTGGCCGGGAAGGGAACCCTGGACCGGGGGCTGGAGTCCTTCCTGACCGCGGTGGTCCGAGCTCGCAAGAACGTGCTGATCACTGGGGGCACCACGATCGGGAAGACCACCCTGTTGCGGGCGTTGGCCGCGGTGATCCCGCCATGGGAGCGGCTGGTCACGATCGAGGACGTGTTCGAGCTCGGGTTGGGCGCCCACCACCCGGACGTGGTGGCGATGCAGGCCCGGGAGCCGAACGTGGAGGGCGAGGGCGCGGTCACCCTGTCCGATCTGGTGTGGCAGTCGCTGCGGATGAGCCCGGATCGGGTCATTGTCGGCGAGGTCCGTGGCCCTGAGGTGATCCCGTTGACCAACGCGATGAGCATGGGCAATGACGGGTCGATGAGCACTGTGCACTGCTCGACCAGCGCTGGGGTGTTCGCGAAGCTGGCGGCCTACGCCGTGCAGGGGCCCGAGCGCCTCCCGCTGGAAGCGACGAACCTGCTGGTGGCCTCCGCGGTGCATTTCGTGGTGCACCTGGCCCGACCCCGCGATGATCACGCGGCGCGGGTGCTGTCCTCGGTCCGTGAGGTGATCAGCGCGGACGGGCCCGTGGTGGTGTCCAATGAGGTCTGGCGCCCCGGCCCCGACCTGCGCGCCGTCCCCGGTGTGCCGCTGCGTACCGACATGGTGGAGGAACTCGCCGACGCCGGGTTCGACCCGGACCTGCTGGGGGCTCGCCCGGAAGGCTGGTGGGACCGGTGAGTCCCGCCGTTGTGCTGGGTGGGCTGCTGGGGGCGGGGGCCGCGGTGGGGGTTCTGCTGATCATTCTTGGGCTACGAGGCGGTGCCAGTCGTGGGGAGGCGCCGCTGGCTCGGTCTGCGGCGTGGTGGCGTCAGCGGCCAGCAGTGTCTTCCCGGATCGTCGCGGGCGCGGTGGCGGCGGGCGCGGTCGCCGGGGTGCTCACCGGGTGGGTCGTCGCGGCGATCCTGGCCGCGGTGGCGGCCGCGACCCTGCCCCGGCTGCTGAGCTCGGACCGCGGACATGCGGCTCGGGTGGCGCGGATCGAGGCCATCGCCGGGTGGACCGAGATGCTGCGCGACACCCTGGCGGCAGCGGCAGGGCTGGAGCAGGCCATCGTGGCCACCGCCCGGACGGCACCGGAGGCGATCCGCGCCGACGTCGGGGAACTCGCGGTGCGCATCGAGCGGGGCGAGAACCTGCCCGAGGCCCTGCGCGAGCTGGCCGACGAGCTGGCGGACCCGACGGCTGATCTGGTCCTGTCCGCGCTGGTGCTAGCCGCCGGGCACCAGACCCGCCAGCTCGCCGCGCTGCTCGGGGAGCTCGCCGCCGAGGCCCGGGAGCAGGTCGTCATGCGGCTGCGGGTGGACGCCGGACGGGCCCGCACCCGCACTAGCGTGCGCGTCATCGTCACCACCACACTGGTGTTCGCGCTCGGATTACTGATGCTTAACCGCGACTTCCTCGCCCCCTACGACACCGCCTCAGGACAGCTGGTGCTGCTGATCGTCGGGGCCCTGTTCGGTCTGGGGTTCTGGTGGTTGGCCCGGTTGTCCCGGGTCCGTGAGCCGGAGCGATTCTTGATCAACCTCGCCAGGGCGGACGAGCGGGCGGTGAGCATGTTGTGATCACCGCTGGCGTGCTGTTCGGTACCGGTCTCGGCGTCGGGATCTGGGCGTTGCTGGGGTGGCTGCGCCCGCCGCCGCCCTCCCTTGCCCGAGCGCTGGCCACCGCCCGCGCCACCGCACCCGCCGCCCACCCCACCGCGACGACCGGGCCGGTGGGGTGGGCGGCGCGGGTCGGAGCGCCGGTGGCTCGGCTGCTGGCGGCGCTGGGTCTGCCGGGTGCGGCGCTGCGCCGCGACCTGCGGCTGCTAGATCGCGCACCGGAGGCGTTCCTGGCGCAGAAGGCGGTCCTGGCGCTCACCGGGTTGCTGCTGCCGACCCTGGCCCAGGCCGTGCTGCTGGCCGGCGGAGTCGGCGTGGCATGGCCGATCCCGCTGCTGGTCGGGTTGGGCTGCGCGGCCGGCGGGTTCGTGCTGCCCGATCTTGACGTGCGCCGCCGTGCGGCCAGACACCGCGCCTCCGCCCGGCATGCGCTGGCGGCGTATCTGAACCTGATCCGGATCACCCTCGCTGGCGGGGCCGGGGTGGAGGGGGCGCTCGTCGACGCGGCCAGTGTCGGGCACGGTCCCACCTTCGCAGAACTGCGCCGCGCGTTGACCACGGCGCGACTGAGCCGCACCACCCCCTGGGCAACGCTGGCACAACTGGGGGCGGATCTTGATATCCGGGAGCTGGTCGAGCTGGCCTCCGCGCTGTCCCTCGCGGGCGCCGAAGGTGCCAAGGTCCGGGCCTCCCTGGCGGCCAAGGCCGCGGCGATGCGCGCCCGGGAACTCACCGATGCCGAAGGCGAGGCGTACGCCGCGACCGAGCGGATGTCCGTGCCGGTGGTCGTGCTGTTCGCCGGGTTCCTGGTGTTCCTGGGCTACCCGGCAGTGGTCACCGTGCTCAGCGGCCTGTAGGTAGGAAGGGAGAGCCGAACGATGCTGACCTGGCTGCCGGTGATCATCGCGGTGATCCGGACCCGGATCCAGGCTGTGCGTGCTGATGACCGCGGCTACACGACCGAGACCGTAATCGTCACCGCCCTGCTGGTGACTCTGGCCCTGGCCGTGATCGCGATCATCGCTGCCGCGGTCACCGACAAGGCCAACCGCATCCTCACCCCGATGTGACGCGGCAATGTCCACCTGCGCCCCTTGCCCGACACCACCGCGCAACCCGCCACCGCGTCACCCCACCCGGTGGCGGCGGGTATGGGCTGAGGACCGGGGCTCGGTGTCTGCCGAGCTGGTGATCCTCGTGCCGGTCGTGTTGCTGATGCTGCTGCTGATTGCGCAGTTCGCCCTGTGGGCGCACGCCATGCACATTGCCCAGGCCACGGCCTCCCATGCCTTGTCGGCCACCCGGGTCCGCGGTGCGGCCCAAGTCGACGGCGACATCGCAGCCCGCGACGTGCTCGCTCAGCTCGGCGGCGGTCCCCTGCGCAACACCCGTGTTGTGATCTCCCGCGGAGCGGAACAGTCCACCGTGGACGTCGCGGGGGAGGTAGTGACCGTGTTGCCGTTCCTCGTGCTCCCGGTCGAGGCACGGGCCGTGGGGCCGACGGAGCGTTACGTCGCACCATCCGGAGGACCGGGATGAGAGCTGGCCGGATCGGGGGAGAGGAGCGGGGCTCGGTGGCGGCGGAGCTGGCGCTGCTGGTGCCCGCTCTGGTCACCCTGCTGCTGTTCGTAGTGTTCTGCGGGCGCCTGGCTGAGGCACGGTTGCGGGTGGAGGACGCCGCCCACCAGGCCGCCCGGGCCGCGACGATCGCCCGCAGCGCGGGCCAGGCCAGCACCGATGCCGAGGCCACCGCACGAGCCGCGCTCGGCCACCGCAGGATGAGCTGCCAGCACCTGACTGTCGAGACCCCACTCGCTGGGTATCGACCCGGCAGCGCGGTCAGCGTGACCGTCACCTGCCAGGTGGCCCTGTCCGACCTTGCGCTGCTCGCCATCCCCGCCACCGTCCCTGTCTCCGCCACGTCCGAGTCGGTCGTGGACCGGTGGCGCGGCGGACCACCGTCCGGGGGGCAGGACAGCACATGACGAACCGCAGCATGCACCGCCTGGCCTGCGAGGAACACGGCCGGGTCACCGCGTTCGTCGTGGTGCTCACCAGCGGCAGCCTGTTCTTCGCCGGTCTCGTGCTCGACGGTGGTCTGGCGCTGGCCGCGAAGACCCGCGCGATCGGACAGGCTCAGGAAGCCGCCCGGGCTGGCGCCCAGGAGCTTGACCTCGCCGCATATCGCGCCACCGGCGTGTTCCGTCTCGACCCCGCCCAGGCCCGGGTCGCCGCGCAGCGCTACCTCACCGCCCTCGACGCCGCCGGGACCGTGAGCATCACCGGGAACACCGTCGAGGTCACCGTGACCACGACCCAACCCACCCAACTGCTGGGTCTGGTCGGCATCGACGAGATCCGCGTGACCGGGCGCGGCCAGGCCGAACCGGACCAGGGTGATCTCGCCGTCGCGAGGCGGCCATGATGAGCGGCCTCGGACGGATGCTGCGGATATCCGGGCGGCTGCTCGGTGCCCTGCTCGCGCTTACCCTGCTCGGGGTACTGCTGGTGGGGGTGCCCTGGGGGCTGTGGCACTACATCGGCTGGCCGCTGCCCACCCACATGCCCACCGTCGACGAACTCGAGGCGTTCCTGCTGACCCCGCTGTCGGCCACCACCCTGCTTGACCTGCTCGCCTGCTTCGCCTGGCCACTGTGGCTGATCTTCGTCATCGACGTGGCACGGTGCGTGCCCAGCGCCCTGCGCGGTGTCCGGATGCCCCCGGTCGGACCGGTGCACGCCCTGGCCGCGTTCCTCGTCGCCGCCGGGGTCCTCGGACTCATCAGCCCCCGCGCGCCCGCCGGGTCTTCTCTGCCGATCACGCCCGTGGCGGCGACGGCCCCCATCACCCCTGCACCAGCCCTGCCGCCCCCGCCGGTCGCTCACGCTCTGACCGAGCAGCCCCCCGCCCCGCCCAGGGACGAACCCGGCATCGTGATCGTCCGGGCACCTACACACGGCATCTACGACAGCTTGTGGCGGATCGCCGAGCGCCAGCTCGGTGACGGCACCCGCTGGCCGGAGATCTGGGAACTCAACAAGGGCCAGATCCAGGTAGACGGGCGGAAGTTCACCAATCCGAACCTGATCCACCCCGGCTGGAGACTGCGCTGCCCCGACCCACCACCGGCCGTCGAATCCTCGCCGCCGTCCTCAGGCCCGCACAGTGCCCCCGCTGCACCGGATCCCGCCCCGCCAACGTCCCCGCCGAACACGTCACCAACCCCAGGTAGCCAGCCCAGCATCCCGGCGACCCCCGGGTCGGATCCGGCACCGACCGCCCCCGCGCCCACACCACCCGGCGCTCCACAATCGGATCCGCATCCGGGTACCGGCATCTCCGTCGCCACCGGCGCGTTCGTCGGCCTCGGCCTGGCAGCCCTGATCACCGTGGCCCTGCTCACCGTCCGGCTGCGGCAGCGCCGCAGCTACCGGCTCGGCAGCGGCAAGCGGGACGACATCACGATAGCCCCGGTCGTCCGTGCCCTGCGCCTGGCCCATGACGAGGCCACCCTGCCCCGCGACAGCACCGGCGACGTGATCCAGCCCGATCCGCCGCACATTAGTCCAGCGATCAGGCAGGCCACCGCTCGCGACCGTGCTCGCGCCACCGCAGACCGCCTGGCGCCCGGCGGGAACAACACGGTCGTCGGCTTGCAGCACGGCCAAGACCAAGCCCTGAACCTCGCCCGCACCCGCGGGCTCGGCCTCGTCGGCCCTGGAGCTACCGCGGCGGTCCGCGCCCTGGTCGTCAGCTTGCTCGCCGACGCCCACCGCACGACCCCCGGCACCGCCGAAGTGCTCATCCCCGCGGCAGACCTGCGCACCCTGCTCGGTGACGAGCCACCTCCCCACCCGCTGCCGGCCCGGCTGCGCGTCGTCGACAGCCTTGACGCCGCGCTGGACCTCGCCGAAGCCGACATCCTCAGCCGCGCGCGCCACGCTCGAGAGCCAGCGGACTCGGAACCACCGGCTGGACCACTCGTGCTCGTCGCGACACCGCCTCCGCATACCGAAGGGCGCCTGCAAGCCATCCTCGACAACGGATCGACCCTCGGGCTGGCCGGCGTGCTCCTCGGACATTGGCGTCCCGGCGGCACCGTCCGGGTGCGATTGGACGGCACCGTCAGCGCGGTCAGCCCCGACCTCGCCGCCAGCCTCGCTGACACCCGGTTGTTCACCCTGCCCGCCACCGACGCCAGCGCACTGCTGGAGCTGCTCGGCGCCGCCGACATCCCGAACGATCCGCAAGCGCAGGACAACGAGAACGACCCCGAGTCCCCCACAGAAGACCCCGAGCCCGTGCGCCCCGTCACCGCAGCACCGCCGCAGATCCAGCTCAACATCCCGCCCACCCGCACCGCTCCCCCGGGCGAGCACACGCCTCCGCCGCCGTCCGATGACGAGATCGCGGACTGGACGCCACAGGACCAGAACCCGAGGCCGCGCGGCGCTGATCCACCCCTGCAGCTGAGCGTGCTCGGCCGGATGCACCTCGTCCATCACGGTCTTGACGGCGCGCCGGACGTGATCGAGGCACTGGCCCCGAAGCAACGCGAGATCCTCGTCTACCTCGCACTGCACCCAGGAGGAGCGCGCCGCGAGACCCTCACCGCGACCATCTGGCCCAACGCCCCCGGAGACCGGCCCTATAACAGCTTCCACGCCACGTTGTCTCAGATGCGCAGCGCCCTCCGGGCAGCCACCGGAAACGACCTGACCCACCTTGTGGTCGTTAAGGACGGGCACTACAGCCTCAACCAGGACCTGGTCACCGTTGACCTCTGGCAGCTCCACAAAGCACTGCGCGAAAGCCGGCACACACCCGGTGAACCGCAGCGCTTGGCTGCCCTGCGCCACGTCCCCGACCTCTACCATGGTGAACTCGCTGAAAGCCTGACCGCAGAATGGCTGGAAGCACCCCGAGAAGCACTCCGGCGAGACGTGCTCGACGCGCTTAACGCACTCATCCACGCCCTCGGTCCCCACGACCCCGACCAGGTACTCACCCTGCTCGAACAAGCCCGGACGATTGACCGGTACAACGAGTCCCTCTATCAGGACATCATTCGCACCCAAGCCCGCCTCGGCCGACACGACGCCATACCCCGTACCCTGACACTGCTGACGGCCATCCTCGCCGAGATCGACCAGCACCCCTCCCGGGATACCCTGGCCCTCGGCGAGTTCCTGCAACGCTCGCAAACCACCAGCCGGGCACCCCACACCGCCGCGAGCTGACGTGCCGGTCAGGCGAAGATGCGTGCTTGTCAGCTCCACCTCCTTTTCAGGGGTGCACTGCCCTCGTCGGGCGATGAGGGGCGGGTGGGCCACGGCGGACCGGGGGCGGTTGGGGTCGCTCCCCAGTCCCACCGTGGGTGGAGTCCGACCGCCCCACCCTGGGGTTCCGCGTAGGGGAGGGGGCTGGGGCGGGGCAGCCGGAGCCTGGGGGATGGTGCACGGTCAGGCCTTTGTGATCGTCAGGCCAGCGGACCCCTCGGGCTGACAGAGCACCGGGCGGGTGCGGCGATCCGCCTCCGCCATCGCGACCACAGCCCACCATCAGGGCCCGAACGTTGCCATCGGGTGATCGCTGACTGTTTACCGAACGTGAACGAACGTCGAATGGTCCGGTCTGGTCCGCTCTCTCCGCTGCCTCCCGTCCCGGGTCTCCCCATGTGAAGCGGAGAGCAGCAGGTCGTTCACTGGCTGTGAACTCTGGTGTGCTCGATGGGGCTTTATGCTGTGAGCGTGGGTAAGGACACCGATAGCACGTCGAGCGGTGAGGATCCGAAGCACGCCGTGGAGGACGACAAGGCCACGGGCAAAGAACCCGGCGACATCGACCCCAGCCAGTACCCGCCGGACGAGTGAGGCATGGCTGACCCTGACCGGCTTGCCGACGACATGCACGCGGCGGGGACGCTGCCCGCCGCGTGGGATCGGGCGTTCCGCGCGGTTCCCCGGGCCCGGTTCATCCCGTCGCGGATGTGGGTGGACGAGGGCGGTGGTTATCAGCCGGTCGATCGGGCCGCCGACCCGCAGCACTGGCGCGAGGCGGTGTACTCGGACCGGGTGATCGTGACCCAATGGGATGACGGGGCGGCGGTATGGCCGGACATCGGGCGGCGGCCGACCTGCTCGGCGTCGATGCCCTCGGCCGTGCTGGGCATGCTTGATGTCCTGGACCTCCAGCCCGGTCATCGGGTGCTGGAGATCGGCACCGGCACCGGCTATAACGCCGCCCTGCTCGCCGCACACGTGGGGGATCACCAGGTGACCACGATCGAGGTTGACCCGGTGCTGGCCGCGCAAGCCCGCGCCGACCTGGCTGCCGCCGGTTACCTGCCCACCGTGACCTGCGGCGACGGCGCCGCCGGCCACCCACCCACCGCGCCGTTCGACCGGGTTCTGGCCACCGCCACCGTGCGGCTCGGGGAGCTGCCTTACCCGTGGGTGGAACAGACCGCCCCGGGCGGGCGGATCGTGGTCCCGATGCGCACGGAGATCACCTCAGGCCCCGTTGTGGTCTTCACCGTGCACGCTGACGGCACCGCCACTGGTCGCGCCGCGCCGGTGTATGTGGGATTCATGGAGCTGCGTGCCCAGCGCAGCCCACTGGGTGACCTCAGCGACCTGCGTTGGGACGACCCACGCGCGGACCCGCGCACCACCGAACTTGCGCCCTGGACAGTGTTCAATAACCTCGATCCACGGTGGGCAGTAGGCATGCGGCTGCGCGGGTGCCGCTGGTGGCACTGGCCCCCCACCCGAGATCGGCCGCACGTGCTGTGGCTGGTCGATACCCACTCCGGGTCCTGGGCGACAGCCGCGTACGGCCGCGACCCCGGCCCCTTCACCGTCCGCCAGCACGGGCCACGGCGCCTGTGGGACGAAGCCGAAACCGCCTACCACGGGTGGACACAGGCCGCCGAACCCCCGGTGGAAGCCTGGGAGTTCCGCATCACCCCCGACCGCCAGCACCACCGGCTCACGCCTCTGACTACCTCTAAACCCACCAGATAGGTCCGGAGGACGCGACAGCATCCAGGCATCGGTACAGACCCGGTACGGGCCGCTGTGCCGCCCTGCGACTCACCAACGGCGAGCGCTGCTTCGATCGTCCCATCCTGAGACGAACCTCAACACTATTCACGCCTCTCTTCAAGAGTCGCCATAACGCCGTCGGCAAAAATGAGAAATTCAAGCGCGCTTGTGTAGGAGAGAGTTTCCGACGAGCCTGCAACGGTGTCGCGGAAGAAGCGTAAGACACTTATTGCCCGTTCGTCTACTGGGGAAATCTTCCCATGTTTTTGAGCCAATTGAGCAAGTTCGCGGGTTGAATGGGTTTTCTCGACAACGCTCGCGTTTGGCACTGGAGCAAGATCTCGCAACAGCAATTCTACTTCCTCAAAAGCAGTGTTCACAGCTGCT
>DASTLT010000282.1:0-3388 GCA_035714625.1 Pseudonocardiaceae bacterium | reverse complement strand
GCCGGCCGCTGCCCCACGTAGCCGACGATTCCGCACATGGCCGTCACGGTATAGCGTTTCCTGTCATGGCACGCAGCGCCACCGCAGCCAGGCGGGTGATCGACGAGCTGGCCCGGTCCGGGCCACATCGCGTGCTGCGCGGCGACCTCGGGCTGATCGGCATGCCCGGGGTGGTGTTCACCCCGGGCGGCGGAGTCGGGCTGCCCGCGGTCGCCTTCGGCCACGGCTGGCTGCAGCCGACCTCGCGCTACGAGGAGCTGCTGCGGCACCTCGCCTCGTGGGGAGTGGTCGCGGCGGCACCGGCCACCCAGCACGGGCTGCTGCCCGCGCACCGGGAGTTCGCCACCGACCTGCGCACCGCGCTGGACATGTGCGTCGGGGTCCGGCTGGGCGATGGCGAGATCAGCGTCGATCCCGACCGGCTCGCGCTGGCCGGGCACGGGATGGGCGGGGGCTGCGCGGTGCTCGCGGCAGCGGCTGACCAACGCTGCCGGGTGGTCGCCACGCTGGCGCTGGCCGAGACCCTGCCCTCGGCGGTGGCGGCCGCGCACCGGGCCACCATACCCGGCATACACATCACCGGCGGCAAGGACCGGGTGGCGCCGCCGGTGGCGCACGCCGACCAGGTGGCCAAGGCGTGGGCGGGCCCGGTGCAGGTGCGGACCCTGCCCAAGGCCAGCCACCTGGGCTTCCTTCAGGGCCGGCACTGGTCGGATCTGATCCTGGACGGCAGCCCCGAGTACCACACCCGGCGGATTGCCCGGGCCCTGGTCACCGCGTTCCTGCTGCATCACCTGACCGGCAGCACCGAGTACGACGAGCTGCTCGAGACCGACCTCCCGGTCGCCACCCTGGACCTGGCCGGTCGCCCCGCCCCCGCCTGACGCGGGTCAGCCCACGGCGGCGACCACGGCGGCGATGCGACGGGCCACGGTCTCGGCCTCGGCCTGGGTGGGTGCCTCGACCATCACCCGCACCACCGGCTCGGTACCTGAGGGGCGCAACAGCACCCGACCGGTTTCCCCCAGCTCAGCCTGTGCGACGGCGATGGCCTCGGCCACCGCCGGGGCGGCCGCGACGGCCGAGCGGTCGGTCACCGCGACGTTGAGCAGTACCTGCGGCAGTCTGGTCAGCACTCCGGCCAGCTCGGCCAGGGCGCGCCCGGTGGCGGCCATCCGGGCCATCAACCGCAGGGCGGTGAGCAGCCCGTCGCCGGTCGTGGCATAGCCGGGCAGGATCAGGTGCCCGGACTGCTCGCCACCCAGGGAATACCCGCCCGCAGTCAGCGCCTCCAGCACATAGCGGTCCCCCACCGCGGTGGTCTGCACCCGGATGCGCTGCGCCCGCATCGCCAGATGCAGCCCCAGGTTGCTCATCACGGTAGCCACCACGGTGTCGGCGACCAGCTCCCCGGCTTCCCGCATGGCCAGCGCGAGCACCGCCATGATCTGGTCGCCGTCCACCACCTCACCCGCGGCGTCCACCGCCAGGCAGCGGTCCGCGTCGCCGTCGTGGGCGATGCCGAGCGTGGCGCCGTGCTCGAGCACCGCCTTGCGCACCTGGTCCAGATGGGTGGAACCGCAGCCGTCGTTGATGTTGACGCCGTTGGGCTCGGCGTGCAGCGTCACCACGTCGGCACCGGCCCGCTGGTAGGCCTGCGGGGCGAGGGCGGACGCGGCGCCGTTCGCGCAGTCGACCACCAGCCGGATCCCGTCCAGCGGGTGCGGGGTGGCCGCCAGCAGGTGATCCAGGTAGCCCTCGACGGCCTGCGGGACGTCGCGCATCCGGCCGATCCGCGCGCCGGTCGGGCGCTCGCCGCCGGCCCCGACCCGGGCGCTGATCTCGTCCTCCACCGCGTCCGGCAGCTTGTGCCCACCGGCGGAGAACAGCTTGATGCCATTGTCCGGCATCGGGTTGTGCGAGGCGGAGATCATCACCCCGAGGTCGGCGGAGAGCGCGCTCACCAGGTGTGCCACCGCCGGGGTGGGCACCACCCCGACCCGCAGCACATCAGCACCTGCCGAGGTCAGCCCCGCGGTGACGGCCGCTTCCAGCATCTCGCCGCTGGCCCGGGGGTCGCGGCCGACCACCGCGACCGGCCGATGCCCCAGGTCATGCTCGGCGAGCACCCGCGCCGCCGCAGCGGACAGCCCCAACGCCAGCTCCGGAGTGAGATCGGCATTGGCCAGCCCGCGCACTCCGTCGGTGCCGAAAAGCCGGGTCATCGCGGCCGGGGCTCAGCGCTTGCTGTACTGAGGTGCCTTGCGGGCCTTCTTCAGGCCGTACTTCTTGCGCTCCTTGATCCTGGCGTCGCGGGTCAGAAAGCCCGCCTTCTTCAGCGCGGGACGGTCGTCGGGGTCCAGCTCCACCAGGGCGCGGGCGATACCCAGCCGCAGTGCCCCGGCCTGCCCGGAGGTGCCCCCACCGGAGAGGTTGCCGATCACGTCGTAGGACTCCGGCTTGTCCGCGGTGAGCAGCGGCTCGCGCACCAACTGCTGGTGCACCTTGTTCGGGAAGTACTGCTCCAGGCTCTTGCCGTTGAGCGTGAACACCCCGGTGCCGGGCACCAGCCGCACCCGCACCACCGCCTCCTTGCGCCGGCCGACGGTCTGCACCGGCCGGTCGCTGAGGACCGGAGCGGGGGGCACGACCGGTCCGGGGGTCCAAGTCTGCTCGGGCTCATCCGATGGGGTCTGCGGGGTGGTCACGGCGCCTCTCGGGTCCTCACTAGGGGGGGTCGCACGGGGTGGGGTGGCCGCACTGGCGGGGGTCACTGGGCGACCTGGGTGATCTGGAACGGCTGCGGCCGCTGCGCCGTGTGCGGGTGCTCAGCGGCGGCGTAGACCTTGAGCTTGCGGGCCATCGCCCGGCCCAGCTTGTTCTTCGGGAGCATGCCCTTGACGGCCCGCTCCACCAGCTTCTCGGGCTGGGTGGCCAGCATCTCGGTGAAGGAGCGCTGCTTGAGCCCACCCGGGTGGCCGCTGTGCCGGTAGACGAAGCTGCGGTCGCCCTTGTTGCCCGACAGCGACACCCGGCCCGCATTGACGATCACCACGAAGTCCCCGGTGTCCACGTGCGGGGCGAACGTCGGCTTGTGCTTGCCGCGCAGCAGGGTGGCCGCCTGGCTGGCGAGGCGGCCGAGCACCACATCCGTGGCGTCGATGACATGCCAGGCGCGATCGACCTCGCCGGGCTTGGGGCTGTACGTGCGCACGGATCTACCTCGTCATCGCAGTTCGTCAGGGTCCGGCCAGGTGGGCCGGAATCAGGGGTGCCGGTGCGGTCCGCGTCCATGGACACGATGCCGCCGCGACGGCGCGACGAGGGCCGCGCACATCCGCATAACCACGCGCGACGATACCGGCCGCCGCTCAACACGGTCAAAACA
>DASTLT010000281.1:0-1866 GCA_035714625.1 Pseudonocardiaceae bacterium | reverse complement strand
GCCTTCGGAGCGGATCAGTGCGTAGTTGATGATGTAGGCGACGCCGGTTCCGAGTAGGCCGAGGACGAGCAGTGCTGCCCATGGCAACAGCCCAGGAGATGAAGTGTGCGAGGGGTGACCGAAGGGCAGGGACAGAGCGGTCCATGCCGTGGCGGTGAGGAGCTGACTCGCTGAGAGGGTGAGCGGTGTGATGTCGCGCGGGGTGAGGTAGCGGCGCATGTAAATGTAGCTGATGGCGTAGCTCAGCGCCGCCATGAGGCAGTAGGTGCCACCCAAGAGATCGAGACCGCTATCTCGCCACGGGGAGAACATGACCAGGCAACCGGCGAAGCCAAGCAGGAATCCTGCCATCTGGGCGGAGGACGGCCGAGGTTCCTGGCGCAGCACGACGGCGAGCGCCAGGGTCCAGAGTGGCGTGGTGGCGTTGAGCGTCCCGGCGGCGCCGGAGCTGATCCGGGTCTCGCCCAAAGCAAACAGAAGATAGGGCGCCGCGTTGGCGATCAGCCCGGCGACGGCCAGATGTGACCAGGTTGTCACGTCGCAGGGAAGGCGTTCCCGGCGCAGTATGACGATGGGCAACAGCACGGCAGCGCCGAGGATCATCCGCCCGAAGGTTAGTTGCACGGGAGTGAAGCCGCGCAGGGCAAGTGCGATCCACAGGAAATTGGCGCCCCAGAGCAGGGCAAGAGTCGCGATGAGCAGGGGACCACGGGTGGGCGTCATGCCGCTGTATCAGTCAATGGGGAACCGGTAGAGCAGCCCGGCCAGGTCACCGCGGTGAACAAACTGGGACACCTCGAACGGCTCGCCGTTCTGGTTAATGCTGGTGTGCAGCAAATCCAGCACCGGCACGCCCGGTGAGATCCGGAGGACGCGGGACTCCTCATAGCTGGGCATCCGTGCGGTGATTTCGTCGATGCCTTCGGTAAGGGTGTGGCCGCACTCCTCCAGCCGCCCGTAGATGCCGCCGGGTCCGGCGCGAGGTTCGAGTAGCGGAGTGCCCTCGGCGTCTGACCAGCGCAGGTAGGTGATGACGACCTGAACTGGTTCATCGTCGGCGAAGTAGTGGTTGGTGCGCCGCAGCGCTGAAGGCTCGTCGGCCGGGACGCCCAGCCGTTCGGCGACGTCGGGCGGCGGTGCCACCCGCTCGATATCGACTACCTCGACCCGCGCGGTCTTGCCCTGTCGAGCCATCTCCAGCCGGAACGGGGTCAGGCCGGTCTCCCGGTAGGCCGTGCGTGAGTAGCGGTTGCTGCCCCACCGAAATATTCGCTCTTGGTTCCGCACGAACACGCCCCGGCCGTGCTGGGCGGTGACCAGCCCCTCCTCGACCAGCAGCCGCACGCCCTCGCGAGCAGTGTTGCGCGCTGCCTGGAAACGCCGGGCCAGCTCGCGCTCCGAGGGCAGTCTGTCGCCCGGGGCCAACTCACCCGTGGTGATCAAGGCACGCAGGGCGTCAGCGATGCGCCGGCTCGGGAGCTGTGCGGGCCGTTCGTGGGGCTCGTCCTGGCTCATACCAGCCACCTTACAGGTGGTTTGAGCCAGCGGCTTGACGCGGGGTTCACCCATCTGCTTCACTGGCTTGGACCAGTCTGGCTCAAGCCAGTACTCCGAACTGCTCAGCGTTGGGTCTGGGCAATCACAGCGAAGGGTGGGAGGTGGCAGTGCCGGACGGGAAGTGGTTTCTAATCGAGATCGGGGAGTTGGTCCGTCAGAGCGCGCCGGTGATGAGCTCGTCATGGGGTGGGGCGGCATGACGCCCGGGCGGCCGGTGTTCACCGTGACGTGCTCACCGGGGCGCGACGCAACGGTGAGTGTGCGGCGGATCGGACCAGGCTGGCTTTCTCTGGTGTTGTCGATGGACCC
>DASTLT010000280.1:0-2447 GCA_035714625.1 Pseudonocardiaceae bacterium | reverse complement strand
CTGATCGGGACCTACGACGAGATGGCGCAGGCGCTTCGCGAGCGCAGGGACCGCTTCGGGGTCAGCTACTGGGTGGTGTTGGCCGGGCGTCCCGGCAGCGACCAGACCCTCGACACGTTCGCGCCGGTGATTGAGCGACTCTCGTAGGGGCCGTGGGTCCTTGGATGCGGTCAGGCTCCTTGAGGAGCAGCTTCGCCGCTCCCTGACCGGACAAGGCCGCTCCACCCCTACAGGGCCCTTGCGCCGTGAGAGTTTCGGACAGAACCTCCGACAGGGCGCTTAGCCACCGCACCCGCCGGCGGACACCGGACGCGGCAGTCCGTCCGCGGTGTCCGGAACCTGGACGGCATGCCGGACGGCCGCAGCGGAAGCGTCTGGCAGCGTCTACGGCAGCACTGCTCCTGCTCCGGCACGGCGGCCCGGGTGGCCACGCCGGCCGGACACCGACCATGGTCACCGCGCTTGGAGGCATCGTAGCCTGTGGAAGCAGCGGTTCCGGGCCCGTGTCCGGCCGCGCGCACACGAGTTGGCATGTCAGCGGGGCTGCCGCAAGCGCCGACAGTTGTCCACACTGGTGGCCGGCGTGCGGGAGGCGGCCGGACGTCCGTCCAGTCGGCAACCCTCGCCGCGGACATCAGCATTGGTCACTGACACCAGCCTGGTCACCTGTGCCGTACACCAGCCGTCCGGACGGCGGTCATTCCGCAAGCAGCGGACGGTCAATCCGCTGATGGGTCCGGCTCGTTACAGCTTCCTCTACTCTCCTCAAGGCCACTGCTGCGGGCGGCCGTCCTGGCGACAATGACACGACGGCGACCGCGAACTGATCTCCCCGGGAACAGACCTCACCGGCAACCTGCCTTATCTACCACCGCCGAAGTTGCGACCCGCGACTCGCGATCGCAGGCCCTTGTCGCAGGGGCGATGTCCTGCGATGTCCTACGATTGTCCCGTCACCTGGTCCTCCTAGCGAGCAGAAACTAGGTACCCATCCGGCATCTGTCGGCATCGCTCGAATCAGCTGCGGATCGGAGGCGGATCATGCGCAGCGAGCTGTTCGGAGCCAACCTTGAGGCCGGGACCCAGGATCGGTTTGCGTTGCAGAACCCACGCCTGCTGCGGATCGCGCTGGACGGTGAGGTTATGGCCCGGCAGGGCGCGATGGTCGCCTACCAGGGCCAGCTGGACTTCGCCTACCAGGGCGCCGGCGGCGTGGGGAGATTCCTGAAGAAGACGCTCACCGGCGAGGGCGTGCCGCTGATGAAGGTGAGCGGCCGCGGTGACCTGTTCCTGGCCGATGATGCCAGCGAGATCCACCTGCTCACCCTGGAGGGGGACTCGGTTACGGTGAACGGGCGCAACGTGCTGGCCTTCGAGCCCACGCTTGGCTGGGACATCCAACGGGTCGAGGGCGCCTCGATGCTGTCGGGCGGCCTGTTCAACACCGTCTTCAGCGGGACCGGCCAGCTGGCGATCACCGCGCATGGCACGCCGGTGGTGCTGACGGTGGACGCGCCGACGTTTGCGGACGTGCAGGCGGCCGTGGCGTGGTCCTCTTCGTTGGCCACCAGTGTGCGGCGCACGGCTGGAGCGGGAGCGCTGATCGGCCGTGGCTCCGGGGAGGCGTTCCAGCTCGCCTTCTCCGGAACCGGGTTTGTGGTGGTCCAGGCCAGCGAAGGACGGGTGGTCCCGCCCCACTCACACTGACGGTCGCAGCGCCCAGGCCTTTCCGACGGCTTGCCCGAAACCCAGGTCCTTGCGGCCGTCGCGACCGGTGGGACATCGTTGGACATGGCGCAGCGGACAACCGCGGTCGCGAAGGGGTTCCTACAGCTACCCCAATCCCGAGGCTGACCTGGACGAACGCTCAGGACCAGCACTGCTAGAGGGCTCTGCGGTACTTTCGCACAGCCCAGCCCAGAGGGTTCTGCCACTCCTACATGAACAGCAGCATTGCGCTTGACCTTCTGGTCGTCCTTTGCCGCTGGTCATGGTGGCCGCGTGCTCGTGCTAGCCGATCTCGCCGGTGTCCACGGCGCCGCTGGGTGCGGTGATGTGGAAGTCGGTGCCGTACTCGATGAAGTCGATCCGGCCGGCGTTGGCCCCCTTCTCCTCCCCACGCAGCGGATACGGCGGGCCGGTGTTGGCCACGTAGAGCTTGGAGCCGTCCTGCTGACTGATGACGATGACCTTGTTGCCGTCCAAGGTTGTCTGCTCCACCTTGGGCTCCCAGGGGCTGTCATCCTTGATCAGCTGGGCGGCGAGGTTGTCGAGGGTGAAGCCGGTCAGGCCGGTCACCTGCTGGGGGCGGGTCTTGACCCACCGGTCGGCCAGCCGCTGCGCGGCCGTCGCGGGCACCCCCAGCGTCTGCCAGGTCTGCTGGTTGGCCTTGAGGTAGGTGGTGTTGGCGATGGTGGTGATCTCCAGCTTCACCGCCTCTTCCAGCT
>DASTLT010000279.1:0-18809 GCA_035714625.1 Pseudonocardiaceae bacterium | reverse complement strand
TGGAGCCTCCACCCATCCCGGGCACGCCACGCCGAACACACCAACACCAACCAGCCACAAACCAGGCAGCCATCACTTAACGTGACCACGCAGGAAGCCCCAGACTGAGGCCCGAAAACGACTCATCTCCCTGGCATTGGGCTAGCCACCGCAGCACTCGTTGTGGTGCTCACGGTACGACAGGCCGGCTGCCGACAACGGTCGTTTGCCCGCCTGCTCACCCTGGTTCGTGCGGCTACTCACCTTCCCCGCGCTCGGGCTCACCCCGTGGAGGTTGAGCACGCCCTATGCTGTGTCCGGTGGGTTGCCGACGTCCTGCCGTGCAGGATCGCGTGCCTGGAAGAATCGATTGCAGCCATGCTAGTCCTAGCAGCCACCAGGCAGTCCGCGGTGTGGTGCCACGGCGTCGCGGCCGATCCCCTCCGGCTACACGCCTGGCTCGCCGTGGACGGTGTGCCGATCGCCGAGCCCATAAGCACCGCCCGCTATACACCACTGCTCCACGTCCCCGAGCCCGGCCGCATCGGCGACAGGAAGGAAACGGGGTGAACCTCGACAACCCGGAGCCGCTGCTGTGGCTGCGTGGCCACAGGGCGGCCCTCGGCCCCTTCAGTCGTGACCTCGTGGAGAAGTACTGGGAATGGGAACAAGACCCCCGCGTGATCATCGGCTACGGACGACAAACCCCCGAATCACTCGAATCCCGCATCGAGGGCTATACGTCCCAAGCCCGCAGCATGGGCAACCAGGAACGCTTCACCGTCTACGACCTCACTGCCGACGGCGGACCACGACCGGTCGGCACCACCGCGCTGCGCATCGATCATTACGTGCGAACTGCCGAGTACGTCATCCTGCTTGGCCCTGAGGGTCGCGGCAAGGGACTGGCCACCGAGACCACCCGGCTCACTCTTGACTACGGCTTCCACATCACTCAACTACGGGCGATCTGGCTCAAAGTGCTGGAACACAACACCGCCGCAATTCGCGCCTACCACGCCGCCGGCTTCAAAGAAGTTGGGCGGATGCGCCGGGCTGGATACTGGCTCGGCGCCGAGTGCGACGAGATTCTCATGGACGCTATCCCCCAGGACTTCCCCGGTCCCTCGGCCGTTCGCAGTCTTATCGAGGTTTGACTACCCGTGTTGCTTCGAATTACAGTTCTGGTTGATGATCTTCTCGTGTGCATTGGCGGATTCGCCCAGCCCAGCCTGACCCTACTATTACCGGGAGTGGTCCAAGTCATCTCGGCTGATGGCGATCCGATTCCGGTACACGTTGACGATCTCTCGAAGCTGATCAGAGTTCTTGGAGAGGCGAGAGAAGTCTCGAATTAGCACGAGGTGCGCCCGGCCGGCCGCTACATCGGCGAGAACCTCACGACACCGCTTCGAAACGCGGGTGCCGAGCGCGACCCCTTCAACCGTGTCCACCGGCACCACGCCCGCACGCTCGCACCAGTTCTCCAGCTCTCGGACCTGCCGGTCAAGCTCATCGCGACGTTGTGACCGGGCGTAAAGGATCGCGGTACGCGGCATCCGTCCAGTCGAGCTAGGCAACGGCTGCGTCGGAGGCCCGAGTACCCGCCCAGCCCCCATCACAGGTCGGGCAGTCCTCCATCATCTGGATCTCCTGTACAGTACCTCACGGTGGGTTGTCGACTGTAGTTACTGTACGCACGTTTCCATTTCGTAATCACCCGAGCGCCGTTGCATTGTGGGCACGTGTAGAGCCGCCGCTGCTCTTTACTCACGCCGACTCCCTCCGACGTCATACTCGAGTCGCGGCGACCTGGCGGGCCAGGCGGGCCAGGTCCTTGGCGTCAGAGCCGGGGCGGGCCTCCAGCGCGACCGCCAAGGGTTCGAGCCGGCGACGGGCGCGCATCGAGCTGAGCTTGGTCACGCCGGTGATCGCGCTGTGGGCCAGGGCCAAGCCGCCGGACTCGCCGGCCAGCACATGGATGGTGGCCAGCACGATGCCGGAGTGGGTTCGGGCGTGCTGGCTGACACCCTCCCAGCGGCGCAGCGACGCCGTCGCGTACGTCTCCGCGACATCCAGCCGCCCCCGGGCGAGTTCCAGGAGCGCGGCCGGGCGGTCCAGGTCGCCATAGGGATCGGCGCGGGTGGGCTGCCACAGCTCTCGTGACTTCCCCAGCTCCCGGTAGGCCGACTTGAGCTGCCCGAGCCCGGCTAGCGCGGTCGCGGAGTCGGTGAGCCCACACGCCTCTAGAGCCACCCGGGAGCCTTCCCCCACCAGTACCAGACCCCGGTCGAGCTCGGGAGGAATCTTCCACGCCGTGACCTGGCCAAGCTGCAGCATCTTCAGCCCGTCGTCCGGGTGACCATGCTCGATGGTGGCTAGTCCCGCCATGTTGAGGGCAGTGGTCTGAAGGTAGGCATCACCGGCGTCAGTGGCCAGCTCCAGCCCTCGCGCGAAGTGGTACATGGCACGGTCGTAGAGCCCGTCGGTAAACGCCGCCCAACCAGCCCGGATGTGCAGCTCAGCCACCGCCACCAGCAGCGCCCGCTTCACCACCTCGCCGCCGGGCACCCGCAACAGCCTGGTCGCCCACCCGGCAGCAGCGCTGCTCACCTGCGGGTCCGCCCCGTAGGCGCGCTGAGCTTCGCCCAGGCTGCGGGTGAGGTCCCGGACCCGCACGACGTGGACCTCGAAGATCCGCTCCGGCAACGGAACCGGGGACGGGTCGCTGGTCAGCTCACCCAGCTCACCAAGCCCCTCCACCCGGGCACTGAACGCGGCGACCCCACCCAGCGCCAGCACGTGCCTGCGCAACATCTCCGGGCTTGCCCCCTCCGGGGGGTCGGCGACCTTCTTGTTCTCCTCCTCACCACAGTAGGTGCCATCGGGACCGTAGGCGCTCAAGCTGATCAAATGCCGGGGGATGCCCAGCCGGGTCACGATGCGCTCCAGCACCGCGATGTCCTTCACCCGCCGGCCCTTGAGGATCTCCGAGACCTCCGACTGGGCCTGACCGACCAGCTTCGCCAGCCGATGCTGCGACATCCCGGTCGCCTCCAGCACCAACCGGTACACCGTGCCGATGTCGCGAGCCCACAACGCCGCCCGCAGATCCGCCCGCCACCACAATGCCGGGTCCACCGCCGGATCCACCGGCAGGTCCACCGACGCACCGGCGGGCTGGCTCGCAGGGGCAGGGGTCGGTTTCCCCACCAGATTGTGGGCGTGGCCATAGCTCATCACGATCACCGCTCCCCTCGGGGTACTGGGCCGTGTCCGGCCGGGCGCACCATAGCGCGGCCCGCGAGCCATGATCGACCGGGTCCCGGAGACACCCGCGACTAACGCCGCTCTCCCGGGCTATCGTGGGCGACCATCGAGACTGCCGTGAGGAATCCGCCCGTGACCGCGTTGCCCGAGCCCCCTACGCACCTGCTGACCGTCGGGGAGTACGCCCAGCTCGGCGAGACCACCACGGGTTACACCGAACTGCAGGAAGGCAAGCTGATCATGTCGCCGAGCTCGACGCCGCGTCACATGATCGCCTCAGGCCGGTTGCTGCTGCAGATCCAATCCCAACTGCCCGACCACCTGTGTGCCGTCCAGGAGGTGGACGTTGACCTGGAACTGTCTCCCGCAGACCAGCCCGGCCTGGTGCGCCGGCCTGATCTGGTGGTGGTGCCCTACAAGGCGGTCGACCGGGTGGACCGCGACGGCGGACTGCTCCGAGCCAGCGACGTGCTGGTTGTCGTGGAGATCGCCTTCGCCGGCTCCCGGCGCCTGGACCACGTGGTCAAGCGCGGTGAGTACGCCGACGCCGGCATCAACCACTACTGGATCATCGACCTCGATGAGCCGGTGACGTTGCTGGACTGCCACCTCGCCGGCCCGCTCGGCTACGTCGACAGCGGCAGCAGCACCGGCACCTTCGCCCCCACCGCACCGGGCCCGATCCGCCTGGAACTCGACCGCCTCGTGCCGTGAGCCAGAGTCAGGGCTTCGGAGCATTGAGTGGGCTATACCTGTGGCCACCAGGCGGACTGCCTGATCGGCGCGGTCACCGCCGGAGTCGGCGCCCGGCCAGCCACTGGCAACACCAC
Source organism: Pseudonocardiaceae bacterium (assembly GCA_035714625.1). GTDB lineage: Bacteria > Actinomycetota > Actinomycetes > Mycobacteriales > Pseudonocardiaceae. The sequence goes on along the minus strand of DASTLT010000279.1, from coordinate 14,730 downwards.
CGACTTCCCCACGCTGGAGTCATCGTGGAGGAATGGTCCCCCGGCACCTGAGCGTCCCGACCGCCCATTCCCACGATGTCGGGCGTGTCGTACCGCTGATCGTGCTTCCGATGAGTCACTCTGTGACAGGAGTCGGACTCGGGGAGTACCGCATGAGCCAGTTGATGATGCCACCCGCAGTGGCGGACAAGTTCCTGGTGTACACCACGAAGACCCATGAGGATGTCGCGGCAGCCAGCACGCTGTCCTCACCAGTCAGCGGCATCGTGATCTGTGATCGTGCGCCGCGAGTGGCCGTGCAGCGAGTGAGGTTGGCTGGCTACCGGTCAGTCGTGATCCCCGAGGTCGGCGCGTGGACACGGGCCGTCGCCACCGCGGACAGCCCGACGGTCCTGCAGGATCCCGATGCGTTGAGTCAGATATCGCTGGACTCGTGGGCGTCCAATCTGCTCAGGGCCGGAGCCGACGCGGTATTCACGCCGAGCAAGTTCGTCGGTATGGGCGACTGGGATGCCCTGCGTGCGGTGCTCCGTGCCGGGGAGGAAACCAAACTGCCCGAGGTAGTGACGCTCGTCGCCACCGACGCTGCCATGCTTGACTCCCGGTACCTCCAGACGTTCGTCGACGTCGTTGTCACTGATCGCCCGGTGGCGTTCGTCTTCGCCGCAGGGCGCGCTCCTTTTCGGCCACGAGGCCGGGTAGCGGGACTGCGCTGCCTGATGTCCCGGCTGCCTGGCTGCTTCCTGCTGGCCACCGAACCACTCGTGGCCACCGACGGCTACGCGCACGGCGCCTCGGGGGCGGCTATCGGAATCGGCGGCGGGGCACGCCAACCGAAGCGTCCGCAGGACACAAGCCGGCCTAACGCCAAGGGCTTCCTGCCCGGTCTCTTCCTGCGGGACCTGTGGGAGCACCGCACCCCCGACGTCTACGCGGACTGGTTCGCGAACTCCCCCTCGCCGACCTGTCGGGCCTGCAACGGCCGCGCGCTGGACGTGTTCGACCACACCGACGCCGACAAACGCATCATACTCAGTCATAACGTGCACACCTGGCTCGCGGTGTTCGACGAACTACGAGCGCGAGCCCGCACCGAACAGCGCCGGTGGTCAGCCGGCGAGTGGGCGTCGGCACTAGCCGCACATCTCACGCTCCGGCCCGCGGCGGGCACCCTGGAGGCGGACATTGTGCTCCGTCAGTTGGTGGAACTGGACGACCCGCTCGGCCGGCGTACTACCTCGCAAGGGGCGCTGCGTTGAGCCAGTTGTGGTAGGCACGCTCCCGGAATCGCCACCCAGCAGCCTTGACGTATCGCTGCCGCCAGGGTGCTGGCGTCAGCACTTCCTCCGTCCCCTTCTCGGTCTGTACCCACACCCCTACTCCGACCAGGTCGGCCTCCCAGATCACCCGGTGAAGATCGCGGCGCGGCCGGTCTAGGACGAGGACCCGCTGAGCGAAGGGCTCGAACGCACTTGCTTTGCGCAATCCGCGACGCCACGAGGAGCTGCGGACGAGCACCAGTGGCACGGTCGCGGCTGGGACCAAGGTTCGCCGCACTCCCCGGGGAGACTGGTCGATAACTCCAACTGGTGCCATCTGGAGCTGATGAATGTCCTCGATGCTGAGATCGTCCCATCGCACCCACTCGCCCGAGGGCAGCCCGAGCAGCCGGTCGAGCAGGCCAATGCCTGTCACGGCACCCAAGCCGCTCGCCGCTCGCCGGTGGTGTTCCGGCTCGTCAACCTCGACCAGAGCATCCCCCACCCCTCCAGCCACCTGCGCACCGGCAGGTACGAAAGCGACACACGCGGAGTGGTCGCCAGGGGATCGAACGAGATCGGGTAGCAGCATCGGCTGGTCTGGCACCACTCCAGTTTGGTCCAATTGGATCGCAATGTCTACGACCACGTGCGTCAGGTGGTCCCAGTTGGAGTGTCTATTCTCCAACTGTGCCTGAAGGCTCGGGACCTGACGACGACCTGCTCACCGCTGCTGAACTCGCCCGGCTGACGGGCGTGTCGGCATCCACGTTCGTGAACTGGACCCGCCACAACCCAGCCCTCGCAACCGTCACCCTGCACGACGGTGCCGTTCGCTTCCGGCGCCGCGACGTACTCGAGTTCTGTAGTACCGCAAGCCCGCGCTTGCGAGTGACCGCCAAGGTGCAGCGAGCTCTGCGCCCGCCCACAGCAGCCCCACCAAGCCGCACGACTGCGAGCACTGAGCCGGCACCCGAGATCGAGGCTCTCAGGGCACTCGCCCGTGATCTCCGCAATGCAGCCCACCAGAACCTGCAGGCGATGCTCACCGCAGCCCGCCTTGCCGAGGAGACGGCGCGCTCTCATCGCGAACAGTTGGAGCAGCTCGCCGCGTCGATGGCCGCATACGACGCCGCACTGAGCCAGCTCACGGCACCGTCCACGATGAACGACTGAGTGACCCGCAGGCCCACCCGTGGACCTCCCCCTCGGGGCGTGATCGCGTATGTCCGTAACACTCTGCCCCCATACCGCGATGATGCCTAAGCGACGATCAGCCGTGTCGAGAAATGATCAGTCTGCGTACCGCATGATGACCGACCCGCCAGCACCCGACGAGCAGTAGCAGCGAAGGAGTGACCAGAGTGACCAGCTGACCTTCAAATGGCCGACGTCTCCCAGGTGGGGAGAAGTCTGTCTGGAGGTGTCCCTGTGGGCAGCTGGATCGCTCCCGGCCTCATCGCCGGGGCAGTGGTACTCGCCACGGTGGGTGTGCGTCTGGCCTTGCAGTTCATCGTCGTGGTGTGGTCACTTCGTGCCGATGCAGCAGGGCGTCGGCACGCGCTGGCCCTCCTGCGGCTGCTCCGTTTCTCCCCAATCCGCGACCGCAGCCCATAGGGCCGCTGGGCCTATGGGCCTCGGGCACTTTCCCAATCTGGGGATAAGGGGCGGGAGCCGACACCCAGCAGCGTCGACCGCTCAGCCTGGGAGGAGGCCGTCCAGTCGCAAGCTCACCGGGAAGGGTTCGGTGGTGCTGAACCGGCCGGGGACGGGGCCGGCGTCCTGGTAGCCGAATTCCCCGGCGAGGTGGCAGGCGGTCAGGGTCACCGGGCCGTCGAGGTCCACGATCCAGTAGTGCGGGATACCTGCATCGGCGTATTCACCGCGTTTGATCACGTGGTCGGTGCGCTGTGAGCCGGGGGAGACGATCTCGACGATGACCAGCACCTCGCAGGCGCGCAGCATGCCTCCGTCGTGACGTACTCGCTCGACGGCCGTTTGGTGCACGACGACCAAATCCGGTCGGCGGACGAACCCGGGCTTGCCACGCGGCGTCAGTTCGAGATCGACATCAATATCTGGGATCACCTGCAGATCCGGCGGAAGCTGCTCGTCCAGTCGGATGAGCAGGTTCCGCATCACGATCATGTGATCCGGCACCGGACTCGGCGACATGACCAGGTTGCCTTCCTGCAACTCCGAGCGGTAGCGGTCGTCCTCACCGAGCGCGGCGTACGCCTCGACAGTCAGCAGGCGGCCCGGGGGCTCAGGCAGAGCTGTCATGAGCGTCTCCTCACGTCTCCGACCAGTCTTCCACGCGGGTGGCTGGGTCAGGCGTCACGTCTGTGACCAGTCTGCGCGCCGCTGGGGCGCTGGAGCGCGGTCAGACGTCGAGGAAGCGGACGTCCTTGGCGTTGCGGGTGATGAACGAGCGGCGGGACTCGACGTCCTCGCCCATGAGCACGCTGAACAGCTCGTCGGCGGTGGCCGCGTCGTCCAGGGTGACCTGCAGCAGCACCCGGTTGGCCGGGTCCATGGTGGTCTCCCACAGCTCCTTGGCACTCATCTCGCCCAGGCCCTTGTAGCGCTGGATCGCGTCGTCCTTGGGCAGCTTGCGGCCCTCGGCGGTGCCCGTCTCGATGAGCCCGTCCCGCTCCCGGTCGGAGTAGGCGTACTGCGCCTCGGCCCGCGGCCACTTGATCTTGTACAGCGGCGGCTGGGCCAGGAACACGTGGCCGTGCTCGACCAGCGGGCGCATGAACCGGAACAGCAGGGTGAGCAGCAGGGTCCGGATGTGCTGGCCGTCCACGTCGGCGTCGGCCATCAGAACGATCTTGTGGTAGCGCAGCTTGACCAGGTCGAACTCGTCGTGGATGCCGGTGCCCAGCGCGGTGATCAGCGCTTGGACCTCGGTGTTCTTCAGCACCCGGTCCAGCCGGGCCTTCTCCACGTTTATGATCTTCCCGCGGATCGGCAGGATCGCCTGGTACAGCGAGTCCCGGCCGGACTTCGCCGAGCCCCCCGCGGAGTCACCCTCCACGATGAACAGCTCGGAGCGGGCCGGGTCGGTGGAGCGGCAGTCGGACAACTTGCCCGGCAGCCCGCCCAGGTCGCCGGCGGACTTGCGGCGCACCAGCTCGCGAGCCCGCCGGGCGGCCAGCCGGGCCTGCGAGGAGGAGACCGCCTTGTTGATGATCGTCTTGGCCTCACTCGGGTTGCGCTCGAACCAGTCGCTGAGCCACTCGTTGCAGGTGCGCAGCACGAACGACTTGGCCTCGGTGTTGCCCAGCTTGGTCTTGGTCTGGCCCTCGAACTGCGGCTCGGCGAGCTTGACCGACACGATCGCGGCCAGGCCCTCGCGCACGTCGTCGCCGGTCAGCGCGGCGTCCTTGTCCTTGAGCAGCTTCTTGTCCCGGGCGTAGCGGTTCACCACGGTGGTCAGCGCGGAGCGGAAGCCCTCCTCGTGAGTACCGCCCTCGTGGGTGTTGATCGTGTTGGCGAAGGTGTAGACCGACTCGGTGTACCCGGCGTTCCACTGCATCGCGACCTCCACCTCCAGGCCGTCGCCCTTGGCCTCGAACCCGATCACCTTGCGGTGAATCGGGTCCTTGGAGTTGTTGATGTGCCGGACGAAGTCCTCCAGGCCCCCGGGGTAGTGGAAGGTGCGCTCCTTGACCCGGGCAGGCCGGCCCTCAGCGTCCTCGGTCTCGTGGCTGCCGTTGACCCGCTCGTCGCGCAGCACGATGGTCAGGCCCTTGTTGAGGAAGGCCATCTCCTGCAGCCGGCGGGCCACCGTCTCGGCGTTGTAAGTGGTGGTCTCGAAGATCCGCTCGTCGGCCCAGTAGGTCACGGTCGTGCCGGTCCGCCGGGTCGGCTCGCCCTTGCGCACCGGGTATACCGGCTTGGCGTCCTCGTAGCGCTGCCGCCACACGAACCCGTCCCGGTGAATCTCCACCTCCAGCGCGCTGGCCAGCGCGTTCACCACGCTCACCCCGACGCCGTGCAGACCGCCGGAGACCGCATAGGACTGGCCGTCGAACTTGCCCCCGGAGTGCAGCGTGGTGAGCACCACCTCCAGCGCGGACCGCTTCTCCACCGGGTGCAGGTCCACCGGGATGCCCCGGCCGTTGTCGACCACCCGCACGCCGCCGTCGGCACGCAGGATCACCTCGACCTTGGTGGCGTGCCCGGCCAGCGCCTCGTCGACCGCGTTGTCTACCACTTCCCACACCAGTTGATGCAGACCCCGCTCCCCGGTGGAGCCGATGTACATGCCAGGACGCTTGCGGACGGCTTCGAGCCCCTCGAGGACTGTGATGGATGACGCACTGTAGTCGTTCTTCTTGGCGGTGGCAGCCACGGTCCTCGGTGTCTCCTCAAGATGGCCCTGCGGTGGCCCGGCCGCGGGGTGATGACGCGGTCGGCGGGGATACCCTGATGCGCCCACAGACGGCCCGCCCGGGTGGGATTCCAGGGTCTCCGCTCAATTCTACTGCCCCCCTCAGACTTAGACGGGCCAAGGACACCTCTACGCCGCTCGCAGAGCGACTCGTTCAGATCGATGCAGGTCCGGACCGCCGCGAGCAGTCACTGTGATGCCTGCGGCGCGCTGAGCGGCTCGTCCGGGTGCTGGCTTGTACCCCACGACCCGGCACACCGGGTACCAGAGCACGACACACCGGGTATGAAAGCACGACACACCGTGCACGAGGGCACGACACGCCAGGAGGTCAGCCGTAGGTGTCGCGGGGGCCGCGGCCGGGGACGCGGCGGGGTCCGTGCTTCCAGGTGGGGGCTGTGGGGGCCTGCACCCGCAGCCGGGTCACCACACCCGGGCCCACCCCCACCGTGAGGCGGACGATCAGTTGACGCTGCAGCAGTCGCAGTTGGGTGGCCCACGCGGTGGAGCTGGCCTGCACGGTGAGCTCACCGTCGCGCAGCGACACCGGCTGGGCGTGCTCGGCAACCTCGGCTCCGACCAGGTGCGCCCACCGGCCGAACACCAGACCACCGGAGACCCGATCCGCCCAGCCGCGATCGGTGACCAACCGGGCAGCCAGCCGGCCGAGCGGCTGGGGATCCCGGTCGTCGGGACGGGGTCCGGACCACCCCCGCCGGCGGCGGGGGGCACCCATCCGGGCACCGGCGGCACGACGGCCCGCCCCCCGGGTGCGCGCCCGGGCGGCTTCCAGCGCGGCCCGGGCGATGTCGGCCCCGGACGACCCCGCATCGGGTGCACCCTGTATCGCTGGAGAACCCTGTATCGCTGGAGAACCCTGTATCGCTGGATCCACCGGTCGAGCGCGCCGCCGGTGTGCCCTTCCCGCCTGGATTCGCCGATCTGGTGTATCGCTCACCGACTTGTCCACACCATCCACAGGCTTATCCCCAGGGGAGCCGGTGCTGCTACCGGACACGGCGCACCTGCCCTTCGTATACGTCGAATCGGGCGCCGTCGAGCTCGTCCGGCACATCAGCCGGCACCGCCACCGTGACCAGCACCTGCTCGGCGCCCAGCGCCACCTTAGCCAACCGGGCCCTGCGCCGGGTATCCAGCTCGGCAAACACGTCGTCGAGCAGCAGCACCGGCTCGGCACCCTCGGCGCGCAGCATCTCGTAGCTGCCCAGCTTCAGCGCCAGCGCCAGCGACCAGCACTCCCCGTGGCTGGCGTAGCCCTTGACGAGCATTCCGCCCAGGCTGAGCTCGAGGTCGTCGCGATGCGGCCCGACCAGGCAGACCCCGCGTTCCAGCTCAACTGAGCGCACCCGGGCCAGCTCGGCGAGCAGTGCCGCCTCCAGCACGCCGACCCCACCCGGCAGCGCGTCCCCCAGGCTGCTGCGGTAACGGAGCACGACCGGGAGTGCGGACGGAGCCAGCCCGTAGTAGGCCGCGGTGACCTGCGGGGCCAGCTCGCCGAGCAGGCTCAGCCGGGCCTCGAGCAGCTCGGCGCCGTGCCGGGCGAGGTGGCCGTCCCAGACGTCCAGGGTGCGCAGATCACCCGCGTCCCCGCCGGCCCGGCGGGTCACCCCGGCCGGCCTGAGCCCCGCCGACTTCAGCAAGGCAGCGCGCTGGCGCAGCACCCGGTCGTAGTCCGCGCGCACGCCAGCCAACCGGGGGGCGCGCGCGACCAGCAGATCGTCGAGGAACCGGCGGCGTTCCGCCGGATCCCCCCGCACCAGCGCCAGATCCTCGGGCGCGAACAGCACGCTGCGCAGCACCCCGAGCACCTCCCGCGCCCGGGGCAGCGGGGAGCGGTTGATCCGCGCCCGGTTGGTCCGCCCGGGAGCGATCTCCACCTCGACGGTCAGCTCTCGGCCGGCGTGCACCACCGTGGTGCGCACGACGGCTCGCTGCGCCCCGGTGCGCACCAGGGGTGCCTCGGTGGCCACCCGGTGCGAGCCCAGCGTCGACACGTAGCCCAGCGCCTCCACCAGGTTCGTCTTGCCTTGACCGTTGCCGCCGACCAGCACCGTGACGCCGGGCTCCAAGTCGAGCTCGGCATGCTCCCAGGAGCGGAAGTCGGTGACCGCAAGCTGGCGGACGTGCATCAGCGCTACTGACGGGAGTCGGGCGGGGTCTCGCCGGAGGTATCGAGGGGGGCCACCGGATTCGCCTGCTCCACGACCTGCACGGCGTGCCCGCCGAACTGCTGGCGCAGGGCGGCCACCGCGCGCATCGCCGGGGAGTCGGGCTGGCGGGAGGCGAACCGGGCGAACAGCGCCGCGGAGATCACCGGCAGCGGCACCGCATGCTTGATCGCTTCCTCCACCGTCCAGCGACCCTCCCCGGAGTCCTGCACCCAGCCATGCAACTCGGCCAGTCCCGGGTCGGTGTCCAGCGCCAGCACCAGCAGGTCCAGCAGCCACGAGCGGACCACGGTGCCGCGCCGCCAGGCCTTCAGCACCGCGGGCACGTTGGTGACCACCACGGAGGCGTCGAGCAGCTCGAAACCCTCGGCGTAGGCCTGCATCAGCCCGTACTCGATGCCGTTGTGCACCATCTTGGCGAAATGCCCGGCACCGACGGCGCCGGCGTGCACGAAGCCCTCGTCCCGGGGCCCGTCCGGGCGCAGCGCGTCGAACAGCGGCATCAGCCGCTCGACATACTCGGCGGCACCGCCGACCATCAGCCCGTAACCGTTCTCCTTGCCCCACACCCCGCCGGAGACCCCGCAGTCCAGGTACCCGATGCCGTGCTCGGCGAGCAGTGCGGCGTGCACCTGGTCATCGGTGTAGCGCGAGTTGCCGCCTTCGACCACCACATCGCCCTCGGCCAGCAGCCCGGCCAGCAGCCGCACGGTCGTCCTGGTCGCCTCCCCAGCCGGGATCATGATCCAGACCACCCGCGGCGGGGTGAGCCGCTCGACCAGCTCGGCCAGCGAGTCCACGTCGCGCCCCTGCGGGCTCCGCGCGAAGCCGATCACCTCAATGCCGGCCGCGCGCCACCGCTCGCGCATGTTGGCGCCCATCCTGCCCAGTCCGACGAGTCCGAGCTGCACGGTCACTCCCCTCCCGTTGGTGCGGTGTGCTCACCGTAGGTCCTGCCCACCGCGGCGGGGTGCGCTGGGTCCTGCGATGTGGAGTTGTCCACCGTGGTGGTGAAAGGGGTTCTCCCTGGAAAAGAGAACACCCGTAACCGTAATAGGTGGTGTGGGTAGTGGGGACTGCTGCGGTCGGTGCAGCTCTGCTGGCGCGGTGCGCTGTGGACGGCCCGCGGGGCGAGCCGTGGACGGTGCTGCTCACCGGTGGACTACCGCGGAGTGCTCCGGGGGGCCCCACAGCCGTCCCCCACTGTCCACAGAGTTATCCCCAACTGTGGGTGGATCGCTGGGGAAGCTGCCCGCCGCCGCTCAGCTCCGGGCGCGTTGCTTGATCCGGGAGGTGAGCTCCTGCACCTGGTCGTAGGTGCGGCGGCGCTCGGCCATCTCCTTGCGGATCTTCTTCTCCGCGTGCATCACGGTGGTGTGATCCCGGCCCCCGAAGATCTGCCCGATCCGGGGCAACGACAGGTCGGTCAGCTCCCGGCACAGGTACATCGCGATCTGCCGGGCCTGGGCGAGCTGCTTGGTCTTCGCCGGACCACACAGGTCCTCGATGGTGACCCCGAAGAACTCCGCGGTCACCGCCATGATCATGGGCGCGCCGATCTCGTGGGCCTGGGCGTCCGGGATGAGGTCGCGCAGCACGATCTCGGCGAGCTGGGTGTCCACCGGCTGGCGGTTCAGTGACGCGAACGCGGTGACCCGGATCAGCGCCCCCTCCAACTCGCGGATGTTGCGCTCGATCCGGGCCGCGATGAACTCCAGCACGTCGTCCGGTGCGGCCAGCCGGTCACCGGCGGCCTTCTTGCGCAGGATGGCGATCCGGGTCTCCAGCTCGGGGGGCTGGATATCGGTGATCAGTCCCCACTCGAAGCGGGTGCGCAACCGGTCCTCCAGCGTGCCGAGTCCCTTGGGCGGGCGGTCGGAGGAGATCACGATCTGCTTGTTCGCGTTGTGCAGCGTGTTGAAGGTGTGGAAGAACTCCTCCTGGGTGCCTTCCTTGCCTTCCAGGAACTGGATGTCGTCCACCAGCAGCACGTCGACGTCGCGGTAGCGGCGCTGGAAGGCCACCTTGCGGTCATCGCGCAGCGAGTTGATGAAATCGTTGGTGAACTCCTCGGTGGACACGTAGCGCACCCGCATGCCGGGGAACAGCCGCTGCGCGTAGTGCCCGACGGCGTGCAGCAGGTGCGTCTTGCCCAGCCCGGACTCGCCCCAGACGAACAGCGGGTTGTAGGCCCGCGCGGGCGCCTCGGCCACCGCCACGGCGGCGGCGTGCGAGAACCGGTTGGACGCACCGATGACGAACGTGTCAAAGGTGTACTTCTCGTTGAGCTTGGTCTGCGAGCTGGGCCGCTGGGTGGCGGCGGCGGTGGCCGGGCCGGCGAAGGTGGGCCAGATCTCGTGCACGGTGGCGAGGGCGGCTTCCTCCTCGCTCTCCTCGCCGTCGTCGAGGCCGTCGTCGACGCCGTCCTCCGGGCCGGGAGAGAGCTGCCCGCCGGCGCTGGACCCGGTGGGCAGCGGTGCATCCTCGGCCGCCAGCACCGCGGCCGGGGGCGGCAGCTCGGGCGGCACCGGCAGCGGGTGATCCACCTTCACCGCGAGGGAGATCGGCCGGCCCAGATGTCTGGACAGTGCGGCGGTGATCGGTTCGCGCAGTGCGCGCTCGATGGCGTCCTTGGCGAAGTCACTCGGGGCGGCGAGCAGCGCGGTGTTGTCCAGCATGCCGATCGGGCGGGTCACCCGCATCCAGGCACGCTGCTGCGGCGAGAGTGTCCCGGAGGAGAGCTCCCGGACGACCTGGCTCCACACCTGCCCGAGGTCAGTATGTCGGTCCGACACCCCGCTGACTCCCCTCCGGCCGGTAGCTGGATACTGCGGCCGCTGGGCGTCCACAGAGTTATCCACAACTGTGCATGACGGTACGCCGGGTCGGCGTACCGTCCGGGGGGCCGATGTACCGGCTGGCGGAGCCGACCCTGCTCCCTGGGTTCCGGAACCGCGAGGGGGGCACGCTAACAAGCTTGCGGCGCTGCCACAAGAACCAGGGGAAAGCAAGCACCGACGCGGCTTGCGGCGGGGCTGATTTTGACGGGCCCCGGCCCCTGGCCTTAGGCTCGGGTGGTCTCCTGCCCACCGGCGGGCGGTCTAGCGTGCTCTCCCCCGCCGCCCGACAGGGGCCGGAGCGCGGTGTGGGGCCGCTGGCGATGGTGGCGCCGGTGCGGGCAGGGGACGCCTCGCCGACCCGCAGTCCCACCGCCTGCGACCGATGACCTCACCAGGAGAACGACAACCGTGACCAAGGGCAAGCGCACGTTCCAGCCGAACAACCGTCGCCGTGCCAGGACTCACGGGTTCCGGCTTCGCATGCGCACCCGCGCTGGGCGGGCGATCATCGCTGCCCGCCGCCGTCGAGGTCGCAGCCAGTTGTCGGCCTGATCGTCTCGCTGCCGGATCCCTTCGTGCTGCCCGCACCCGCCCGAATGACCCGTCGCAAGGATTTCGCGACGGCCGTCCGGGAGGGCCGTCGCGTGGCGCGGCGCACCCTCGTCGTGCACCTGGCCCGATCGGGTGCGCCGGAGCTGCCGGCGCGGGTGGGTTTCGTGGTCGGGCGCCCGGTTGGTGGCGCGGTGGTCCGGCACCGGGTGCAGCGCCAGTTGCGGCATCTGATGCGCTCCCGGCTGGCGGCGCTGCCGGCAGGCGCGCTGCTGGTGGTGCGGGCCTTACCAACTGCGGCCGGGGCGGGCAGTGCAGCGCTGAATGACGACCTGCAACGGGCGCTGCGCCGGCTCGCCGCCGCCGACCCCGCACCGGACGCTCGGACCGCCGCCAGGCGCGCCCCGGCGCACCTTGGCGGTCGGTGATGACGGTGACCTCCCCGACTCCGGGCACTCCCGGCACCCGCAGCGCCCGTCCGGTGGTGCGGCTGCTCGTGGCGGTCCTGCAGTTCTACCGGCGGTGGATCTCCCCCGCGCTGCCCCCCAGTTGCCGGTTCTACCCGAGCTGCAGCGCCTACGCGGTCGAGGCGCTGACCGGGCACGGGATGCTGCGCGGGTCGTGGTTGACGGTGCGTCGGCTGCTCCGGTGCGCACCCTGGCACCCTGGAGGGATGGACCCGGTCCCCCCACCGCGACCACCCCGCGGTGTTAGTCGAACCCGTGCTCGTCGAACTCGTGCTCCGCAGAACCAAGGCCCCGCCGAGAGTGAGTCGTCTTGCTGAACTTCATCTACTACCCGGTGTCGGCGATCTTGTGGTTCTGGCACAAGGCGTTCGGCTACCTGCTGGGTCCGGACAACGGCATCGCCTGGGCGCTGGCCGTGGTGTTCCTGGTGTTCACCCTGCGGGCGCTGCTGTTCAAGCCGTTCGTCAGCCAGGTGCGCTCCATGCGCAAGATGCAGGAGTTCGCCCCCGAGGTCCAGAAGCTGAAGGCCAAGTACGGCAACGACCGGCAGAAGATGAACACCGAGCTGCAGAAGCTGCAGACCCAGCACGGGGTGAACCCGCTGGGCGGCTGCCTGCCGGTGCTGGTGCAGATCCCGGTCTTCATCGGGTTGTTCCACGTGCTGCGGTCGTTCAACCGGCCGTTCCTCACCGCCGAGCAGAACGAGCGGATCGGCAACTACGTCTTCAGTGCGGCGGACGTGCAGTCGTTCCTGCAGGCGAAGCTCTTCGGGGTGCCGCTGTCGTCGTTCATCACCGAGCCGACCAAGTTGCTGGCCCGGTACGGCGACATCTCCCGGTGGGAGATCGCCGCGGTGGCGGTGCCGCTGACGATCGTCGCCGGCATCCTCACCCACCTCACCGCCCGGCACTCGGTGGCCCGGCAGACCGAGGCGCAGGCCGCGAACCCGCAGGCCGCCATCATGAACAAGGTCATGCTGTACCTGTTCCCGCTGGGTGTGGTCGCCGGTGGGCCGTTCTTCCCGCTGGCGATCCTGCTCTACTGGCTGTCCAACAACCTGTGGACGCTCGGCCAGCAGCACCTGGTCTACCAGCGCATCGATGTCGAGGAGGCGGAGAAGAAGCAGGCCGCCATCGAGCAGCGCCAGTCGCGCGCCCCGCGCCCGGGACAGAAACCGGTCCGGCCGAAGAAGGAGACCCCGCCCGCCACACCCGCCGACGATGGCTCGGGCGCGGAGCCACCGAGGTCCGTCCCGGGTGAATCGAACGGTTCCAGTGCCGCGATGCCGGGTAGCTCGCCGAATGGAACGAGTGCGGAGCAGCCGGACGGCAGGCCAGCGCCGGACCTGATCCAGCCGCGGCCGCGGGCGCGGAGGAAGACCAACCGGAAGCGTCGCTGAGAGCGCGTTTCCCCAGATCGTGGCGCGGAGAGGAGGCAGTTGTGGCCGAGATGCTGGCGACCGAGCAGATGGTGACCGACGCGGCGACCCCGTCGGGTGGTGCCGCACCTGGTCTGGTGGACGGCGGCCGAGAGGTCTCGCGACCGGCAGCGCGGGGTGAGCAGCTCACCGAAGACCTCCTGGTACAGGAGGGTGACGTGGCAGGTGACTATCTCGAGCGTTTTCTCGATGTCATTGATTACGACGGCGACATCGACCTTGATGTCGAGGGTGATCGTGCGGTGGTGTGCATTGATGGGGGCGAGGACTTGGAGAAGCTGGTCGGGTCCCGGGGTGTGGTGCTCGATGCGCTGCAGGAGCTGACTCGGCTGGCGGTGCAGCAGCAGACGGGGATCCGGAGCCGGCTGATGCTCGACATCGCCCAGTGGCGGTCCTCCCGCCGCTCCGAGCTCACCGAGCTGGGGCGTTCGGTCGCGGAACGGGTGCGGGACAGCGGCGAGCCGGCTCGGCTGCAGCCGATGACGCCGTTCGAGCGGAAGATCGTGCATGACGCGGTGGCCTCGGTGGCGCGTGTGCACAGCGAGAGCGAAGGCGAGGAGCCGCGCCGCCGCGTCGTGGTCTTCCCGTCGACCTGAGCTGCCTCCCACCGGGGGCCGCGACTCGATGTGCTCGATGTTCCACGTGAAACGCCAGCCGTGGGCAGACATTCCGGCAGCGGCGCGGGTTGTTTTCGGGGAGCAGCTCGAGGCTGCGGAGCGATACGCGGCGATGCTCGCCGGTCCCGGGGTGGTCCGGGGCGTGATCGGGCCGCGGGAAGCAGGCAAGCTGTGGGCACGGCATATGCTGAACTCCGCTGTGCTCGGGGAATTGCTGGCGAAGGGCGAGCGCGTGCTGGACGTCGGCTCCGGGGCGGGACTGCCGGGGATTCCGCTGGCGTTGGCGCGCCCCGACCTGACCGTGGTGCTGCTGGAGCCGATGGCCCGGCGAGTGGAGTGGTTGCGCGAGGTCGTCGCCGCGCTCGAGCTGCCGGTCCGGGTGCACCGGGGGCGCGTCGAGGACCCCGCGGTCCGGGCTGAGCTCGGCGAGTGGGACGTGGTGACGGCCCGCGCGGTGGCCCCGCTGGGGCGGTTGGCAAGCTGGTGCCTGCCGTTGCTGGTTGCTGATGGTCGGTTGCTCGCGGTCAAGGGTGCTCGAGCTGGTGCGGAGGTTGCCCGGGACGCGGTGGCGGTGCGGTCCGCGGGGGGACGCGCGGTCGACATTGTGCAGTGTGGGGTGGCGGTGGTGCAGCCGCCGACCACGGTCGTAGCGGTGCGGCGACGCGCCGAGCGTGTCACCCCCAGAATGGGGACACCCAGGAGGAAGGATCGGTGAGCGTGAGCCCCGATTGGCACAGCGAATCGCTGGACAGATCGGCCCCGCGTCGCCCGGTTTCACGTGAAACGGGGGTCGGCGGCACTGTCTCGGCGTCGCACCGGGCGGCAGCGCCCTACCCACGGGAGGTGCCGCCGCCGGACACCGGGTGGACCCCGATAGCGGAAGAGGCGGAACGCGCCACCCGGATGAAGCATCCCATCGACCGCTGGCCTCGACCCGCGCGGCGGCGGGTGCTCACGGTGGCCAACCAGAAG
>DASTLT010000278.1:0-14020 GCA_035714625.1 Pseudonocardiaceae bacterium | reverse complement strand
AACCCCACCGCGCGTCGCATCCCGCATCGCCCGCACACCCGACCCCACGGCGTCGAGCAATCCCCGCACCAAGCCGTGCACCGGTGCGGTGTCGGAAACCAGATCGGCGTCGATGTCCAGCTCCCCGCGCGCCAGCATCACCGTCATCCCGTGCTCGCCAACCGGGCCCGAAACGATCACCACATCGCCGGGACGTACGGTGGCTGCCCCCAGCATCAGGTCGCCGGTGATCATCCCGACCCCTGCGGTGTTGATGTAGCAGCCGTCCGCCTTGCCCCGCTGCACAACCTTGGTGTCGCCGGTGACAATGGACACCCCAGCAGCCTCGGCGGCCGCCGCCATCGACGCGACAATCCGCCGCAGGTCGTCAACCGGGAAACCCTCCTCCAGGATGAATCCGGCCGACAGATGGGCCGGCTGCGCCCCGGAGACCGCCAAGTCGTTGACTGTGCCGTTGACGGCGAGATCACCGATGTTTCCACCGGGGAAGAACAACGGCGACACCACGTAGGAGTCGGTGGTGAATGCCAGCCGCGTAGCACCCGCGGTCAAGGACGCAGCATCCTCCAATGGCTCCAGCAAGGGATTGCGGAAGGCATCCAGGAAGATCGCCTCGATCAGCGACTGGCTGGCCTTGCCGCCGGCACCATGCGCAAGTGTGATGAGCTTCTCGCGCACCCGGGGCCGCGCCCGCCGGGCTCGCTCGATGCGCTCCAGCACGAGTTGTTCCCGGCTGGTGTGCGCACTGCCCGGCTGAGCGTGCAGTCCAGCGTGCTCCGGGTCATGCTCGGCGACGGCGGCTTCGGCCCAGGCCGCCCGGGACTGCCGGGTGGTATCCGGGTGGGTCATGCCTTGCTCGCCCCTATCTGGCTGGCCTCGCGGACCCGTTCGCGACTGAACCGTCCGAAGTTGTAGTACGCCGCGCAGGCTCCCTCGGAGGAGACCATGCAGGTACCGATCGGGGTCTCCGGTGTGCAGGCAGTGCCGAACACCTTGCACTCCCAGGGCTTGAGCACACCCTTGAGCACCTCACCGCACTGGCATGCCTTTGGGTCGGCCACCCGGACCCCGGGCAGATCGAAGTGCTTCTCCGCGTCAAAGGCAGCGTAGGAAGGCTTCATACGCAATGCGGAGTGCGAGATGAACCCGAGACCGCGCCACTCAAAATACGGACGCAGTTCCATGACCTCACTGACCGCCCGCAATGCCACCATGTTGCCATCCCACGGGACAATCCGAGAGTACTGGTTCTCAACCTCGCAGCGACCCTCGGCCAACTGCAGCATCAGCATGTAGACCGACTGCAGGATGTCCAGCGGCTCGAATCCTGCCGTGACGAGCGGCTTCCCGTGCTCAGCGGCGATGAACTCGTACGGCCGGCAGCCGATGACGGTGGACACATGGCCTGGGCCCAGGAACCCGTCCAGACGCAGATCCGGGGAGTCCAGGATCGCTTTGATCGCCGGGATGATCGTGACGTGGTTACAGAAGATCGAGAAGTTCTTAATACCCTCGGCTGCCGCACGTAGCACGGTCATGGCAGTCGAAGGCGCGGTCGTCTCGAAACCGATCGCCATGAACACTACACGCTTGTCCGGATTCTGCCGGGCAATCTTCAGCGCATCAAGGGGAGAATAGACCATCCGGATGTCGGCGCCGGCGGCCGAAGAGTCGAAGAACGATCCCCGTCCGCCGGGCACCCTCATCATGTCGCCGAATGACGTCATGATCACGT
Source organism: Pseudonocardiaceae bacterium (assembly GCA_035714625.1). Lineage (GTDB taxonomy): Bacteria > Actinomycetota > Actinomycetes > Mycobacteriales > Pseudonocardiaceae. The sequence continues at coordinate 12,285 of DASTLT010000278.1, read as the reverse complement.
CCGGTTCCTCGGCCAGTGCGATCGCGTCGTCCACTCGGCCCATGGGGATCACACACACCGGGCACCCGGGTCCATGCACCAGGCTGATCGACTCCGGAAGGTAGTCCTCCAGCCCGTGCTTGTAGATAGTATGTGTGTGCCCGCCGCAGACTTCCATGAACTTGTAGTGCCGCCCCGGCTCACACAGCGCTGCAATCTTCGCAGACAATGCGCGCGCCTTCTCGGCATCCCGGTACTCGTCGACGAACCGCATACCGCTCACCGCCTTTCGTCGATTTGTGACTCGAGCAGAGCAGCGATCTCGTCCTCATAGGCCTGACCGATACCGATGAGAAAGTCCATCGCCGCCTTGGCCTCCTGCTCATCGATCTTGGAAAGGGCGAAGCCGACATGGATGAGAATCCAGTCGCCTGGAACAGGGGGGTCATCGGTCAACAAACCGATGTTGATGGCGCGTTTCACCCCGCTGACGTCCACCCTGGCAAGATCAGGTTGGTCGGGCAGGATCTCGATCACCTCGCCCGGGATGCCGAGGCACATGGGCTTTACCTCCGTGGTGGGTTAGGGATCACAGGTCGCTGATCTGCTTGTACCGAGCCACGTCCTTGGATACCTGAACCGCCAGAGTGGCCAGACCGATCATTGAGCCCCAGAACAGCAGCCGACGCAGCATCCGTCTCACTTCCTTCCTTGTTGGTGAGCAGATCCAAGACTACTCCCACCGCCTTCTCCACGGCTGCGGCGACGGTTTGGGATAGCCCAATACCTTCCTCGGTACTGGCCGGCTCACAGCCAACCAGCAGGGTTCGCCCCGCGCTGCCGCCGAGGTTGTCCAGCAGCGCAAGCACCGCATCGGGAGCCATCCCGTGTGCATCGACAGCAGCGGGCTCAATATCTGCTACATGCCCAGGTCCGATCTGAAGCACATAGAGCGTACCGGGCTCGTCACCACGGGACACTGCGTCGAGCAGGATGGTGGTGTCCGGCGCAATCTCCAGCAGATCATACGCCAAGTGCATACCGCGGATCCCGTAATCGGCGACAGTGACACCCTCCGGAAGCTGTTCATTACTGAGCCGCTTCGCGAGTTCGACACCGAACGCATCGTCACTCAGGAAGATGTTGCCGATGCCGGCCACCACCGTCCTCATGACTCAGGCTCCAAGGGCGCAAGCTCGTCAGGGGAGAAGTAACGGAACCGTCCGTGGGCAACGGCAATATCGGCGCCAGGATCATCATCAAGAGTGACCGCGACGTGCGTCTCACCGTCGACATCGAGCAGGACGGCGGCAACGGTGGCGATCCGCCCCGTCAGGAACATGTCCTGTGCATCGGTGCGCTTCGACCCTGGGGTAAGCACCACCCGGCTGCCCTTAGCTACCTTCACCCCAGAAATGGTCACACTGTCGGTCTCCGGGTCCACCGATGCGTCCGCGCCAGGATCCCACCAAGGGGTGCCCGGAGTAGTGAGCGTCTCAATCGGATCCGGCTCCCGAGAGGACCGGGACGATGCGGGACTCTCCTCGAGGTAGCGAATCGCACCGTGCAGCTTGTCCAACATCTCAGGCGGCATCGAGTCGACCCGGTCCATTAGCTTACGGACCTTCTCATCGGTGGCCCGGGCCTCGGCCTTCTCCTCGTCGGTGAGCGTCATTGTACGCAACGTGAGAATCTCATCGATCTCCAGTCCGTCGAACAGCTCCCCAGGACTCTCCGGCGCAATCGAAGGGTAGTCGTACAGAATGATCGGCGAGGAGAGGATCGTGTCGCGGCGTCCGGTTTCCCCGACCATCACTGGCCAGGTGCGTTCATTCCGGCACGACTCGGCGGCGAACTTGGCCCACTCCGGGGGGTCCAGCAAAGAGATAAACTCCCCGTCCGTGAGCGCGATCACGATGTGGGCGGCGATCAGCGAATGACGCAGCGCCAACTGCCGGTCCGCCTCCGGGTCCATCCACTGCGTGGTGTTGGCAACCCCAATGGTAAGCTGCAGCACTCCGTAGGGACCCTCCAACTGCTTAGCGGACAGTCGGATCTCACCCTGCAGCGGCCAGCGCTGCCGCGTTACGCCATCCTCAGTCTCACTCCCACCGGGAATGGTCACCGGAATGATCCGATCAGCCCCCAGCAACTCGGAGGCTGCCACTACCTCGTCGACCTCCCGCTCCACCGCCTCATCGAACTCGGGCACCGGACCCTCGCTGCCACTTCGGTGCTGCAACTGCAGGAATCGCAACCGCAGGTGCAGCACCGGGTCGGCGCCTGGCTCCAGCAAGCACTCCGTACGCGAGGTGGAGTGCTCTCCATGTCCGGCTGCGGCATAAGAGGAAGGCACAAGCACACCCCACTGCCAACGATTCTGGTTCTTCTTCGCTGAGGCGCGGTAAGGGTACAACAGGTAACCCTCGTAGAGTACGGCGTCGGCTACCTCACGTGCGACGTCCATGGGTGATGCGGTCATGATCCCCCTTCCGCAGAGCGAAGCACCTCAACGCTCGACGACGCCTGGGCAGCGTCCAACGCCGCAAGAATAGTGTCATCCCAGGTGGGAATCGTGCGGATAGCACGGAACTCAGCCAAGGCGTCGATCGTCTCGCGCTGCAGACGTAGCCACCCGCTACCAGGGAAGTGCAGGTCCATCATCTCACGCCAGCGCTCTACCGGCATCCGGTACCGAGATTCAGAGTGCCACGGCACCTGCTCGACCCATAGGCCCTTCTCGCCATCCCCGAACACGGTTCCACTGAACAGTAGGATAAAGGGGATCTCCCCATCCTCTAAGGCATTGAAGTACCGGCCTGCGGTCACCTCCATATCATAGCTGCACGGCACAGCCACCTCAACCTCGGTGCTACCGGTGAAGCTGGCGACGACCGTCGAGGAGTTGGCGAACTGGAACGGCTTGAGCGTGTCGCCCCAGCGGGCCCGATCGCCGAACAGCTCAAGGAGCCGCTTAGCCTCCTCGTCACCATACCCACGACGCTGTGGCTCAATTCTGAACTGGCAGCGCACCGCGAGGGCACGGACCCGCTGGTCCGGCTCCGCATCAATACGGAGCCGGAACAGCAAGGTGGGCGCCATCGCGTAACGCTCGGGCACCGCGTCGAGGCAGGTGAAAGTAAGTTCAGCCATCGCTGATCACCCCATCGCCAATGGCCACTTCTTCGCTGCGCTCCCGCAACCGGGCAAAGAAGTCATTGATCGCAGTCCAGGCTTCCTCGCCACCATCAAAGCCCTTCCAGTGCAGGCGGACCAGACCCACTAACTGGTAACACGCATCAATCGGAACGACAAAGAACTCGAATCCATTCTCCTGCCGGTGCACCAGCAGCGCCTCCACATCAGGCTCCAGGTCACCCAGTCCCGGAATCGCTGCAAGCAAGTCTGTCCAGGCTTCCAATGAGAGCAGCGACTCGGTGGCTCCCGCCGGACTCGGGTAAAAGGCAACGGTACGCTCGACCTTGGAGTTGGTGAAGAAAAACGCCATCGCCACCGGAATACCGATTGAGTCCCAGGTCGCCTCCGCCAGCGGCACATTGGCCGCATACCGGTAGCGTTCTGGAACCTTTCGATACCGCCCCCCGCCAGCCCCCTTAGCGGTGAATAGCAGGGAGCAGCCGCGGCAGGTACACATCAAACCCCGACCCTCGAGGTCGACCACATGACCGTGCCACTCGCCGATCGGCTCGGCACACATTTCGCATCGCTCGACCGGCTTAGCATCAGGATCGGGCGCGGGGGCCGGGGGAGCGGCGCCCGGAACAAAGCGCCGCAACCCCGTGCTCATGACGACACCCCCGCTGGAACAGCGATCCTGACTCCACCATCCTCGGCGAGCAACGGCAGCGGATCGAGGTGCTGCGGGACCGCTGCCGCCCCTGCCTCGCCGAAGCTGCGCCCTGCCCGGACCACGTCGTAACGCTGTGTACAACTGGGGCAGGTCAACAGGACCCCCTCCAGCTTCGCACCAGTCAGGCCAGCACCGCAGGCCGGGCACCGGTCGGCGTAGGCATAGAGGTTGCCTGCCGCGTTGCACACCACCGCAGCAACATCGCCGACCCGCAGCGGAACTACCTGGCCTTGGCCGAGATCGCCGATCCCCTCGACCTGTACCCAGGTCGAGGCCGGCGGCTCCGGTTGCCGGGTCACCTGCTGCAGCGGCAGCAACTTGTGCCCCTCCGCCACCCCGGGGGCAGCCGGGTCGGGGGCCATTCCTTCCACCTCGACCTTGGTCACCTCTGGGGCCACGTCCTCAATACCCTTCTCGATGGCCATCTTAACGGTGATCGCGGAAGACGGGCAGCCGTCGCAGCTACCCGCAAGCCGCAGCCGCACCGTCCCGTCGGAGTTCAGTCCTAGATACTCGACGTCGCCGGCATGCGAGCCGAGGTAGGGCCGGACCCGTTCCAGGGCGGCCAGGACACGTTCCTCGGTGCTCTGCGGATGCAGGTCATGCAGCACCAAGAGACTTGTCACCAGGCCATCGTTCAGCAGCGGAGCGACGGCCTGCTCGTCGAGAAGCTCTACGATGCGGGCCAGGCCCGCACCGTAGAACTCGACGAGCAGGCCGACCAGCTCCTCGGCCAGCCGGGCGGTGGCCGGGTCGGAGGTCGAGGTCAGCTCCGCGAGAAGCGCCTCAACCTTCGACCCAACCGCCTGGACATCCGATGTGTTGCTAGCAGGCACGACTCAGCCGCCGGTCGTGGAGAACGCGTGCGGGGTGTGGAGCCGCTGCAACTCCTTGCCCTTCCCCAGGTACATGTGCACACCACAGGGCAGGCAGGGGTCGAAGCTACGCACCGCACGCATGATGTCGATGCCCTTGAAGTTCTCCGGCGGGTTCTCCTCGAAGATCGGTGTGTTCTGCACCGCGTCCTCGTAGGGGCCCGGAGTTCCGTAGACATCGCGGACACTGCCGTTCCACGGGGTGGGTGGATACGGGTGGTAGTTCGCGATCTTCCCGTCCCGGATCACCATGTGATGCGACAGCACGCCACGGACCGCCTCGGTCCACCCACAGCTGATCGCTTCCTTGGGCACCTTGAACGGCTCCCAGGTCTTGGTACGGCCAGCCCGCACCTCGGCCAGGGCCTTCTCCACGAAGTGCAACGCCAACGCAGCCTGGTAGGCCTGGAAGTAGCTCCGCGCCCGGTTGCGCTCGATTGCGTTCGACAGCGGCTTGCCAGCCTTGTCGTACGGGATCTTCCACTCGAAGGTGACCTCGGGCTTGGTCATCGTCCTGGGCAGGTTGATGACCACGCTGTGACCGGTCGCCTTGACGCCACCGGTGTCCACCAACCCGGACAGAGCCGTCGGCCACAACCGGGCGAGCGGCCCGCCACCGGTGTCGAGGGCGAGGTAGTCCGTGCCGTCAAACCAGCGCGGCGACATCGTCCAACTGTACGGGCCGTTGAAGTCACGCTTCTGCGGCCTGGGGATGGTGTGCTGGTTCCACGGGTGCCGACGGTCGACCGGGTTACCCAGCGGGTCCTTGTCGACGAAGATCTCCTGACCGTCCCAGTCCTCGTAGAAGGAGTGGCCGAGCAGGATCCGCAGCCCGAGGTTGATCTTCACCAGGTCGTTGGTGACCAGCTTGCCGTCCACCACCACACCGGGGGTGACGAACATCTTGCGGCCCCAGTTGGTCATGTGCCGGTAGTCGAAGTCGCAGTGCTCAGGGTCGTTCTGAGCACCCCAACAACCCAGCAGCACCCGACGACGGCCGACCTCTTCGTAGCCAGGCATGGCGTCGTAGAAGAAGCTGAAGAGGTCGTCGTGTAGCGGAACGACCCGCTTCATGAACTCCACGTACCGCATGAGACGGGTGTAGTAGTCGGTGAACAACTGGTGGGTGGCGACAGTGCCGACGCCGCCCGGGTAAAGAGTGGAGGGGTGCACGTGGCGACCCTCCATCAGGCAGAACATCTCACGCGTGTAGCGGGAGACCTGCAGTGCCTCACGGTAGAATTCACCGGCCAGCGGGTTGAGCGCCCGCATGATGTCGCCGATCGTCTTGTATCCGTGTGCGGCAGTATTCGGCGCCTCAGTGCGGTTGGCCTGCTCCAGGACGCCGGGGTTGGTCTCGGCGACCATCTTCTCGCAGTAGTCGACCCCGACCAGGTTCTCCTGGAAGATGTTGTGGTCGAACATGTACTCGGCACCTTCACCCAGGTTGATGATCCATTCGCCGAGGTGCGGCGGTGCCACCCCGTAGGCCATGTTCTGGTTGTACACCGAGCAGGTGGCGTGGTTGTCCCCACAGATCCCACAGATACGGCTGGTGATGAAGTGGGCGTCGCGCGGGTCCTTGCCCTTCATGAAGATCGAGTAGCCGCGGAACACCGACGAGGTGCTGTGGCACTCGGCCACCCTGCCGTTGGCGAAGTCGATCTTCGTGTAGATACCGAGGCTGCCGACGATCCGGGTCACCGGATCCCACACCATCTCGGTGAGTTGGGCGTCCTTACTGCCGACGGCGCCGTGCCTTGGTGCAGTGGTTGTCATCGCTATAGATGCCTTTCTCCAGCAGTCCGGATCACCAGGTGGGCTTGTAGCCAGTCACGAGCTCACGACCCTTCTTGCGCCACTTGGGCTCGGTGTCGGTCTTCTTGATCGTGATATTGCGCAGTGACCTGATAACGGATCCGTAGGTCTTGCTCGCGGCCGACGACACCAGGGATCCAGGAGGTGCGTCCATGAAGGGCATGAACTTGTCCGGGAAGCCTGGCATGGTGCAGCCGATGCAGATGCCACCCACGTTCGGGCAACCACCCACGCCGTTGATCCAGCCACGCTTGGGCACGTTGCATTTCACGACCGGTCCCCAGCAACCGATCTTGACGAGGCACTGCGGTGCGCCGTATTCCTTGGCGAACTCGCCCTGTTCGTAGTAGCCGGCCCGGTCACAGCCCTCATGCACCGTCTGTCCGAACAGCCACGTCGGGCGCAGCTGGTCGTCCAACGGGATCATGGGTGCCGCACCGGCGGCCTGGTAGAGCAGGTACAGGATCGTCTCGGAGAGGTTGTCTGGGTGAATCGGGCAGCCGGGCACGCAAACGATCGGGATACCGGCCTTGGACTTCCAGTCCCAGCCCAGGTAGTCCGGCACACCCATCGCGCCGGTGGGGTTACCCGCCATGGCGTGGATGCCGCCATAGGTGGCGCAGGTGCCGACGGCGAGCACGATCGTCGCCTTCGGCGCCAGCCGATCAATCCACTCGTTGATGGTGATTGGCTGGTTGGTCTCGGGGTTTCTCCCGAAACCCGTGAAGTAACCGTCACCGTTGATCGCCTCATTTGGGATGGAACCCTCGAGGACGAGCACGAACGGCTCCAGCTCGCCGCGGTCGGCCTTCCAGAACCATTCGATGAAGTTGTCCGCACCCTGTTCCGGCCCGCACTCGAAGTCGATCAGTGGCCAGTGCACGGCGATCTTGGGCAGTCCTGGAAGGGCTCCCAGCGCAATCTCTTCGATGCTTGGCTGGGTCGCCGCGGTCAGTGCAACCGAGTCCCCGTCACAGGACAGGCCGCAGTTAATCCAGAGGATATGGATTGGGCTCTCTTCAGTCATGATCCCCTACTCCACGAGCGACCTCACGTCGCTCTGCTCGTGCCGGATCTCGCCTTCCGGTGGTCAGCTCGTTGAGCGTGAGCTCCCACAGCGTGTGATAAATCGTGGTCTGCGCCTCCTGAATCCGATGTACCGAGTCAGCAGGCACCACAAACAAGTGGTCGATGCTGCCCAGTTCGGCCATCGCCCCGCCCTCGTACCCGGCCAGTCCGACGGTGAGCAGGCCGCGCCTGCTCGCTTCCTCGAAGGCGCGTACGAGATTGGTGGAGTTGCCCGAGGTGGACAGCCCGACGACGACGTCACCGCGTCGCCCGAACGCTGCGATCTGACGCGCGAAGACGACATCGAAGGAGACGTCGTTCGACAGCGCGGTCAGCACCGCGACCTCCCCGGTGAGCGTGAAGGCGGGCAGTACCCGCCGACCCGACCCCGGGTGGAGGAACAAACTCGCGAGGTCAGCTGCGTCGGTACAGCTTCCCCCGTTGCCAATAGTGAACAGCCGCCCACCCGCGGCGAACGCCGCCGCCATGGCCGAGGCGCACGCCGCCAACCGCTGGCTCTCCCGGGCGAGAACCTCGCGCCGTAAGGCCACGATCTGGTGCACCTTGTCCACGGTCGAACGGCGCACATCAGCCAGCACCGCCTCGACATCCCCGGTACCCGAATACAGGAACGGGTAGAGGGACGTGAGGTCGCCAGACCGAGTGTCATCCGATCTGACCAGTGCCTGCGGGTGGCCGTTTCCGTTGGTCCCGAAGCTCATTCCGACCGCCCCAGAACCGCGATTGCCTCTTTGGCATGGACGAGGATCTCGTCACCGACCCCCGCCGTCACCAGCGCAATGCTCACCTCCTCGTTACCGGACCCGGTGTCGACGACAGCCAGCTCGTCCGGAAGCAACCGGACGATCCGGACCGCGACGGCCTCGTCGGAACAGGTGATGCACACCTCCCCGTGACACTCCGGAACGGTCATGAGTTCACCTCCGGCGTAAGCAGAGCCGGATGCTCGAAGAACACATGTACCAACTCCCACAGCACGTGGTAGGTGGTCACGTGCACCTCCTTGATCACTCTCGGGTCAGCGGACCGGGCCACCAGGACATGGTCAGCGGCTCCGACAGACGCGATCCGCCCACCATCGCGGCCGACGAGAGCGATCGTGAGCAGGCCCAACTCCCGCGCGGTCGACAGGCCGCGCAACACGTTGCCACAGTCACCGTCCTGGGAGATCCCCAGCGCGATGTCCCCAGCGCTGGCGAGATGGCGCAACTGGTGGGCGAAGATCTCGTCGAAGCCCTCCATGCCGGCGATGCCGGTCACCGTCGCCACATCGGAGGTCAGCGAGATCGCGGGCAGGGCACGCTTTCCCACGATCACCGGGTGGACGAACTCCACCGCGACATGCTGGGCGTCGGTGCTGGCTGCGCCGTTGCCGAACACCACGAGCGTGCCGCCGCCATGGAAGCGAACGGCCATGTCGTAGCAGGCGGCAGCGATCGCCGCCGCGTCATCAGCCAGTTGGTATAGGGGTAGTACGCGCCGCTCGAAGAGTTCTTCGGCGGTGGCGGTCCTGGCGGATAACCCGGACACGCCTGCACCTCCTGCCCCGTCGCGTGGTGGGGTGTGTGGCTGGAATCACAACCATAGGTGGGCGATGATCCAAGAGCAAGGCCCCTGACCTGACGGATTACGCCGATTTCGCGGGCGGACCCACGAGGTGCCACAGTCCGTCAGGACTAACCCGACCGGTGGCCGACGGTACACCATACGGAGGAGCTAGGACACTCGACACGGCGACCCCCCGGGCTCCCCCCGGTGATCATCATGGCGGTGTCGCCAGGACGCCCCGGCGCGCGTCTAGGCGGCGTGCTCGCTCCACCAGGCCCGCCCTGCGGCGGGCAGGGTCGAGATCGGGTCGTAGTACGGATAGCGCCGACCCAGGATGGTCGCCGTCTCGGCGACCTCCCGCTCGAGGTGGGTGCGATAGTTCTTGGTCCAGTAGGTGATGCCCCGCTCCCGGTCGTAGGTGACGCTCTGGTGCACCCACCGCTTGCCGACGTAGGGCACATCGCAGACGATCCGGGGGGTAGCGTAGCCGGGTAGCCACCCCAGGATGGCCTCCTGTAGCGCCTGCGCCTCCCACACTGCAATACGCCAGTGCTCCGCATTGGGGATCATGTCGCAGAGGTAGAAGTAGTAAGGAAGCACCCCGGCCTCGTCCTGCAACGCAAAGCAGAGGTCCAGCAGCGCCTCCGGGGTGGTGTTCACATCGCGCAGCAGGACGCCCTGGTTGCGCACGTCGCGGACGCCCACCTCCAGTGCGGTCCGGGCGGCCTCGGCGACCAGCGGGGTCACCGAGTGGGCATGGTTGATATGAGTGTGGATGGCCAGGCTGACGCCTTGGCTTCGGGCCGTGCGGGCCACCCGTTGCAGACCCTCGACCACCCGTGGCTGCAGCCCGTGTTGCGGTAGCCCGGCCAGTGCCTTGGTGGCCAGCCGGATGTCACGCACCGTCTCGATGGCCAGCAGCCGCATGAGAAACGTCTCCAACCGGGGCCAGGGCACGTTGGCCACGTCCCCGCCGGAGACCACCACGTCCCGAACCCGGGGTGTGTGACGTAGATACTCGATCATGCGATCCTGGCGGTCGGCCGGGGTGAGGGACAGCGCATGCTTGCCGATCTGGGCGGTGGAGTTGCCCACCAGGTCCATCCGGGTGCAGTGCCCGCAGTACTGCGGGCAGGTCGACAACAGCTCGGCGAGCACCTTGGTGGGATAGCGGTGGGTCAGCCCCTCGACGACCCACATCTCCGCCTCGTGCAGCGAGTCCCGGCAGGAGCGCGGGTGACTAGGCCAGACCGGGTCCCGCTCGGAACACAACGGCAGCATGTAGCGACGCACCGGGTCGGCGTAGAGCGCAGCGGTGAGATCGCCGCCGGTGATGTCAGGAGCCATCGTGTTGAGCATCTGCGGTGGCAGCAGCATCGACATGGTGGCCATCTGGGCCTGGTCGGCCGCCAGGTCCTGGTAGAAGTGCTCGGCTACCCGGTCGCCCAGCACCGCGCGTAACTGGCGAATGTCACGGACGCAGTGCACCCGCTGCCACTGGGCGTCCCGCCACTGAGCCTGCGTGACACCTGCCCAGCCCGGGAACCGGCGCCAGTCGGGCTCCACAAGCTCACGCCGCAGGTAGTGGTAGGGCTGCTCGTCCGGGGCCCACGGCCCGCTGTCGCTCCCGGCGGCCGAGCTGGCCGCAGATGGCCACAAACTCATCATCATCCCCTGCGGAGGCAGGATTTCTTCTTGCTACTTCAGCGAATATAGCAATATTTTCCGGTCTACCTGGAAGTTCCTGGGGCCCTGGGAGCTGCGGCGGGAGGCCGGCCCGCAAGATGGCGGGAGCGAAATGGGAGGTTCGCGCGTTTACCCTGAGGAGCGCGTGCACCCGTCACGACCACCCGAGGAGCGTCCACGTCATGCCGGTCCTGCTGATCTTGCTGCTGGCCGCCGTCGTCGAGTTGGCGGTGCTCCTCGCGGTCGGAGATGCGATCGGGGCACTCCCCACTATCGGGCTGCTGCTGCTTGCCTCGCTGGTGGGGGTTGCCCTGCTGCGCCGCGAGGGCACCCGAGCCCTGGTCGCGCTCCATGCGGCCCTGCGGGCCCGCCGACCGCCGCACCGGGAACTGGTCGATGGCATGCTGATCGCTGCCGCCGGAGTGTGCATCGTGCTGCCAGGCTTCGTCTCCGACCTCCTGGGCCTGCTGCTGCTCCTGCCCCCGGTCCGGGGGCTGGTCCGGCGCCGGCTGCTGCGCTCCGCTGAACGCGGGACCGGCGCGCACCTCAGGCCGGGAGCGGTCATCGAGGGCGAGGTCGTCGACGAACCACGCCCCGGTCCGGAGCTGCGCTGAGCCCTGCTGCTGAGCCAGCCGCGGACACCGAGGCGATGCGCATGTTCCCGGCACCGAACCCGCGAGCACTCCGTCCGTGGTTCATACCCGAGCGACCCCCGACGATCTGGGCGCACGTGCACCAGACCGGCCATGAACACTGCTACGTGGACCGCTGGCCGGACCCGCGCACCGTGCTCGCCGAGGTCGGCGGCAACTACGAGTTGCGCGGGGACCCGGCCTCAGCAGCGAGACCGCATGGATCACCAAGACGCTGGGCGGGGCCCAGGGAGTCGCCGGTTCCCGGCTCGGGTGGGGTGCGTTCGTCGAGGGGGTGCTGGCATCGGTTGCCGTGCCGTTCTTCATCGGTGAGCGCTACGAGGACCCAGGGGTGGTCACTGAGGCCGAGTACCGCGGTCGCGGCTTATCCACGGCATGCGCCGCCAGGCTGCTCGCGGACATCAGGGCGCGCGGGCGGCTGCTCACCTGGACGACCTCACCGGACAACGTCGCGAGCCTGCGGGTAGCACGCAAGCTGGGCTTCCGGCCGGTGCGCGAGGACCAGCTCTACCTCGTCCGTACCCCCGTTCCCCGAAGCTAGCCGAACTATCCTGAGGTTGTCCCCGCCCGCCGAAGATTTGCGGAGCTATGCCGCCACCCTCCTCGCCCTGGGGCTTGCACCGCGTGCTCGTGCCCGCTGGGGTGCTGCCCCAGCAGGCGTGGCGGCTGGACACCGACCCGCGGCCCAAGCCCGATGAGGTGGTGCTCGACGTCGAACGGCTCCAGCTCGACGCGGCGTCGCTGCGTCAGCTTCGTGAGCAGCACA
>DASTLT010000277.1:0-2788 GCA_035714625.1 Pseudonocardiaceae bacterium | reverse complement strand
CACCGCGACCGCGCCGGCCGGGATGAACGCGCAGTTCGCGGCCACGCTCGACGTCCCGGCCGGGAAGATGTTCCTCAAGGCGATGCCGCGGGCACACCCGAGTACGTTCGCCCTGGCGAACGAGGCGCGCATCGCGCCGAGTGCGTCGCCGACAGTGCCGATCGAGGGAATCAGCTCGGCCAGCATGAGGGTCTTGCCGAAGCGCACGGCTGTATACTGGGAGCCAGCGTCAGAATGGTGAATAGTGCCTCCAGTCAGGGGATGGCCCTGTCTGCTGCGGAAGGCCACGGCTTGCCGGATTGCTGATTCCACAAACGCAGTGTGCTTGCTCTCCACAAACGCAGTGTGCTTGCTCAGCGAGCCTTCCCAGCCCACGATGAGACCAGCGAAAGCGTCAATGACGAACGCGGTGTAGCCGAACCCTACGGTCATCGACACGTAGGTGAAATCGGCCACCCACCGCTGGTCGGGACGGGCCGCGGTGAACTGCCATTTGACCAGGTCCGGGGCACGGGCGGCGGCCGGATCGGCGACAGTGGTGCGCACCGTTCTGGCTGGCGTCACACTGCGCCACCCGTGCTCGCGCATCAGCCGCTCCATGGTGCAGCGGGCCACCGGCACACCGAGTCGCTGCAGATGCGTCCACATCTTCAGACTCCCGTACAGCGACTTGCGGTGCCCGGCGGCCCCGCTCGTCCGGGGTGTAGAAACCCGCCAGAACCTCGGTGATCGACATCTCCCACAGCGCGCGTTTCGACGACGACCCCAGCCACCTGCGCGAAATAGGTGCGCCCGGCGATCGGCACGCCGAGAAAGGTCAAGGCGCGGCAGATCGGTGCGACCCCGAACTCCTGGCGGCGCTCGGTGATGAACTCGCAGATCAGCGGGACAGCGGGTCGAGCTTCCGGATGCTCCTATGTCATGCCGCGCGTGGCAGGACCTTGTCCGTGCTAGTACTGGGGTGTTGGGCTGTGGCTTGCTCGTCGGTCAGCAGCGCGTGGTAGGCGGCATCGGACAGTCGGCGGCGCAGCAGGCGCGGGGCCTCGGTGCGGGTCTTGCCGCTGGCGAGGAGTTTGTCCCCGGAGGGTTTTCCCGGTCCGATGCCGCGGGTCGGGGTGATGGCGATCCTGTGCAGGGCGCAGTTGACGGCCCGGTTGCCGCCGCGGTTGAGGCGGACCGTGCCCGAGGTGTTGCCTGACCAGACCGGGAGGTGTCCCTATGGGGTTGTCAAGCGGCTTGTGGGATGGGGTGTTGGTAGAGGGTCTTGTTGCGAAGCATGGCGTACAGGACGTCGCAGCGGCGTCGGGCCAGGCAGATCAGCGCGGCGTTGTGTTTCTTTCCTTCGGCGCGTTTGCGCTGGTAGTAGGCCCTGTTCGTGGGATCGGACAGGGCGGCGAAGGCTGAGAGGAAGAACGCGCGTTTGAGTTTGCGGTTGCCGCTGCGGGCGGGATGCTCGCCGCGGATGCTGTTGCCCGAGCGGTGGGTGACCGGGGCGATGCCCGCGTAGGCGGCCAAGTGCGCGGCGCTGGCAAAGCCCGAGGCGTCGCCAATTTCGAGCAGGATGCGGACGGCGGTCCTGACCCCGATACCGGGCATCGAGGTCAGGACCGGGGCAAGAGGGTGCGCATCGAGCATCTCCTCGACCTCGGCGGCGACGGTCTTGCGTTGCCCCAGCACGGTCTTGAGGCTCTCGGCCAGGCGGGGCAGCACGGTGTCCGCGGCGGTGGTGCCCGGAACGGTGACGGTCTGCTCGTCCAAGGCAGCCAGGATGGCGGTGACCAGCTTGTTGCCCCTGCGGGGTGCGTGCGCGGTGGTGATCGCGGTGAGCTTGCGGTGACCGGCCTTGCGGATTCCGGCCGGGCCGCCGCAGTGGGCCAGGATCTCCAGCACCGCCGGGTGGGCGATCTTCGGGCCGAGAACACGCTCGAGGGCGGGGTGGATGCCGGTGAGCAGACCGCGGATCCGGTTGCTGATCCGGGTGGCCTCACCGGCCAGGTCATCGTCGTAGCCGACCAGCACCTCTAGCTCGGCCAGCGTGTCGTCCCCGACGTCGACCCGGCGCAGGGTATGCGGCAGAGTCCGGGCGGCGTCGGCGATCACGAACGCGTCGCGGGAGTCGGTCTTGGCCGTGCCCGGATACAGATCCGCGATCCGGCGCATCGCCAACCCCGGCAGGTAGCCCACGTCATGCCCGCAGGCGCGGGCCACCGCGACCGGCAGCGCACCAATCGTGGCCGGCTGATCAACCACCACCAGCAGCGGCCCGTGCACCGCGAGCTTACCGAAGATCTCCCGCAGCTTCGGCTCGCTGTTGGGCAGCGGCGCATCGTGCAGCCGCCGCCCGGCCGGATCCAGGCCCACGGCGTGATGGTCGCCCTTGCCCACATCCAAGCCGAGAAACACCCCGTAGGTGCTGCTCATCCCCGTCCTTAAGGTCGTCGTGGCTGGTCACCGGTATGGCATCGACGGCCGGCAGCCACGTTACGACGAGACCTACCCCACGGGCGGCCATGTCCCTATCAGCGGTCCACCGATGCCACCAGGCCCGGTGACACCACCTCCCGGATCATGGGTACGACTGGGGGCATAAGTCATGCCGGGCCTGGCGACCAGAGCCCCTTGATCAGGAGCCACGAAGAAGGTAACGGGGGCGGTGGCGGTGAACCGGGCGTAGGCGTGCTGGGACCGGAAGCGGTGGGCGCCCGGGCGGTCTTGCCCAGGATCACCGCCGCCGAGAGCACCCCGCAGCCGGGGATGGCCAGCAGGCTGGGGGCCAGCACGCGCACCC
>DASTLT010000276.1:0-4340 GCA_035714625.1 Pseudonocardiaceae bacterium | reverse complement strand
GGGTGCGCGTGCTGGCCCCCAGCCTGCTGGCCATCCCCGGCTGCGGGGTGCTCTCGGCGGCGGTGATCCTGGGCAAGACCGCCCGGGCGCCCACCGCTTCCGGTCCCAGCACGCCTACGCCCGGTTCACCGCCACCGCCCCTCTCCCGGTCTGGTCAGGCAACACCTCGGGCACGGTCCGCCTCAACCGCGGCGGCAACCGGGCCGTCAACTGCGCCCTGCACAGGATCGCCATCACCCCGACCCGCGGCATCGGACCGGGAAAACCCTCCGGGGACAAGCTCCTCGCCAGCGGCAAGACCCGCACCGAGGCCCCGCGCCTGCTGCGCCACCGACTGTCCGATGCCGCCTACCACGCGCTGCTGACCGACGAGCAAGCCACAGCCCAACACCCCAGTACTAGCACGGACAAGGTCCCGCCACGCGCGGCTTGACATAGGAGCATCCGAGAGCTCGACCCGCGACTGCCCCAGTAGTCGAGTTCATCGATGCCCACGAAGAGTCGTTCGGAGCCAGGGCCGATCTGCACCGAATTGCAGGTCGCTGCGTCCACGTACTACGGCGCGACCAGCCGGCCGCCCTCGGCCCGGGCGGTGTGGGATGAGGAACTCAAGGTGCAGATCAAGCGAGTGTTCGGGGATCACTACGGCGTGTACGGCGCGCGGAAGGTGTGGCGGGCGCTGCGGCGCGAGGGCATCGAGGTGGCCCGCTGCACGGTGGAGCGGCTGATGCGCCAGCTGGGCCTGGCCGGGGCGGTCCGAGGCGCGACCCGGTGCACGACCGTGGCCGACCCGTCGGCGACACCGGCGCCGGATCTGGTGAAACGCCAGTTCCAGGCCAGCGCACCGAATCTGTTGTGGGTTGCGGATTTCACTTATTGCGCGACCTGGTCGGGCACGGTGTACACGGCCTTTGTCGTCGATGTGTTCTCTCGCCGGATCGTCGGGTGGAGACTAGCACGGTCAATGACGACCGACCTTCCCCTCGACGCCCTGGAGAGGGCGATCTGGACCCGGGACGAACGGTTGGAACCTCTCGTACATCACTTCGACCGCGGAGCGCAGTATACGTCGATTCGCTACACCGATCGGCTCGTTGAGGCCGGTGCGAACTGCTCTGTCGGCACGACCGGGGATTCGTACGATAATGCCCTCGCCGAGTCGGTGATCGGACTATACAAGACGGAGCTGGTCCGGCGGAAGGGACCGTGGAGGACGATCGATGATTTGGAGTTAGCAACTCTGGAGTGGGTCGACTGGTATAACCACCGGCGGCTGCACACGGCCTGTGGTAACGTGCCACCAGCGGAATATGAGACTGCCTACTATGAGCAGGAAGAACCTGCTAGGCTTGTCGAGAAGATATGAACCTGGCCTCTACACTACCCGGGGCGGTTCACCGAGTACGTAGTATCGCTCTGTTCACTCTGACGGGGCCATGTTGGATCAGCTTCGTCACAATCACGCCGAGAGTGAGAGGGTCACGGTGACTGGGACGCTACGCCGCCAAGTCATGAAGAGAATGTCCTCGAAGTCTGGGCCGAGGTGGCGGACCGGGCTGGGGGGCGGCGGCCAGCAGATGCCAGTCGATGATGAACATGGAGCGACCGATCGCGTTGTTCCCCCCGGCGCTCGGTGTGGCAAGCGGTGGGGGAAGGTCATTACGATCTTCAATCACGCTGAATAGTATGCTATTACTCGGTGTGATGGATGGTGCGCCAGGTTCCAGCCATCGCCAACAAGCGGCGAGCCTCCCAACAGAGGTTCGCAAGGGCCTCGAGTAGGTCCACAGAGGTAGGAACAGATGAACCCCCTGCACAGCGGTTGACCTGCGGTTTTGCTGAGGCTCGGGGATTCATATGGGGCAAGGTTACGGAGGGCTACCGCAGGCTTGGTCTGCGTTGTATGCCGCGTGGAAACCCGTAGCCGTTGTGGCTCTGACCAGGGCGACCCCGAGTCACGCGCCGGTGAGCCGGGTACCGACGTCCTGTTGTAGTCCCTGCTTGTGTCCTGCTGCCATGCACGTTTGTTCCGGACATTTACCGATCAGCGGCATGAGAGCGCTTTGTTGTGGCAAGTCATTGGAATGGGGCGGCAGGCGAAGCGTCAATCGGCGCGTGCGGTGCGGACGTCAGTCTGCCTGCGCTTGACTGGGATGCGTGCCTGGCGCCGCACTGTATGACGCTGTGGGTGGTGGCTACACCGCCACGTGTGGAACCGATCCGAAGATCGCCCAGATGATCTGGGCCGGATTGGGAGATGCCCGCTCGGTGCTCAATGTGGGAGCCGGGGCGGGGGCATACGAGCCGCCCGATCGGGAGGTGCTCGCGGTGGAGCCATCATTGGTGATGATCGCTCAGCGGCCGGCGAACGCGGCGCCGGTGGTGCGCGCGGTGGCCGAGGCGCTGCCCCTCGCCGATGACCGGGTCGATGCGGTGATGGCTATCCTCACTGATCATCTGTGGATTGACCGTCGTCAGGGTCTGCGTGAGCTTCGCCGTGTTGCCCGGCGTCGTGTTGTACTGTTCAACGCCGATCCCACTGCCGCTAGGCGGTTCTGGCTGACTCGGGACTATCTACCCGCGGTGATGAGCTTGAGCCCGCGGCGGTTTCATCAGCCCGGCGTCTGGGTCGAGGACTGCTTGAGACGCGAGCTTGGCCCGGTGCGCCTGGTGCCGGTGCCGATTCCCCATGACTGCCGCGACGGCTTCTATGGTGCGTTTTGGCGGCGGCCCGCTGCTTACCTGCGCCCGGAAGCACGGGCCGGTATTTCGCTGTTCACGCGGCTGCCTCCCCGAGACGTCACCCAGGCACTGGAAAGGCTGCGTACGGACATCGCTTCTGGTGCCTGGCAGGCTCGGTACGCACAGCTGAGCGAACAACAAGAGCTCGACCTCGGGTACTGCCTGGTCGTCGCCGAGCTCACCAACTGAGTGGGATCGACGCCCTCCAGCAGCGGGAAAACCGAAACGCACGCCAATTGCGCTCATCGGCATGTGCGGATGTTCTGGTGCCGCACGTTGCCGCGGCCTGCGGCGGCAAGGTTTGTGCCGAGCTGGTCGGGGCACGTGTCAGGTGAGAGATTGGGTTTTGCCATAAATCAGGAGCGCATATGAAGATCGGCATCATCGATGCCGGCAACATCGGTGGCACCTGACGCGGCGTCTGGCGGTGCTCGGGCACGAGGTTTTCGTAGTGAACTCGCGCGGCCCCGAAACGCTGCGTGAGCTGCCGCCGAGACCGGCGCCACTGCGGTTTCGGTGATCGAAGCAGCACGCGACAAGGACATCGTCGTCGTCACCATCCCGGAGAAAAACATTCCCGATCTGCTCGATGATCTATTCGCCGGCGCGGGCGACGTTGTCGTCGTGAGACACCGGCAACTACTACCCCCAGCAGCGCGATGGTCGCATCGGCGCGATTGAGGACGGCATGGTCGAAAGTCGCTGGGTGCAACAGCAGCTGGGTCGACCAGTGATCAAGGCGTTCAACAACATCTACGTGGATCACCTGCGGGATCACGGCCGTCCGGCAGGTACGCCCGGACGCATAGCCTTGCCGGTAGCCGGTGACGACGATGCCGCCAAGGCAGTGGTCATGCAAACTGATCGACGAACTGGGATTCGACGCCGTCGACGCCGGAAGCCTGGACCAGTCCTGGCGCCAGCAGCCCGGCGCCCCCGTCTACACCACCGACCTCGACGCCGACGGCGTGCGACGCGCCCTGTCGCAGGCCAGCCCGCAGCGCGCACCACAGTGGCGCGCCACGCCCCACAGCCCCGGCAGTTTCGCCAACCCACGGTAATGCGCAGATACCAGCGTCGCGGAGCAGGCAGGCAGCTTCCTGCTGCCCAGCTCGGCGGAGCGTTTCGGCCGTCACCAACCTGATCGCCCCAGGCAAGGTCGATCCCACGGTGCTCCAGACCTACCCCTTCGACCAAGCGCCCCAGACACTGCGGCGGTCTAGTCCGGTCACGCGCTCTGCAAGGTCATGATCGAGCTGGAGCAGGGCACTGGGGTGTGACCGCAACAAGCCGAGCATCACTGCCCGCACCCGGATCCACTACCGGCACGCTCATCGGGCCGGGCGTGACGCTTACCGCAGGCCAATGAATGCGATCATGGCCCGCATCTGGTGGTCGAACCGCTCCTCCCAGGCATCGACCGGAGTGCCTTCCCAGCTAGATGAATGATTCCTAAGGTGGTCAGTGGTCGTAGGCGATCAGCGAGTGCTTCACGGGTGCGTTGATCTTCCAGTTGTGCCAGATCACGGCGGCCAGGGCCAGCAGGCGCTGGGCTACCCGGGCGATGGCCCCGGCGGGGGTGCGCCCGCCGTGGCCTT
>DASTLT010000275.1:0-10255 GCA_035714625.1 Pseudonocardiaceae bacterium | reverse complement strand
CCGGCGCCGGCGCCGGGGGCGGGGGCGGGGGCGCCGGCAGGCGCCGCGCGGCAGCCAGGTCGACGACGGCAACTGACCAGCTCGGCGAATGCCCGCTCCCGAACGTCGGACCAGGGGTGACCTGTTCGCCGCGGCGGTGGTGGCGGTCGCGGTGCTGGTCGCCGCGACCGGCCTGTGGTGGACCAGCGACGCCCGGCACACCACCCTGCTCATCGCCCCCGGCCCGGCAAGGCAGCTCCCCACCGGCGGGTCAGGTGCCGAGCTGCTGCCCTCAACGCTGGTCGAAAGCTGGCGCGCGCCCAGCGCCGCGACCCCGGTCCCGCTGGTGCAGGACGGCATCGCGGTCACCGCCGCCGACGGCAAGGTGGCCGGGCGCGACCTGATCAGCGGCTCGGTCCGGTGGAGCTACCAACGCGATCTGCCGCTGTGCACCGTGGCCGCTGCGTTCAACCGGGTACTCGCGCTGTACCAGCGAGGTCAGACCTGCAGCGAGGTGAGCACCCTGCGGTGGGCCGACGGTCGCCGTGGGCCGCAGCGCACCGGGCCGGTGCAGGCGCCGACCCGGGTGACCGCCGACGGCGACCACGCGGCCGCTACCGGGCGGCGCTACCTGGAGGTGTGGCGCACCGACCTGGTGCGCACGCTGTCCTACGGACGGCTGCCGACCCCGGCCCAGCCCAACACCCAGCCCCGCCCGGACTGCACTTACGGCTCGCTGGCGCTGAACGCAGGAAAGCTGGCGGTGGTGGAGCGTTGCCCAGCCGAACGCTCAGCTCGGCTTACCGTGCAACGCGCCCACCCCAAGGAACCCGACCGGCCCGAGGTGGAGTTCAGCACCCTGCTGCCGGGTGAGCAGGCCCAGGTCGTCGCGGTAAGCGCGCAGCGGGTGGCGGTGGCGCTGCCCGGCCCGGCCCGGCTACTCGTCCTCGACGCCCGGGGCAACCAGGTGGCGCAGTATCCGCTGGCCGTGCCGGACGCCGAGCTGCGCGACGATCCCCCTGGTGGCCTCGCCTCCGTCGCCAGGACCAGGAGCGGGTGGTCCTGGTTCACCGGTTCGGCCACGGTCGCGCTGACCGCGGACGACCTGCGGCCGCGCTGGACCCGAGCCGGCGCCTTGGGCCCTGGCTCGCTGGTCGGGGGATGGTTGCTGCTGCCCACCCCGGGGGCACTGCGCGTGCTGAACGCCGGCACCGGGCAGGAGATCCGGACGCTGCCGGTGGACCGGGGCGGGTACCGCGGCCCGGTGGGCACTGCGGTGGGTGCCGCGGGGGAGGGCGGAACTGTGCTACTGGAGCTACGCGGTGACACCCTGGTCGCGCTGCGATGACTGCCTCGCAGATCAGCCCGCATCGGGCTACCCGGGTGCAGATCCCGGTCGCCGGGAGCGCGCTGGCGGCCTTGCGGGCCCTGCCACCGCGGGATGTGCCTGCGGCGGCAGTGGCGTTGCTGGTGCCCGGCTACACCGGGTCCAAGGAGGACTTCGCGCCGCTGCTCGACCCGCTGTGCGGGGCCGGTCTCACGGTGCTGGCAGTGGACCTGCCCGGGCAGCATGAGTCGCGCGGACCGCACCGGGAACAGGACTACCACCCCGACCAGCTTGGTCGCACCGTGGCCGCGTTGGTGCGCCGGCTGGTCGCCGCCGGGGACCGGGTGCTGCTGCTGGGGCACTCCTACGGGGGCCTGGTGGCCCGGGCCGCGGTGCTGGCCGGCGCCCCGGTCACCGGGCTGACCCTGCTGGACTCCGGTCCAGCCGCGTTGCCCCCCGGGGCGCGCCGGACCCTGCTCGACGCCACCGAACCGGTGCTGCGTGCCGAGGGCATCGCCGCCGTCCAGCAGCTACGCGAGGCCAGAGACGGGGTCGTCGAACCACCCGAGCTGGCCGCGCTGCTGCGCGCCCGGTTCCTGCGTTCGGCACCTGCCGGGTTGCTCGGCATGGCGAACGCCCTGCGCACCGAGCCGGACCGGGTCGCCGAGCTGGCCGCCGCCCTGCTGGCCCGGGCCATCCCGTGCCTGGTGGTCTTCGGTGAGTCCGACGATGCCTGGCCGGTGCCGGTGCAGCGCGAGATGGCCGCCCGGCTGGGTGCCTCGGTCGCGGTGGTGCCCGGTGCCGGACACTCGCCGAACATCGAGAATCCCCGTGCGTTGCTCGACGCACTGTTACCGATCTGGCGCCATTGGCTGCAATAGTGCGCGCAGCGTGCTGGCGGCGTGGCAGGGAGGCGATCGCGCTCGCAGTCGGGGAAGCCGATAATTGTTCCGATTGTCAATTCACGAATACCATCGCCTGCCAGGCTGCCGGATGGACGCCCGACCAGATTGTCGCACTGCGCGCTGGCGCGCAGATCGCCGGCGAGGAGAAGATCACCGCGCTGCTCGCGGTGGCCCGTCAGGCGGCCGGTAATGCCGGCGACGTCGACAAGGATACCTGGTACCACGCGCTGCAGTCCGGCTGGACCACCGAGGAGCTGGCCGAGCTGTTCACCCACGTCATCGCGAACATCTTCACCAGCTACTTCAACCACTACGCCTGCCCTGAACCGGACACTGCGGTCGCGCCCGCGCTCACCGCGTGAAGCAATCCGTTCTGTCGGGTGGATCCGGGGGGCCGAAAGTCCCGGTGCCCGCCAGTGGGCGCGGCCGGTGCCGGCTGGCCTGCGCTGCATGCCGGCGTTCCGTTGCTGGCCCCCCAGGTCCGTTGCCCCTCTGCTGCCCATCCGCGGCGCCGGCCGAGACCCCCTTCGCATCCGGTCGGTCCGGTTATCCACCGGAGTTCTCGTGGTGACTGTATTCGCCGAAGCGGTGCCGCCGCGCTCGTCAGCCGACACCGGCCGCTACCGACGCCACTGTTTCCGTCCACACCTTCAGCCAGCGTGACGTCGGCTTTCAGTGATGACCCTGAGTCGCGGTGGTCGGAGATATCTGAACTGATCAACAATACTCTCGCCACAGCCGTCGCCAGTTTCGCTCAGCAACCCGGATGATCCAGGCTCTGATGTCATGAGTACCAGCCGTACCAGAGCACCACGGCCACCAGCACGAGGATGGCTCCGGCAGCCAGGGACCCGCGGGGGCCTGGGCAGCGGTCGGCAACCACCTGTGCCGCGACGGCGATCAGCGCCGCGACCGCGTACCCGAGGACGGCCGCGGTGCCGGGACCGGGTCGGTTGACCTCGCTGACCAGCCACTGGGCCAGACCTACCAGCACCGCGAGCATGACGAGGCCACCCGCCAGCACCCCGGAAAGCCCCCGCAGGGCACGCTGCCCGAGCCGCGGCGGTAACTGACTGCCCGGCCATCTGGCACCACTGCTCGGCCTGTTGACGCCGACGGTCACGGCGCGAGCAGGGCCCACGACTCGAGCTCGGGGGCACTGGCCTGGCCCTCGGGGCAGTGCCGCCGGAAATCGCACCACGAGCAGGCCGGGCTGGCCGACGGCGGGAACAGGAGGTCCGGGTCGCCTCCCGCCACCAGGGTGTCGGTGGCGAGCGCGATCTCCTCGGCCGCCTCCTCGATGCGCGCCAGGTGCCTGCTCAGCGACTGCTCGGTGTGCGCCCAGCCGGAGATGGTGCCGGTGGGCAGATGGTGCAGCTCGACCCGGCTGCACTGCCTGCGCAGGGTGCGCCGGGCCGCGACGGCGTAGAGCGCCAGTGCCGGTGAGCCGCGGGCATCGTCGACGGTCAGGCCGTGGCGGCCGGTCTTGTAGTCCACCACGACCAGTTCACCGTCGCGTTCGTCGATGCGGTCCACCCGGCCCTCGGCGACGATCCGCTGGGTCGGGGCGGACACCCAGCGCTCCACCCCGACCGGCTCGATGTCGGGGTCGAGGTCCTCGACGTAGCGGGCCACCCAGTCCTGGGCCCGCCGACGGTACTCCGCGGCCTGGGTGTCGTCGGCGAAGCCCTCCCCGGACCAGTGGGTGGCCACCAGGGCCGACGCGGCGGGCGGACGTCGCCGCGCAGGCGCCAGATCGAACAGCGCCCGCAGGGCGGCGTGCACCACCGCGCCGAGCGTGTTGTGTGCCCAGGCCCCGCCGCGGGGCGGTGCGGGACAGTCCAGGTAGGCCATCCGGTAGCGCCGCCGGCAGTGGGTCCAGGCGGTGAGCTTGGCGGGGGTCACTCGCACCAGGGGGCGCGGCAGCCCACCGAGGTCCAGCTCGCCCTGTGTTTGCCGTGCCATCGCGCCCACCGTACCCGCTGCGACGTCCCCGCACCGCAACCGCGGCCCGCGCGCCGCTCAGCCTCGCACCAGCGCGATGCCGCGCCCCGCCGCCAGTGCCTCGATCCGCTCCAGCTCCGGTGCGGCGGTGGTCTCCTGTCCCAGCCGGACCGCCTTGTTCGCCCCGTGGTAGTCACTGGATCCGGTAACCAGCAGGTCCAGCTCGGCCGCGAGATCCCGCAGCACCGCGCGGTCGTCCTCGGTATGGTCGGGGTGGTCGACCTCCACCCCGGCGAGCCCGCGGGCAGCCAGCTCGACGATCACCTCCGGGCGCACCACCGGACCGCGGCGGCGAGCCAAGGCGTGCGCCAGTACCGGGACCCCGCCCGCCGCCCGGACCATCCGGACCGCAGCGGTGACCTCGGTGTCGGCACGCTCGGCGTAGTATGGGCTGGTGGGGGACAGGTAGTGGTGGAACGCCTCGTCGACGCTGCCCGCCAACCCGGCCGTGATCAGGGCCCGGGCCAGATGGGGCCGGCCGACCGGTAGGTCCGGCGGCAGGCCGGCGAGCAGCGCGTCGGGGTGCACCGCAAGCCCGTCGGCGGCCATCCGCTGCGCCATGGTGTGCAGTCGCGCGCGCCGTTCGTCGCGTAGCCGGGCCTGCTCGGCGGTGATCGCCGGCGCGGTGGAATCGAACAGATATCCGAGCAGGTGCACCGACACCGTCCCGCCCAGGCCGTCCGGCGCGACGCAGGAGAACTCCGCGCCGCGGACCAGTCGCAGGCCGCTCGGCAAGGCATCGACGGCCTCGGTCCACCCGGCGGTGGTGTCGTGGTCGGTGATCGCGACGACGTCCAGACCGGCCGCCGCTGCCGCCCGCACCAGCTCGCCGGGGGTGTCGGTGCCGTCGGAGGCGGTGGAGTGGGCGTGCAGGTCGATGCGCACGGCTGGGTCAGCGACGCCGGCCCCGGCTGCGCGGCGGCACCAGGGAGGGCTTGCGGCCTTCCCCCTTCTCCCCGAAGATCAGCTCGGAGATCGCATCGTAGACCTCCTCGGGCCTGGGCAGGTAGTCGATGCGCTCCAGGTCCTGTTTCTGCCCGGCCGACTCCACCCGCAGCGTGCCGAAACCGAGCATCCGGCCGATAATGGGCCGGGTGTAGCTCATGTCGGTCACCTTGGTGATCGGCATCAGCGAGATCTTCGTCTCCAGCACGCCGGTGGTCAGCATAAACCGCTTGTCGGTGACCACGACCCGCTCGACCCACCACTCCAGCACGCGGTAGGCCAGGCGCAGCACCGCGCCCAGCGCGACGAACCAGAGCACCGTCTGGATCAGCCCGACCCCCTCCCCTGCACCGGCCAGCGGGTAGGACAGCCCGATCACCACCACCAGGACCCCTGCGGTCTCCAGCAGCACCCGGGTCAGGTAGGCCCAGTGCCGCCGCACCCGGATCACCCGCCGCTCGGTGGGTAGCAGATATTCATCGGGATCCCGGGGACTGAGCATGTGGAGGCCGCCTCTGCTTATCTGACGAACAGCGTCTTCATGAAGGTGATGGCAGCTTCGGCCGCGTCCTGCAGCATACGCAGCGCACCATGCACGATGCCGGCCGCCTGTTCGGGCTGGCCCAGCACGAAGAACAGCACGAACGCGATGATGATCCAGGTCAGGTACTTCTTCGCGTTGGCACTCACCGCGACCACCCTCGTCTCGCACCTGCGCGGGTTAGGTTTGCGCAACCGTTGTACCGCACTCCGTCACCAATCCACAGGGCTGTACCGCACTTGGCGCAGCCGCAACTACGGGACCTCGCCAGGACTACCGGCCATCTGCGTGACAACGTCACTCGACCGGGGGCCGCTCGATGCGGCAGTGGTCCCGAACAGCAGCTAGGTTGTGAAACCGGCTGTGGTGGCACGCCTCCCTCTACTGGACGGTCAGCGTCTTCATGAAGGTGATAGCGGCTTCGGCCGCGTCCTGCAGCATACGCAGCGCACCATGCACGATCCCGGCGGCCTGCTCGGGCTGGCCCAGCACGAAGAACAGCACGAACGCGATGATGATCCAGCTCAGGTACTTCTTCGCGTTTGCACTCACCGCGACCATCCTCGTCTCGCGCCATGCGCGGGTCAACTCAGTGCACCGGGTGTACCGCACTCCGTCACCACTCCCGCGAGTTTCTACCGCACTGCGCTGAGCAGGGTGCGGGGGGATCCCCGATGGGCTAGTGTCGGGGCGCGTGACGGGGCCGGCCATCCGCTGTGTCGGTGCGGTGATTTTCGACCGCGCTGGCAGGTTGTTGCTGGTCAGGAGGGCGCACGAGCCGGGACGCGACCGGTGGTCGGTTCCCGGCGGGCGGGTCGAGCCGGGCGAGACCGATCATCAGGCGGTGTGCCGTGAGGTGGTCGAGGAGACCGGTCTGCAGGCCGAGATCCTCGGCGCGGTGGGCAGCGTCGCCTGCCCGGCACCCGATGGTGCGACGTTCGACATTCACGACTACCTCTGCCGCCCGGCGGGCGGGACGCTGCGGGCCGGTGACGACGCCGCCGACGTCCGATGGTGCGACGCGGCCGGCCTGGCTGCGTTGCCCGTGGTGGAAGGACTCCTCGAGGCGCTCACGACGTGGAACTGCTTGCCCCGCTGAGCCTCGCGCCGATGAGCTAGAGCTGGGGCTGGGGGCGGCCGGGTTGCTCGCCGCCGCGGGTCTGGCCGTAGGAGCGCATGGGGACCATCACCTTGCGCCGGAAGACGCAGACCACGGTGCCGTCCTGCTTGTAGCCGCGGGTCTCGACCTGCACCACCCCGCGGTCGTCGCGGGACTTCGACGGAGTCTTGCCCAGCACCTCGCTCTCGGCGTAGATGGTGTCGCCGTGGAACGTCGGCTTGAGGTGACGCAGCGACTCCACCTCGAGGTTGGCGATCGCCTTGCCTGAGACGTCCGGCACCGACATTCCGAGCACCAGCGAGTAGACGTAGTTCCCGACCACCACGTTGCGGCCGAAGTCGGTGGTCGTCTCGGCGTAGTGCGCGTCAAGGTGCAGCGGGTGATGGTTCATGGTCAGCAGGCAGAACAGGTGATCGTCATACTCGGTGACCGTCTTGCCCGGCCAGTGCTTGTAGACCGCCCCCACCTCGAACTCCTCGAAGTACCGCCCGAACTGCACGTCAGTCTCCTCGCTGCTGGCACTGGGAGTACCCTAGGCAGCGGCTTCGCCCGGAGCCATCCCCCGAACGCGAGGAGGTGAGGACGTGGATAGCGGAAGTCCCTGCAGTACCGGCCGCGTCCCCGCCGACGGCCTCGCTGACTGACTGCTCGGCCCGGTCTCCCCGGTGGTGCGGCGCGCGACAGCCCGGATATGACCGCGCCGCTTTGCGAGGAGTCCGTCGTGTCCTCTCTGGTCAACCTGCGTCACCGTGCCGCCCGCGCGGTGCGCCCCGCTGCCCACCGGTCCCGCACCCCCGTGGTGGACTGCGCTGTCTACATCGACGGCAGGCGGCTGCCCGGCTCCTGCACCCCCACCGAGGCGATGGCCGAGGTCCGTCACCACGGCAAGGGGTTCGTCTGGATCGGCCTGCACGAGCCGGACAGCCAGCAGATCCAGGGCGTCGCGGACACCTTCGGCCTGCACGAGCTCGCGGTCGAGGATGCCGTGCATGCCCACCAGCGGCCCAAGCTGGACCGCTACGACGACCTGCTGTTCATGGTGCTCAAGACGGTGAACTACGTGGAGCAGTCCGACCCGGGCACGGCCAACGAGATCGTCCAGACCGGTGAGGTGATGGTCTTCCTCGGTCCGGACTTTGTGGTGACGGTGCGCCATGGCAACCACTCCGGGCTGGCCGAGGTGCGCCGCAACCTGGAACGTGACCCGGCGCAGTTGGCGCTGGGACCTGCCGCTGTGCTGCACGCGGTCGCCGACCAGGTGGTCGACCGCTACCTGGTGGTGACCGCCGCGGTGGAGGACGACATCGAGATCATGGAGTCCCGAGTTTTCGCGCCCCATACGGAGATCAACTCCGCGCAGATCTACCTGATGAAACGCGAGATCCTGGAGCTGCGGCGGGCAGTGCGCCCGCTGGCGAAGCCGCTGCGGCTGCTCGCTGAGGGCTGCTCGCCCCTGATCCCCGTCCAGGTGCGGGAGTATTTCCGGGACGTGGAAGACCACCTGGCCACCGTGTCCGAGCGGGTGTCGTCCTATGACGAGCTGCTCACCACGCTGGTCGACGCGGCCCTCGCCAAGATCACCATGCAGCAGAACCACGACATGCGGAAGATCACCGCCTGGGTGGCGATCATCTCGGTGCCGACCATGATCGCCGGTATCTATGGGATGAACTTCGACTACATGCCCGAGTTGCACCTGCAATACGGGTACTTCCTGGTGCTCGGCGTGGTCGTGGTGGCCTGCGGGTCGCTGTTCCGCGCCTTCCGGCGCAACCGCTGGTTGTGAGGTGTCTGCACCTACCCTCGGTGGTATGCATGGCGACACGGGGTTCACGCGGACCGATGCCGAGCACGACTTCCTGCGCATGCGCCGGCGCCAGGTGCTCTCCCGGCTGGCCGGCTGGCTGCGCCGGGAGCCCGATGACGTGAGCCTGGTGCTGCCCTTCGACGAGGTGGTGGCGGCGCTGGGCAGGGTGGGGGAGCGGCGGCTGGGCCATCAGGTGATCCGGCTGGACTCGATCGTCGGCAGCGTCGACAAGACGCGCGATTTCGACCGTTACTTCCGGCCCACCTCAGGGCGGGTCCGGCAGCGCTGGGAGCGGCTCGCCATCGCGACCCGGCGGGGCGAGCCGATCCCGCCAATCGACGTCTACCGGGTCGGCGATCTGCACTTCGTGCGTGACGGTCACCACCGGGTCTCGGTGGCCCACGCGCTGGGCTTGCACACCATCGAGGCAGCCGTCACCGAGGTGCTCACCCGGGTCGAGCCCCAAGGCGTGCGGCACCGTGGTGACCTGTTGATGAAGGACTACCGGCGGATCTTCCTCGACCGGGTGCCGTTGCAGCCACCGGCCCGAGACGCCATCTCGGTCACCAAGCCCGAGGGCTACGCGGAGCTGGGCGAGGCGGTCGAGGCGTGGGGGTTTCGGCTGATACAGGACGAGGGGGTGTTCTCCGACCGGGCGACGGTGGCCCGGCGCTGGTACGCCGAGGAGTACCTGCCGGTGATCCGGATGATGCACCAGGCTGAGCTTGTCGGCCCGGGCACCGAGGCTGACGCCTACATCTGGGTGGCCCGGGAGCGCTACCGGCTGATCCGCGCGCACCACTGGGACCCCGCCGTGCTGGACCGGATCCGCCAGTCCCGCTGACGCTGTCCCGGCGGGTGGGGGGTACTTGAAAAGCCACCAATCTTCAGGCGGTGAGGTTGCGGCCGGCGGCGGGGTCGAAGACGTGCACTTGCTCGGGATCGAACCAGACGTCCAGATGCTCACCCTCGACGGCGGGGGATGCTGCCGAGAGGCGGGTGGTGAGCTGGGTGCCGCTGGCGGGCAGATCAGCGGTGCCCGCGTCCGCGGCCAGCTCCTCCAGTTCCTGGGACATCGCCCGGTCGCCGGACAGCGAGAAGTAGGCGTACTTGTCCGACCCCATCGACTCGAGCACCTCGATCCGCCCACGGAAGGTCCTGCCCCGCCCTCGCGCGGACTCCTCGACCAGCCGCTTTGGCCGCCTTCTCGGAAGGGATACGGACCTTGCCGAAGGGCAGCTCGACCATGTCTCCTTCCACCGTGGCCGGCAGGAAGTTCATCGGCGGCGAGCCGATGAACCCGGCGACGAAGAGGTTGACCGGGTGTTCGTACAGCTCGCGCGGCGTGGCGACCTGCTGCAGGAGGCCCTTGCGCATGACCGCGACCCGGTCGCCCAGCGTCATGGCCTCCACCTGGTCGTGCGTGACGTAGACCGTCGTGGTGCCGAGCCGCTCGTGCAGGCGGGCGAGCTCGGCGCGCATGCCGACGCGCAGCTTCGCGTCGAGGTTCGAAAGCGGCTCGTCCATCAGGTACGCCGCGGGGTTGCGGATGATCGCGCGGCCCATCGCCACGCGCTGCTGCTGGCCGCCCGACAGCTGCCCGGGGCGGCGGTCGAGCAGCTCCTCG
>DASTLT010000274.1:0-13716 GCA_035714625.1 Pseudonocardiaceae bacterium | reverse complement strand
GTCGCCGGGAGCGGCGAGGCGGACCGCCTCGTCGATCGCGGCCCGGCGCCCGGCCACCTCGAGGATCTTGGCGGCGGCGCCCGCCTGTTCCGCCCCGGCCCGTACCGCGGCGCGGATGGCGGCCGGGTCCTCGGTGCGCGGATTGTCGTCGGTGACCACCAGCAGGTCGGCCCGGCGAGCCGCCTCGGCACCCATCAGCGGGCGCTTGGCGGTGTCCCGGTCCCCGCCGCAGCCCAGCACCACCAGCAGCTTGCCGGGCACCTGGGTGCGCACCGCGTCGAGCAGCGCGGCCACCGCGGCCGGCTTGTGCGCGTAGTCGACCAGGGCGAGGAAGTCCTGACCGCGGCGCACCCGCTGCATCCGGCCAGGCACCTCCGCGGTGGCGATACCCCGCAGCACCAGCCGGGGGTCCGCGCCCGCCGTCGCCGCGACCGCCAGCGTGACCAGCGCGTTGCTGACGTTGAACGCGCCCGGCAACGACACCAGGGCACGCTGGTCGAACCCGCCCGGGCCCAGCGCGCGGAACGTCTGGGCACCGGACGGCTGGGCCACCAGCTCCGCCGCGTGCCAGGTCGCCGCACCGTGCAGGGACACGGTCTGGGTCGCCCCGGTGACCAGCCGGCGGCCCCATGCGTCGTCGATGCACACCACCTCGGCCGCGGCGCGCCCATCGAACAGCAAGGCCTTGGCGGCGAAGTACGCCTCCAGGTCGGGGTGGAAATCCAGGTGGTCGTGGGACAGGTTGGTGAACGCCCCGACGGCGAAGTCGGTGCCGGCCACCCGGCCCAGCGCCAGCGCGTGGCTGGAAACCTCCATCGGCAGGTGGGTGACCCCGCGCTCAGCCATCAGCGCCAGCAGGGCCTGCAGCTCCGGGGCCTCGGGAGTGGTGCAGGAGCTGGCCGGGGCGAGCTGCTGGGCCCCGATCCGCACCTGCACGGTGCCGAGCAGGCCGGTGGTCGCGCCAGCCGCCCGCAACCCGGCCTCCAGCAGGTAGGCGGTGGTGGTCTTGCCGGAGGTGCCGGTGATCCCGA
This sequence comes from Pseudonocardiaceae bacterium, assembly GCA_035714625.1. Taxonomy (GTDB): domain Bacteria; phylum Actinomycetota; class Actinomycetes; order Mycobacteriales; family Pseudonocardiaceae. The sequence goes on along the minus strand of DASTLT010000274.1, from coordinate 12,685 downwards.
GCACGGCCAGCCGGGTGGCCGGCCGGCCGTAGATGTGCGCGGACAGCACACCGAGCACCGACCGTGGGTTGGGGTGGCGCAACACCGGCACCGGCGCGTTCGCCAGGGCAGGACGCCCGGCACCGGCCGGGTCGGTGAGCACGGCGGCGGCGCCGGCCGCCAGCGCGGTGCCGGCGTAGTCGGCGCCGTGCGGTCGACCCGGGGTCAGGCTGGGCAGTGCCGCGAACAGGTCACCGGGCCGTACCTGTTGGGCACGCAACGTGATCCCGGTGACGGTTGCTCGGTCTGGGGCGCCCGAGACGGCCGCGCCGACCAGCGCGGTGAGCGCGGTCAACGGGAGTGCAGCGGTGCGCGACGGCCGGAGCGGCGTCTCGGTCAGCGAGGAAGGCGTCACAGGGCAGTCATAGTCCGGGTCGGGTGCAGGGTCTGCTGGACTTGCGACGCGGGGGCGGTCGGCCGCCGCGCCGTGAGGCCGAAGGCTACCGGCGCGCTGATCCACGAAACGGGCGACCCGGGCGGGTCGGGTGCTCGACGGGGAGGCTCACCGGACGGTCAGGGTGGCGATCGGGCTGGGCTTGGGGGACAACCGGATCTGGTATCGCTGGGCCAGGTAGGAGGCAATGTCATGGAACAGCGGCGCGGCGCTGCCGATGCCCGGGTCATCCAGCATGATCCCGACCACGAAGCGTGGCGCGTCGGCCGGCAGGATCCCGGCGAAGGTGATCCAGTAGCGTGAGTTGCTGTAGCAGCCGCAGGCCGGGTCGACCTGCTGCGCGGTGCCGGTCTTGGCGGCGATCTGGTAGCCGTCCAGCGCCGCCTGGGCGCCCGTCCCGCGCTGCCGCGGCTCGTCCTGCACCACCGCGCGCAGCATGTCCCGCACGGTGTGGGCGGTCTGCGGGCGGACCACTCGCACCCCTTCCGGCCGGGGCGGGGCGGTGCGGGTCCCGCCCGGGGCGATCACGGCGCTGACGATCCGCGGCGGGATGCGCACCCCGTCGTTAGCGATCGCCTGGTACATGCCTGCCATCTGCAGCACGGTCATCGACAGCCCCTGCCCGATGGGCAGGTTGGCGAAGGTGCTGCCGGACCACTGCTCGCGGGGCGGTACCCGCCCTGCGCTCTCCCCCGGCAACCCCACCTCGGTGCGCTGACCCAGCCCCATCCGCGCCACCAGGTCCAGGAAGCGGTCCGCGCCGACCCGCTGCGCGGTGAGCAGCGTACCGACGTTGGACGAGCGGGCCAGCACCCCGGTGAAGGTCAGGTTCACCGTCCCGTGCGCCCAGGCGTCGCGGACCGTCCGGTCCGCGATCCGGATCTGGCCGGGGACCTGGAGCACGGTGTCCGGGGTGACCAGGCCGTGCTCGACCGCCGCCGCGGCAGTGATGATCTTGTTCACCGAGCCCGGCTCGAAGGGGGCGGAGACCGCCGGGTTTGCCAGCAGCTCGGGGGTCGCGGCGGGGAGGTTGTTCGGATCGAAGGTGACGGCGTTGGCCATGGCGTAGACCTCGGCTGTTCGCGCGTCGAGCACCACCGCGCTGGCCCCTTTGGCGCCGTAGCGCCGGGCGTAGTCGCCCAGCAGTTGCTGCAGCGTGAACTGCAGGTCGGAGTCCAGCGTGAGCTCGAGGTTCGAACCGGGTACCGCCGGCCGGAGCGCCCGCTCGCTGCCCGGGATGACCGCCTCCGAGCCCTCTGCGGTATCCACCACCCGGCGCCCGTCAGTGCCGGCGAGCACCGTGTCGGCGTAGTTCTCCAGTCCGACCAGCCCGCGCACCTTGCGCTCGTCGGCGCGCCAGTTCGCCACGCCGAGCACGTTGGCGGCCAGCTCACCCCCGGGATACTGGCGGACCTCCCGGTATTCGGCGCTGATCTCCGGGAAATCCCGCCTGATCATCCTGGCCTGGGCTGGCTGCACCATGGGTGCCAGCAGCACAGTGCTGCGGTCGCTGCGCAACTGGGCGAGCAGCTCCGGCTCGGAGACCAGTGGCCCGAGCACCTCGGCGACCCGGTGCGCCATCGCCCGCTTGTGGACGTCGGGGTCGGCACCGACGGCGCGCTGCTCGGCCTCGATCCGTTGCGGCTGGGCGTACAGGGCTCGGGCCTCGACGCTGAATGCCAGCGGGGTGCCGTTGCGGTCGGTAATGGTGCCGCGCACCGCGGGCAGCATCTGCAGCGTGGTGCGCTGGCCCGCGGCCTGGGCGGAGAGCTCGTCGGCCCGCAAGCCCTGCACGGCCACCAGCCTGAGCCCGGCGGCCAGCAGCGCGAGCACCAACAGCGCCCGACCCAGCAGCAGCCGGCTGCGCGGTGGTCCGGCCACCGAGCCAGACCCCCGCCGGGGACGGGACGGACGGGTGGGGCGACGCGCGGTGGGACGAGTTGTGCTGCGGGCGCTGGTTGAGCCGCCCATCAGCGCGGGCCATCCATCAGGTACCGCCGGCCGTCGGGGTCGGTGCCGCCGGAGCGGCCGCCGAGTGGGCAGGCGTCGGCGGGGCAGACGCGGGCTGAGCGGCGGCTGGCTGGGCAGGCGCGGTGGCGGCCTTGGGCGCACCGACCACGACGACCGACCCGTCCCGGCTCACGACCAGCCGTGCCGGGTCCCCGGCCGGGACCATGCCGAGTTGCTGCGCCCGGCGCGCCAGCTCGGGTGCGGTCTCCAAGGTCGCCACTTCCCGCCCGAGCTGTTCTGCGCGCTCGGTGAGGTCCCTGGTCGCTTCCCGGGCATGCTGCAGCCGGTAGGAGTCCGCGGCCGCCGCGGTGGACAGCCACAGCGTGACCACCAGGGCCACCGCCAGCAGCACCATCACCAGCACCACGAAAGGTGTCCGGTGCGCGGTGGTCGAGCCCTGCCAGGTGGCGTGGGGCCCGCCGGTGCGCCGTGCCCGCCGGGCGTAGGCGCGCCGCACGGCCGCCGAGCGAGCTCGGGTGGTACCGGTCCCTGGGTCGCGGCGGCGGGTGGGGGCCGCAGTCGTGCTGCGCGGCGGGGCCGCCAAGGAAGCCGTCATGGGGTCACCTCCGGGCGGTCGGATGCCGGCGGGGCAGCGGGTGTGATGCGTTCGGCGGCGCGCAGCCGCACTGCGGTGGCCCGCGGATTGGTCCTGATCTCGTCCGGGCCGGCCTGCTCGGCACCGCGGGTCAGCAGGCGAAAGGCAGGCCCGTGGCCGGGCAGCTCGACGGGCAGACCGGCTGGGGTACGCGAGGTGGTGAGCTCGGCCAGCGCCCGCTTGACGATCCGGTCCTCCAGGGAGTGGTAGGACATCGCGACCAGCCGCCCGCCGACTGCCAGCGCATCGAGCGCGGCCGGGATCGCCGAGCGCAACGCCGCGAGCTCGCCGTTGACCTCGATCCGTAACGCCTGGAAGGTCCGCTTGGCGGGATGCCCGCCCTGGCGGCGGGTGGCGGCGGGGACACAGCGATAGACCAACTCGACCAGCCGGGCGGAACGGTCGAACGGCTGCTGCGCTCGCTCGGCGACGATCGCCGCGGCGATCCGCGCTGCGAAGCGCTCCTCGCCGTACTCCCGCAGCACCCGGATCAGGTCGGCCTTGGAGTAGCTGTTGAGCACGTCGGCTGCGGTGGCTCCGGCGCCAGGGTCCATGCGCATGTCCAACGCAGCATCGCGGGCGTAGGAGAACCCCCGCTCCACCGTGTCGAGCTGCAGCGAGGACACCCCGAGGTCGAACAGCACGCCGTCGATGTGTTCGATACCCAGGTGGGCCAGCACGTCGGGCAGTTCGTCATAACCGGCATGCACCAGGTGGACCCGGCAGGCGTGCGCGGCCAGCCGCTCGCCGGCCAGCGCCAGCGCCTGCCGGTCCCGGTCCAGGCCGACCAGGGTCAGCACCGGATGCGCCTGCAGCAGCGCCGCGGCATGGCCTCCCAGGCCCAGTGTGGCGTCCACCATCACGGCCGGGCGCCCGGCCAGCGCGGGTCCAAGCAGGTCAAGGCAGCGGGCTAGCAGGACCGGGGTGTGCTGCGGGGACCAGATCCCACCGGACGGGGGTTCGGCCACGGCCAGCCTCCCTACGCTCACCCTCACCCCCCTCACACGACGTGACCGCGACCACCGGTACTGTCTGGTCGACGGTCCCGGTGTCGCGAGGTCTCCGCCCGGTGCCAGGGACCTGGCGCCGGGGAAGATGCGTCAGGGCCCTGTTTGTCCGTGTCCGTGCACTTCGGTGTTCCTGCACTTCAGTGTGGGTTGCACAGCGGACGGAGGCCACGCGGCACCGGGACTCGGGCTGCCCCACCGGGGCAGACTGCCCGGTCAGAACAAGCCGGGCAGCACCTCCTCCTGCGCTTGGGCGTAGGACTCTTCGTGCTCCTCCAGGTAGCGCTGCCACGCGGCGCTGTCCCAGATCTCCAGGCGGTTGATCGCCCCGATCACCACGCAGTCCTTCGTCAAGCCTGCGTAACGGCGTAGTTCCGGCACGATCGAGATCCGGCCCTGCGCATCAGGACGCTGCTCGTCGGTACCCGCGAAGAGGTAGCGCTGATAGGCGCGCACCGCCTCGTTGGTCAGCGGCGCCGCCGCCACCTTGCGGGCCATCTCCTCGAATTCGGCACGCGGAAAGAGGTAGAGGCAGTGGTCCTGTCCCTTGGTAACCATCAGCCCCCCTGCGAGCGCGTCACGGAACTTGGCCGGCAACGTCAGCCGGCCTTTGTCGTCGAGGCGGGGGGTGTGCGTGCCTAGAAACACGACACCCCACCTCCTCGCCGGCCTCAGGGCCGACCCGTCGAGCACCCCTGTGCTCCACTGATCACCACGGTACCCCACTTTCCGCCACTGTCAACGTGCACAGCGTCTCCTGATCTGCCTCGGGCCCCACCCGCCCCAGGTCAACGAGGTGGGGAGCCCGGGGTGGTGGACGGCGGGCGGCGGCTGTTGCCGGGGCCGGCGGGAGGGCGTGCCGGCCGGAATGAGCAGTCGGCGAGGCCGGATGGAGTCAGGGTGAGGCCCCGTGGGAAGACCCCGGGGAAAGGGGCAGCCGGGAGGACGAGTGCGGGCGGCCAGGCTCAGCGTCTGCCGAGCTGCTCAGCAACCCGGTGGGAGCGACGCAGGCGAGAGCGGTAACAGGTCATCGCCGAAAGCTCGGCCCAAGCGGGAGCGCATGGCCGACAGGTCCACCATCGGAGGTTTCGGGTGCGTTGTCAGCGGTACGCGCGACCTCAGCGGTCCTCGAAGCGGCGGCGGAACCGCTCTTCCATCCGCTGCGCCAGCGTGCTGCGCGATCCTCCGCTGGGCGCTGCCGAGCCCGGCAATCCGGCACCGGGGCCGGCCTCCTGACCATGACCCCGAGCGAAGATCGCCAAGACCGCGCCGCCGAACATCACCAGGAAGCCAAGGACGCTGATCACCGGAATCCCGGCCGGGCGCAATGCAGGGAGCATCACCCCCACCACGAGCAGCACCAAACCCATCGCGAACAACGCGATGCCCTGCAGTCTGCGGCGACGCGACGGACTCCGCATCCGGGCACCCCGCACATTGGACGCGAACTTGGGGTCCTCTGCGTAGAGCGCGCGCTCGATCTGGTCGAGCAGACGCTGCTCGTGCTCGGAGAGTGGCATCGATCCTCCTCCGGCACTCCCGGATACTGGTGGCCGGTCCCGACGGTAGTCCCTGGGGCAAGCGGGCGCCCATCGTGGGCTCCTGACTCGAGGATACGAGCCTTAAGCGGTGCGGACTACCCGATCCGCGTACCCGTTTCAGGCGGCATCTGTGCAGCGGGTGCAGCAGACCGCCACGCAGAGTTCACCAGACTGGCGGGCTGCACCGCAGTACTGCCGAACCGGGAGCGGGCGGCATCAGCCGCCCGCTCCGCTTCCGGCCAGTTCACCTCAGCACCATCAAGGGTGAGCTGCTCGGCGATGGCCCCTCTGACCAGTTGCTCCACTCGCACGCCGAGCAACCGGACCGCTGCTCCTGGTGGCACGGCGGCGTCCAGCAGCTCGACGGCGATCCGGAAGACCACCTGACCGCTGTCAGTAGGACCGGCCAGGGTCCGCGTGCGGGTGACCGTGACGAAGTCCGGATATTTGATCTTCACTGCGATGGTCCGGCCGCGCAGTCCTCGACCGCGCAGCGCGGCGGTGCTGCGCTCGACCAGCCGCAGCAGCTCACGGCGTAACACCTGCCGGTCGGCGACGTCCTCGGCAAATGTCTCCTCCGCCCCCACGGACTTCTCCGGCACGTCAGGCACGACCCGCCGATCGTCGCGGCCGTTCGCCAAGCCGTGCAGATGCTCGGCGGCGGCCCCGCCCACCGCCCGCCGCAAGGTAGCCAGCGGCGTGCTTGCGACATCGGCCACGGTGCGGCAACCCAGCCGGTGCAACACCTCCGCAGTCCGCCGCCCCACCCCCCACAGGGCCGAGACCGGTAACGGGTGCAGGAACTCGAAGATTCCGTCGGCGGGCACCACCAGCAACCCGTCCGGTTTGGCCAACCCGGAAGCCAGCTTGGCGAGAAACTTGCTCGGTGCCACCCCGACCGAGCAGGTCAGCCGGTGCGCGTCGTAGACCTGACCGCGAATCCATTCCCCGATCCCGGCCGGGCTCATCCCCAGTCGCCGCAGCGCGCCACCGACGTCGAGGAATGCCTCGTCCAGGCTCAGCGGCTCGACCAGCGGGGTGATCTGGCCGAACAGCTCCATCACGGCCCGGGAGACCTCGCGGTAACGGGGGAACTGCGGGGGCACGAACTGCGCCTGCGGGCAGAGCCGCCGGGCGCGGGCCACCGGCATCGCCGAGCGCACTCCGCAGGCCCGTGCCTCGTAACTGGCCGAGAGCACGACCCCGCGATCCCCGGCCGGGTTGACGCCACCGGCCACCACGACCGGCTGGCCGGCCAGTTCCGGACGCAACCGAGCCTCGACCGACGCATAGAAGGCGTCCATGTCGACGTGCAGCACGGTACAGCCACGATCATCTGGTTCGATGCGGGCCAGATTACCGCCTGGCCCCGACAACGGAGGGTGCTCTCCGGGTGGGGTCCAGGCGCCGGGCCAGGACGTGCAGCCGGCTGGCGACGTCGCGCAGCGGTGCCCGCCCGGCGGCGGCCAGCTCCAGCTCGACGAGCTGATCGGCGGCGCCGGGATGGGTTTCCAGCACCCCGCTGGGGACCAGGTCGACAACCACCCCATCACCCTGGACCAGTTCGACGCGCAGTCCGCTGCCCTCCAGCAGCGCGGTGAGTCCACCGGTCTCGAAGCGGCGCAGCAACGGGTCACCGGTTCCCAGCCGGCCGTCCGGGTCGTCGAGCAGCCGGCGAGCGTCGGCCATCCGACCGGCCAGGGCCCGCACCAGCACCGCCGCGTACCGGTTGGCCACCAGGATCGACACCGCACCGCCCGCCGCCGTGGCCGCGGCCAGCGCGCCGGTGGCCACCGCGGCGTCCTCGACAACCTCGAGCACCCCGTGCCCGAGCACCAGGTCGGCACTGGCTGCGCCCACGACCTCACCCAGCGAGTCGGCGTCGCCCTGTACCGGGCTCACCAGGTGCTGCACTCCGGCCTCGGCAGCCCTGCGGTGCAGCGTGGCCAGCGCATTGGGGCTCGGGTCGACGACTGTCACCGCACAGCCGGAGCGAGCTAGCGGCACCGCCCAGACCCCGCTGCCACCGCCCACGTCCAGTACCCGGGGCGGGCAACCCAACCGCTTCCGTGCCGCGGCAACCTCGGCCTCCAAGGCTCGTTGCACCGCGGGAGCTCGCATGCGAAGCACCCTAGAGGCAGCCCGAGCCTGCACCCCGCGGTGGGATCCTGGACACTGCTGTGCGGCCAGGTGGGCGCACCCTAGGCTGCACGAGTGCGAAGCGTGGCGGTGCTCAGCCTCAAGGGTGGCGTGGGCAAGACCTCGGTAGTGCTCGGGCTTGCCGGGGCTGCCCTGCAGCGCGGGATCCGGACGCTCGTGGTGGACCTCGACCCCCAGGGCAACTCGACCGCCACTCTGGAGCCCGGCCAGACCAGCACCACGCTGGCCGACGTGCTGATCGACCCCCGGCACCCGGTGCTCCGGGACGCGATCGCACCCAGCGCCTGGGGTGACGGCCTGGATGTGCTGGTCGGCGCCGAGGAGGTGGAGGCGCACAACCGACCCGATCCGGACACCAGTCGGCTCACCAGGCTCGATCAGGCCATGGCCACGCTGGACGACCTGGCCGATTCGGCTGACCCCCACGCCGCCCCCTATCGGCTGGTGCTGCTGGACTGTCCGCCCTCGCTGGGCCAGCTCACCCGCTCGGCGCTGGTGGCGGCGGACCGGGCGTTACTGGTCACCGAACCGACCATTTACGCGGTCACCGGCGTGCAGCGGGCCTTCGAGGCAGTGCAGAACGAGCGTGCGCACAACCCTGATCTGCAGCCGTTGGGCGTGGTGGTGAACCGGGCCCGGCTCCGTTCCCACGAGCACTCCTACCGGATCAACGAGCTGCGGGAGATCTTCGGACCGCTGGTGCTGCCCACGGTCCTGCCGGACCGGTCGGCGGTGCAGCATGCGCAGGGTGCCTGCCTGCCGATCCAGCGCTGGGGCACCCCGGGGGCTTACGAGATGGCAGTGGCGTTCGACGCCCTGCTGGCCCGGATACTGCGCACCTCTGCACTCAGACGGCGCGCGGTATCGGGGCAGGAGGCGCAGGTGTAGGCGATGTCGGAGCAGGCCACGGACTCGAGCGGTCCCCCCGCTCGTGAGGGGGGGATCGCACCGATCCCCCCTCACGAGCGGGGTAGCTCGCGCAACCCTTCGGCGAGGCCGCTGAGCCGATCGGTGGCTTCCGCGAGTGCCGCAGGGCGGGTCTGCGAGCCTGCGGCGGCCACTACCGTGCCCGCTGCCGCGACCAGCCCGCTCACCTCGGCCACTCCCGCGTCGAGTTGGCGGCGCAGCCCGACCACCGCCTCGCGCAATCCGGACTGCGGGCCAGTCCCCTCGGCACCAGCCGCGCGCTCCACGGCGCAGATCGCCTCGGCGGTGCCCCGCAGCTCCACCGCCGCCTCGGCAAGTGCCGACCGGGCGGACTCCAAGGCCTCCAGCGGCACCACCGCCACCCCATGCCGCTGCCGGGCCAACACGGCCAGCAGGTCGGTCAGTCCAGCTTCGGCCTCGGCCAGCCGGACCATCGGCTCCCGGGCCACTGAACCGGGGGGCGGCAGCGCAGGAGGTGGTTGTTTCGCCGGCGGCAGCGGGCTGCGGTGCAGCCGGGCCAGCCGCAATCCTGCCGCCACCGCCCCGAATGCAGCGAGACCAGTCACCGATCCCGCAACCACCTCGGACAGCTCCAGCGCCGGAGTGGCACCGATCACCGCAGTGACCGGACCCGCGATCAGCGCGACCACTGAGTGGCGCAGCAGTGCGCGGCGGGCACGGCGCCGGCGCCGGCGGGCCTTCGCCCTGGGATCGCGCACCGCAGCCACCGCCCGCCGGGCTCGCTCATTGACCAGCTCCGCCAGCTCCCCACTGATCGACGACTCGCGCTGCACCGGACGCTCCGCGGCTCAGCTCTGCTCGGCCTGGGGTTTGGGGCCGCTGGAGTTGGGCCCAGTGGAGTTGGATCCAGCGGAGTGCGGGGTGGCGGGCTGAGGCGTGCCAGGCTGGGCCTGCTGGGACGTGGCGGGCTGAGGCGTGGCAGGCTGTGCTGTGGGCTGGCCGGCGCTCACCTCCCCGGCGACCGGCGTGCCCCGTATCGAGGCGCGGATCTGTTCCAGCCGGGAGTGCCCGGCCATGTCCAGCGTTGACTGCTGCACCTCCAGCATCCGCCCCTGCACGGAGTTCTGGGCCAGCTCGGCAGCCCCGATGGCGTTGGCGTACCGGCGCTCGATCTTGTCCCGGACCTCGTCCAGTGAGGGGGTGTTGCTCGGGGCGGCCAGCTCGCTCATCGAGCGTAGCGAGGCCGACACCTGCTCCTGCATCTTCGCCTGTTCAAGCTGGGTGAGCAGCTTGGTCCGCTCGGCGAGCTTCTGCTGCAGCACCATTGCGTTGCGCTCGACCGCCTGTTTAGCTTGCGCCGCCGCCTGCAAGGACTGGTCATGCAGGGTCTTGAGATCCTCGACAGACTGCTCGGCGGTCACCAATTGGGTCGCGAAGGACTCTGCGGCGTGCTCGTACTCCTGAGCCTTGGCCGCGTCCGCCCTGCTCCGCGCCTCATCGGCGAGCACCAGGGCCTGGCGCACCGAGGATTGCAGCCGCTCGATCTCACCGAGCTGGCGGTTCAGCTTCATCTCCAACTGACGCTGGTTACCGATGACCGCGGCGGCCTGCTGTGACAAGGCCTGATGCTGCCGCTGCGCGTCCTCGATGGCCTGCTGGATCTGCACCTTCGGATCCGCATGCTCGTCGATTTTCGACGAGAACGCCGCCATCAGGTACTTCCAGAACTTCACGAACGGGTTGGCCATCTCCTCCGCTGCCTCCTCGTGCTGTCCCGGCGCGGCTTCCCCTACCGGAGCTGCGGGAGCCGTGTGCTGGCTCCATCGTGTCAGGTGCGCCGCAGCCCTTCCACCAACCCCGGGAGATCCCCGGGTTGCCCGGACCACCGCTATGGGGTCACCCGCACCGCAGCCGGGGGATCGTCTCAGGCCGCCGCGCCGACCATCGCCCGAGTGGTGGCCTCGGACCTGGCTTGGGCAGCCGCAATCCGCAGGTCCGCCGGCCGGCCCCGGACGACCAGATCAGCGGGGATCGTGTCCGGCAGCTCAGGCAGGTACACCGGGCCGATGTCGCCGGCCACCCGGCGCAGCAGCTCGTCCAACGGCAGGTCCAGCGCATCGCAGATCGCCGCGAGCAACTCACTGGACGCCTCTTTGCGGCCCCTTTCCACCTCCGACAGATAACCCAGACTCACCCGAGCGACCCGGGACACGTCACGCAGCGTGCGGCTCTGCGTCGTCCGCGTCCGGCGCAGCCGCTCGCCGATGGCCTCGCGCAGCAGCGTCATCGCCATCCCCTCCCGGGTATTGGCCGGGCCATGGGGCACCGGCTACCTCGTCATCCCTACGGTACCCAGAGCAGCCCCCGCAGGCGTCCGCTTTGGGCGAACGTTCTTGGCGCACCGCTCTTGGCGCACCGCTCTGGGCAAACCGCTCTGGGCAAACGCTGCCCTCTCGCGCCGCATTCCGGGCCGGTCAGGGCAATGCGACAGCCCCGGCCGCGCGCAGCCGCAACGCTCGCACCACGTAGTCGATACCGGTGACGACGGTGAGCACCAGCGCGATCCCCATCGTGGTCCAGCGCACCGGGTCGGCGGCCCCGGGTAACGGCAGCACATAAAGCCCGATCGCGACGGCTTGCGCGAACGCCTTGACCTTCCCGCCCCGGCTCGCCGCGATCACTCCGTGCCGGAGCACCCAGAACCGCAGTGCGGTGACGCCCAGTTCGCGGACCGCAATGAGCGCGGTGATCCACCAGGGCAGCTCGCCGAGCAGGCTCAACCCGACCAGCGCGGCCCCGATCAGCGCTTTGTCGGCGATCGGGTCGATGATCTTGCCAAAGTTGGTCACCTGCCCGCGCCGCCGCGCTAGGTCGCCGTCCAACCGGTCGGTGAGCGAGGCGATGGCGAAGATCATGGCTGCGGTGACCCGCCAGAGCGGGTCGGTGCCGTCCGCGGCGAACAGCGCGAGCAGGAACACCGGCACCAGCACCAGCCTCGACATGGTGAGCAGGTTGGCCGGGTTCCACAGCGGAACCCTCGAGGCCGGTGGCTGCGAAGTCATGGCACCCGGCTTGCCGGCACGATCAGCTCCACCGGCTCGACGACCAGGTCGACACCCTCGGCCGCGGTCACCCGGCACCGCACCAGATCACCGACCAGGAACGAGCCCGCCCCCGGGCCGGTGAGCACGCACTCCCCGTCCACCTCGGGAGCCTGGTGCTCGGCCCGGCCCAGCACGCTGGCCTGCGCGGCAGCGACGGTCTCCACCAGCACATCGACCAGCTCCCCCACCCGCTCCTCGGCGCGCTGCGCGGTGAGCTGCTCGACCAGGGCGCTGAGCCGCGCCACCCGGGCGGCGATGGTGTCCTCGTCGTGCTGCCCGGGCAGGCCAGCCGCCTCGGTGCCGTCCTCGTCGGAATAGCCGAACACCCCTACCGCATCCAGCCGGGCCTCGGTGAGGAAGCACTCCAGCTCGGCGAGGTCGGCCTCGGTCTCCCCGGGGAACCCGACGATCACATTGCTGCGCACCCCCGCCCTCGCTGCGCGCCGCCGGATCTGGTCGAGCAAGGCCAGAAACGACTCTCTCGAGCCGAACCGGCGCATCCGGCGCAGCACCGGCTCGCTGGCGTGCTGGAACGACAGGTCGAAGTAGTTCGCCACCCCGGCGATGCCGGTGATCGCGGCCACCAGCGCGGGACGGGTCTCGGCCGGCTGCAGGTAGGAGATCCGGATACGCCGGATACCGGGCACGGCGGCCAGCCGGCGCAGCAGTTCCTCCAGCGCCCCGGGGTGTCCCAGGTCCTTGCCGTAGGAGGTGGAGTTCTCACTGACCAGCACCAGCTCCCGCACCCCCGTGCCGGCCAGCCACACCGCCTCGGCCACCACGTCGTCGAGCGGGCGGGAGACGAAGGCGCCGCGGAACGCGGGGATGGCGCAGAACGCACAGCGCCGGTCGCAGCCGGACGCGATCTTCAGCGGGGCGACCGGGGCGTTGTCCAGCCGGCGTCTGGGCGGGCGGGCGGGTGCAAACGGAGGTCCCCAGCCGTGTCC
>DASTLT010000273.1:0-7757 GCA_035714625.1 Pseudonocardiaceae bacterium | reverse complement strand
GGCCAGGCTCGCCGTCCAGACCGCGCCGCCCTGACCACAACCAACCAAAAGGAGGTGACACAATGTAACCATACTTGATCAGAACTCAAGAGCGCTCACAGTAACCGGACTAAGACTTATCGTGAAATCGGGACTGTAGTGTGTCTCGTACGGGGACCGCTTTCTGTGAACGCAACAGTACCGGTGAACATGCCTGCCTTCTATGTCGGACGACGACGTGGTCGGACAAACGACGTGGCGACGTAGGAGCCTGTAACCGGAAGCGCGCTTCAGGTCAAGGCCGGGTCTCGGAGTCGTCCCGGACACGGACCTCGATCGGCGGGTACTGCATCCCGCTGTACTCGAGCACCAGGGTGAACACTCCCGGACCGGACAGCAGGGATTCCCCCAGGTGGGGCCAGGTCATCGACACGGTCTTGCCCGGCGGGAGCGCGTGCCAGCTAGCCTCCCGTCGGCCGTTGCCGATGGCGAGGATCCACGCGATGGGCTCCTCGCCGTTGACCAGGAGCGCCACGTCGTGTAGGTGCGGGTCGACGGTTCTCCACCCGCGGTTGGTCGCACTCAGCGAGATGCGGAAGTCGTCCCGCTGGGCGAGGGTCAACTCCCGTGGCTCGACCTCGAGTGCGAGCGTCACGCGTTCTCTGGCCATGCGAGCTGCCCTTCCGTGCGGCACCGTCTCAGGGGTCGGACGGGCTCCGCTCGACCTCGGCGCCAGCCTTGGTGATCCGTATTTTGCCGGTGTTGTCGACCATTTCGAATGCCTGTATGACGTCGGTGAACTTCTTGCCGTTGCCCGACTCCGTCCACGTCTTGAAGTGGTTGGGGATGACCCACCGGAACGAGCCCTTCTTGTACTTCGGCTTGCACAGGTTGCCCCGGATGAAGGCGGTGTCGAGCTCGCTGTCGTCGTTGTTCTCCCTGACGACGTAGAACTTGTCCCCGGAGTGGTGGTAGAGGTCCGCCGGGGAGTACTTCTTGTAGTAGCCATCGATCTTCGTGGCGGGCCCGGAGACCTCCTTGGCTTCCACCCTACCGAAGGAAACCGTGTCGGGGTGGAAGTGGAACCTCAGTTTCATACCGGCTCCGGCGTTGCCGACTCCGAACTTCAGCTCCTGGGTCTTCACGGCAGTGATCTTGTCCGGCTCGACGACGCGGAGGGTCACCGAGACGCTCGCGGTCCCCACCACCAGGGTCACTGTCACTGTGTCCTTGCGGTCGGGGGCGGTCCACGTGAATTTCTTGCCTGTGTAGATTCGCGGTTTTCCGGCGCTGGTGGTCCACGCGCCGGCGACGTTGCCCTTGAACACCACGCTCTCGCCCACACCGATGTCGGTACGGTTGGCGGGTGAGCCGTCTGGAGCCCGCAGCTTTGTCGTGTGGGTGATGGCCGGCGCGGGCGGCGTCGTTGGCGGACTCGGCCAGATCAGCTTGAGGAGGAGCAAGACCACCACCAGTGCGAGCCCCAGGGCGAGCAGCACCGCTAGCCCAAGGACGGCGTAGGCAACCATCGGGCTGAGCCCTAGATCCGTCAACGCCTTGATCACGGCCTCCAGGGCGCGGAAGCGGGTCACGATGATTGCGCCGAAGGCCGCGAAGAGGAAGACGAACAAGCCGACGACGATCCGGGTGATCGGACCTCCCGGTGGAGGTTTGACGATCGGTCCACTCGCGACGGTCGTGGGCCTGAAGACACCGATCACGTCGGCCACGCTCGGGACGGTGCCGCTCAGGAGCGTCCGCATGAGCCGGCCGGCGAACCCGGTGATCCGGCTCAGCGCGCTCCCGGCGAACTGCAGCAGCTCACCGGCGGGCTGCTGGACCGCTGCCCGTACCGCCTGGACGACGCTGGTCAGTGCAGCACCCAGCGCTCCAAGCGCCGTCTGCAGGGCACTGCCGACTGCGGTCACGATCTGCGCCAGACTCTGGGTCGCCTCGGCGATCGTGCCCTGGACGGCGGTCGTCACGCGGGACAGCAACCCGTTGATGTGCTCGCCGAGGCGTGCCGCTCCACCGGCGAGTGACCCGGAGAGCGAGGTGAGGATTCCCGTCGTGCGCTCGTCGAAGGTCTGCGCGACTATCCGGCTGTTCTGCAGCGCGGCCTCGCTGACGCCCCGCAGGGCCGTGGGATCCGCTGCGGTACCGGCCACCGTCACCGCCCGCGCGTGCTGGTCGCGGTTGGCCCGCAAGGCGCGGACGGCCTGGCGCTGCGCGGTGCCGAGGTTCTGCACCAGTCGTCGCTCGTGACGGTGGAGGGCGGGCAGTACGGTGCCGGTCAGCGCCCTGTACAGGATTCGCCCGACGCTCGCCGCGATCTGTCCCAGCCACCGCGAGATGGCCTGCACGCCGCGCTGAATCGCAGCGGATGCCCGGCTGAGGGCCCCGTTCGCCAGCCGCGAGGCGCCCGCTAGGAGCGAGGTCAGCAGCTGCAGCCCCGCCCGCAACGCCGAACCGATGAGGCTGCGGACCTGCCCGAGACCGCTCGTGACCGCTGCGGCCGCCCGGTTCACCAGGCCGCCTGCGGCGGCGCGGAGCTGCGCGGCGCCCGGGACAGCGGGCAGCGGGAGCTTGCCGAGGATGCCCCTGATGTGTCCGGCGATGCCCTGCACACGGCCCTGCAGCGCGGTCACGGTGTCCGCCACGAGGTGCTCGAGGGAGGCGCGGGCCTGGTTGCCCTGTGCTCCGGCTTCCTGCACCGTGCCGGCGACCCGTGACCGGACGGCTGCCACGGCCCCGGTGGCCGTTGCCCGTACAGCCTCCTGCGTGCCTGTGATGAGGCCCTGGACGCTCGCCGACGAACGCGCGACGAGCGCGGACAGGGCGCGCCGCGTGCCTGTGAACTCGCTCGCGATCCTCTGGCGGTTCGCTGCGGTGGTGCCCGCCACGCGCGCCTCGTCCTCCGCCGATCGCTGGGTGATCGCCGCGACGTGTTCGTGTGCGAGGGCGTCGTTGTCCGGGGGGTCCTGCTGGGTCGTGTCCGCGTCTTCCGTGTCCGTGCCGGCACTGCTCGTGTCCATCGTGGAGTCCTCGGCGGATTTGATCCCTGCCTCGTCCCGTTCGGGTACCGAGTCGGGGGGAGCCGCTACATGCCGCCGCCCGACATCGGGCACCGGTGTGGCTGGGCGCGCGAGGTCCACCGGGGCCGGAAGATCAGCCCACGACGGCGCGGCAGTCCGGTTCCGCGCATCCACGTCGGCCAAGACCGCGCCGGTGCCGGCAGTCGCGGTCGTGACACGGGTTGAGGCGGTACCGGCGGCCGACTCCAACCACGGGAACCCGGCCTCGTGCTCACCCCTGTGCCGCGAATCCCCGGCGAGCAGCCGGCACACTGCGGCGTTACCCCCCGAGCGCTGGAGCATTGTCAGAGCACGGAGGCGACCGGTCCGATCCGCCGTCGGCCGTCGCCACGTGGTCGCCGGCGCGGTGGGACTCCTGGGCCGGTGCCGCGCTGCCCTGTCCGGTTCAACGCGTTGCGCGCCGGTCCGACGCTCCGCAGCCGACATCTGCCGTCCTTCCCGGAAGGAGGGATTTCTCCGCATGGTCGCATCGCGCCTGCGCCCGAACCATCGTGGTCGGGCAACCTAGGGGGAAGGCGCCGGTGCACGGTCGGGCACGGTGCCCCGCCTGGGTGGCCGCGCAGGGTCGCGGGATGCCCAGTGACAGTGGGTGCTGAGGCGATACTCGGACCCGCAGCCTGCCCGGACCCCGACAACACCACCAAGAAGATCAACAACAATCGTCCGAGATCAACTTACACCCGCTACTAGCGGAATCGGGACTGAGCTGAGCGCTCGGGCATACGGCCGCCGATGTTCGTCGCTGCTCGCTGGTCAGCTTCGGGCACCCATGCAGTGTAGGCCCGTAGGGTCGTCGTTCCGCCGCTTCCGTGGCCAAGCCGGCCAGCGACGGTGCGCACGTCAACTCCGGCCGCGATGAGCTCGGTTGCCGAGTAGTGCCACAGCTTGTGAAAGGTCGTCTCGATGTCGAGACGGGCAGCGAGCCGGTCGTACCGTTGGGTCAGTGAGCTGGGGACGAAGAACCGGCTGCCGTCGGGCTCCGACGAGAAGACGTAGGCATGCTTGCCAAGGTTGAGACCGAGCGCTTCGGTGCGAGCGCGGCATCGGTCAAGGTACTCGACGAGCATGGGTGACAGTCTCTGGATCGAGCGCTATCCGGCGCTGCTAGTGAGTTTTGAGGTCACCTTCGATCCAGCGGTCTGCGGTATGGCTGATTGCTCGGCGTAGCCAGAGCACGGCACGGATCATGGCAGGCGGCCTACGAGGTCTGCTTATCCGGGCGGGGGCGTTGCGGGTGCCGGGGTCTGCGGGGCTGGGCACGTATACGCAGGCGTGCGCGGCCCCCTTCAGGCCAGGGGTCAACGCAACAGCCCAGCCGGCTCTTGTCCGATCCTGCTCACCGTCGGGCTCTTGTCATTAGTCCTCACCCCGGGATCACGTAGGTACTACGTACTGCAGGATCAAGGCATCACCGGGAATGATTGAGATCATCACCCGTACGGCCTTGTTGTCCGCCGTATACTCAGTTCGGATATGTTCGGTAACCGGAGTGCCGGCTGCAATACTGAGCCGCTCAACTTCTGTTGGTGTCGGCATGCGAGTGATTAGTTCGTCAATGTCGTACGTCTGTTCGTAGCCTGCCTCAGCGAGGATATTCTCCCGCATAGTGTCATATGGCTCCGCTAGTTCGGTGCCTTCCACTATACGCTGGTCAAAGTAATCGTCCGAAATAATTCCGGATTGCCCGTCAATATAGCGGACCCGGCGCCGCACGACACCAAGGTCCACCGCCGGGTCGAGATTCAACCGCGTGGCTATATCATGCGGTGGCTTAATTGTATCGACCGACAGTTCTTGCCGAGTGGGGTCATGCCCTTGGCTCTCTATCGGGGCCATCCCCCGCCAAGGCAAGACGTTCGTGGCCCGGCTGGTCGCGCTGGCCGCCGCCCTGGACCCGCACGTGCAGATCCGGATCCATGACCTCAAGGGCGGCCCGGATTGGGGGGGTTCGGGCAGGTCGCGCACCGACTGTTCTACGGGGATCGGCCCGACCCCGAAACCGGGGTGGACCCGGTGCTGGCCCTCCTGGACGGGACCCGGGAACTGCTCGCCGAGGTGGACCACCGTAACCGCACCCTGCGGAACCTGCCGGCGTCGGTGTGCCCGGAAGGCAAACTCACCGAGGAGCTGTCCCGCACCGCCAGCGCGGGCATGCCGCTGATCCTCATGGTGATCGACGAGGTACAGCGCGCATTCAGCCACAAAGAATACGGCGAGGAACTCAACGAGGTTCTGACCGACCTGGCGAAAGTCGGACCCAGCGCCGGGATCATGCTGCTCGCGGCAACCCAGAAATCCGACTCCAAGAGCACCCCGACCGGGTTCCGCGACCAATTCGGGCTGAAATTCGCCCTGCGGGTCACCACCATGCACTCATCCGAAGCCATTTTAGGTGCCGGGGCCTACGGCGAAGGGCTCGACGCCAGCAAGCTACCCCCGGAAGGCAAAGGGTGCGGGCTGCTGCGGGGCACCGGCGATCGGGGGGCTTCCAGGGCGGCGGGACCGTGCGCACCTACTTCGCCGACGGCCCAGACGCCGAGGAGATCTGCCGCCGCGGCCGGGCGCTACGGGAGACCGCCGGCACCCGGACCGGGATGGCCGCCGGGGCGGTGCCCTCCGCATCCGCACTCAGTTCGAACACTGGCGTCGCCAAGCAGACAGTCCGTCCAGGGATCGTTGATGAAGCTGGACCGCCTGCTTGGGGGCAATTGAGACCCAAACTGAGACCGCTGGCCAGCGGGACAGGGCTGGGCAAGGCGAACTGGGCCAGCGCTTGTGCTGGTCAGAGCTGCGGAAGCGGGGGGATTCGAACCCCCGGTCCCTTGCGGGACGCTCGCTTTCAAGCTCTGCGAGTCAATCTTCACCTGGGTCGCCCACGGGTGTTCATGCAGGTCAACCAGTTGGTGCGGACGACAGTGAGCACCAGTGACCGTGGACGAAAGCCACCAAGGATTGCCCCCGGTGCAGACAGGTGATCCTCGCAGGATCCCAGGGGTTGTGCGGTGTGCGCCACCGGCTAGGGTTGCGCGCGTGACACAGCAGCCTCAGGCAGACACCGCAGGCCTGCCGCCGCTGGCACCGCCCGACGCCAGCAACGACGAGCGCGCTCGGGCGATCATGGCTCGGATGGTGGCCCGGTTCGGTGCCCCGAGCCTGGACGACTACCGCCGCGCGTATGCGGGTTTCGGTGCCGAGTGGCCGGGCGACGACGAGATCCGTCGGCGTCACCCCGTCGCGCCTGACACCGCAGCGTGATCGGCGGCAAGTCGTCGACGCCCCGGCGCTGGCCGCGCTCGTGCGCGGTCGCCTGTCCGCTCTGGCGTGGTTTGACACCGCATGGGCGCTGTCCGTCCCGTGTACCTACCCACCCTCGCACTCGCAGAGGTGTGCGCAGTACGGCCCGACGCCGTGCCCAAACTCGCTGAGATCGTGGGTCACCCGTCCGTAGTGCTCGGCGAGCTGGACGCCGTCGCGGCCAACCAGGTCGACGAGCTGCTCGTTGCCGCTGACGTCTTCGACGCCTGCGCCGGACACGTCGTGCACATCGCCCGGACTCGAGACTGGCCCGCGCTGACCGCCGACCCCGGCCGCCTGCGCCGCATTGACCCTGCATTACAGGTAGATCTGCTCTGAACTCTCTTGTCAGCAGCTACAACGAACTTCGCGCAGCACCCGACCCCGCTGCAGTCGACGGCCCTGGTCCTCGTCTTCCTGCTGACCACGGCCCTCGCCTGGCAAACACAAGAGCCAACGCCCTTAAAAAAAGTCACAATGTACTGTGCACGTGGAGTGTACACCCGTTAGACCTGCGGTTTCTTTAGCGCGCCGGTTGAAGGGCCATCCCACTGAAAGGACATCGGCCTTGTTCCATGGATTGGCGAAATACCCATACGGACGGGAGGTGATTAAATAGTCGTTGGGCGGATAGCGTTCAATCTGTCGCTGTATCCAGATGACGACTTTCTGCTGGTCCTCCTCGGTAACCACCTCGTCAAGCCCGTCCAGCACCGACCGCGGTCGAGGGCGCCGCTCAAACCATTCGACAGGGATCTTCCCCGCCATTCAAGGCACCGACGCGGCAACACTCGCCAGGGTCAGTTCGGTAGCCCCAGCCTGCACGATCGCTTCGACGCGGTCTCGCAGATAGAGCAGCACCGGCAGCGGCTGCTTGCGTGAGCGTCGCTGACAAAAATCCAATGCAGTGCGGCAAAGCAACGTGGTCTTGCCTGAACACTACAGTCCGGGTTTGTCGGAGGGTGACTGCGGTGAGACGAATTGAGCTTGACCCCGTAGCACGGACACCCACGGTGTGGGGTTAGTGATCATCCTGGTGGACGTGTGGGGCGGTGTGACGGCTTCGAACTCAACCGGACTGAGCATTCCGAGGCTGGAATGCCGCCGCTCGGTATTGTACCAGCATTCTCTCCACTCGAAGATGGCGGTGGCAAGCTCAGCGCGTGTTTCCCAGGGCCTGGAGTCGAGCACCTCCAGTTGCAAGGTGCCCCAGAAGGATTCCCTCATGGCATTGTCGTAACAATCCCCGACCGTGCCCATCGACGGGAGCAGTCCGGCGGCGCGGAGCCGTTGCCCGAACGCCCAGGACGTGTCTTGTGTACCATGGTCGCTGTGCAGGATCGCGGAACCATTGTCGGGTTGTCGGCGAAGGGTGGCCATCCCGAGCGC
>DASTLT010000272.1:0-13598 GCA_035714625.1 Pseudonocardiaceae bacterium | reverse complement strand
TGGGACGACACCCTCCTGGGCGTCAGGCCTTCGCCGGGTCCCGGCAGGGGCGCCGTCTCACCTCAGTCCTCACAGGACAAGCGCCGCAAGCGCTCCCTGCCGGGATCCACCGTGCGAAGGGAAGGTAGAGCCATCAGCGCCCCGCAGGCCGGGCCGGTGGTGCCCGGTGAGCTGCTGCTGTCCGACGACCCCGTGGTGCTGGGACCGCACCAGGGCACCGAGCTGACCGTGCTGAACACCGGCGACCGGCCCATCCAGGTGGGGTCGCACTATCACCTCGCGGCGGCGAACCCGGCGCTGCAGATGGACCGGGCTGCCGCCACCGGGGTGCGGCTCGCGGTGCCCGCGGGCACGTCGGTGCGCTTCGAGCCCGGCATCGAGCGGGTGGTGCGGGTGGTGCCCCTGGGTGGCACCGGGACGGTACCCGGGCTGCGGCTGGACGTGCCAGACCCGGGCCCGAGATCACCGGGTGGAGGGGTCGGGAGCCGGTGGACGGTGGAGCGCAGCCGCTACGCCACCCTCTACGGCCCCACCGAGGGCGACCGGGTACGGCTGGCCGACACGAACCTGCTGCTGGAGGTCACCGAGGACCGCTGCCGCGGCCGCCACGGCGGCGACGAAGTGGTCTTCGGCGGCGGCAAGGTGATCCGGGAGTCGATGGGCCAGTCCCGGGCGTCCCGGGTCGAAGGCGCGCCGGACCTGGTGATCACCGGGGCGGTGGTGCTGGACCACTGGGGGGTGGTCAAGGCCGACGTCGGGGTGCGCGACGGCCGGATCGTCGGGCTGGGCAAGGCCGGCAATCCTGACATCATGGACGGGGTCGGTGCCGCGCTGGTCATCGGGCCGGGTACCGAGATCATCGCGGGCAACGGGTTGATCCTCACCGCCGGGGCGGTGGACTGCCACGTGCACCTGATCAGTCCGCAGCAGGTGCCCGAGGCGCTGGGCTCCGGGGTCACCACCCTGATCGGTGGTGGTACCGGCCCCGCCGAAGGCACCAAGGCGACGACGGTGACCCCGGGGGCCTGGTACCTGGCCCGGATGCTGGAGTCGCTGGACGAGCTGCCGGTGAACATCGCCCTGCTGGGCAAGGGCAACACCGTCGGCGAGCAGGCGCTGCGCGAGCAGGTCACCGCCGGGGCCGCTGGGTTCAAGCTGCACGAGGACTGGGGATCCACCCCAGCGGCGATCGACACCTGCCTGCGGGTCGCCGACGAGACCGGGGTGCAGGTGGCCATCCACACCGACACCCTCAACGAGGCCGGCTACGTCGCCGACACGCTGGCCGCGATCGCCGGGCGCACTATCCACGCCTACCACACCGAAGGGGCCGGGGGCGGGCACGCTCCGGACATCATCACCGTCGCCGGCCAGCCGCACGTGCTGCCCAGCTCCACCAACCCGACCCGGCCGCACACCGTCAACACCGTCGACGAGCACCTCGACATGCTCATGGTCTGTCACCACCTCAACCCCACGGTGCCCGAGGACCTGGCCTTCGCCGAAAGCCGGATCCGCCCGTCCACCATCGCGGCGGAGGACCTGCTGCATGACCTCGGGGCCATCTCGATGATCGGGTCGGACTCGCAGGCGATGGGCCGGGTCGGTGAGGTGATCCTGCGCACCTGGCAGACCGCGCACGTGATGAAAGCCCGGGTCGGGGCGCTGGCCGGGGACCCGCCGACGTCGGACAACCTGCGCGCCCGGCGCTACGTGGCCAAGTACACGATCTGCCCGGCGGTCGCGCACGGCCTGGATGGCGAGATCGGCTCGGTGGAGGTGGGCAAGCTGGCCGACCTGGTGCTGTGGCAGCCCGCGTTCTTCGGGGTGCGGCCCAGCCTGGTGCTCAAGGGCGGCATGATCGCGTGGGCGGCGATGGGTGACTGCAACGCGTCCATCCCCACCCCGCAACCCGTGCTGCCCCGGCCGATGTTCGGTGCCGCCGCCCCGACCACCGCCGCCACGTCGGCGCACTTCGTCGCTCCGGCCGCGGTGCGGGATGGCCTCGCCGACCGGCTGGCGGTGCGGCGCAGGCTGGTGCCGGTGCGCGACACCCGCGCGCTGCGCAAGACTGACCTGCCGCTCAACGACGCGCTGCCGCGCATCGAGGTGGATCCCGAGACATTCACCGTCCGCATCGACGGCGAGGTGGTCGAGCCGCACCCAGCGGTGGAGCTGCCCCTGGCCCAGCGCTACTTCCTGTTCTGATGACGCCCGGATCGCTGCTGCTGGCCGACTCGCGGCTGCCCACCGGGGGGCATGCGCACTCCGGCGGGGTGGAAGCGGCCGTGGCTCGCGGCCTGCTTCGCGACGAGGCCGACCTGGCTTTGTTCCTGGCTGGCCGGCTGCGCGGCACCGGACCGGTGGTCGCCGCCGTCGCTGCCGCAGGCTGCCTGCTAGCGGCCGACCCGACGGTTGAATGGGCCCGCTGGGATGGTGCGGTGAACGCGCGCATCCCGTCGGCCGCGCTGCGGGAGGCTTCCCGGTCCCAGGGTGCGGCGTTGCTGCGCACGGCACGGCGGGTCTGGCCATCGGCTGCCCTGGACGGACTGTGGGCGACCGGCAGGCGATCGCACCACCCGCTGGTGCTCGGGGCCGTGGTCACCGCCGCCGGGGACGGACCTGGCGTGGCGGCGCTGCTGGCGCTGCACCACCTGCTCGGCGGGGCGTGCTCGGCCGCGGTCCGACTGCTCGGGCTGGATCCGATCACGGTATCTGCCGTGCAGGCGAGGATGAGCCAGTCCGTCGAGCTGGCCGTGCTGGCGGCGACTCAGATCGCGGGCGAGGCGGTCACCCGACAGGACACCCGCCTGCTGCCCAGCACCAGTACACCGTTGCCGGAGGTGCTGGCCGAACTGCATGCCCGCACGGAGGTGACCCTCTTTGCCTCGTGACGGTTCCCATCATCACGGCGAGATCGACGAGATGCTGGCCCCGGCGGCGGGACCCCGGGACCGACGCGCGCTACGGATCGGCATCGGAGGTCCGGTCGGCGGCGGCAAGACGGCGCTGGTCGCTGCGCTGTGCCGGGCGCTGCGCGACGAGCTGTCGCTGGTGGTGGTGACCAACGACATCTACACCACCGAGGACGCTGACTTCCTGCGCAGGCACGGGGTGCTGCCCGACGAGCGGATCCGGGCGGTGCGCACCGGCTGTTGCCCGCACACCGCGATCCGCGACGACATCACCGCCAACCTGGACGCGGTGGAGGAGCTCACCGCGCGGCACGACCCCGACCTGGTGCTGGTGGAAAGCGGCGGGGACAACCTCACCGCGACCTTCAGCTACGGCCTGGTCGACGCCCAGATCTTCGTCCTCGACGTGGCCGGCGGCGACAAGGTGCCCCGCAAGGGCGGCCCCGGCGTCACCCGCTCCGACCTGCTGGTGATCAACAAGACTGACCTCGCCACCCTGGTCGGCGCGGATCTGGACGTCATGCGCCGCGACGCCGAGGCAGTCCGGGAAAGCCGCCCCACCGTGCTCATCTCCCTCCGCGACCAACCCGACGCCACCCCCATAGTGGCCTGGGTGCGCAGCCTGCTGCGGTCAGCTTCCCGCCAGTGAGAACGCGCGCGGAGCTGACGGTCCGGCCCGGGCCTGATGGCCCACGGCTGCGGTGGCGCTCGGCTCCTCCGGTCGTGCTCCGGCCGACCGGCCCGCGCCGCGTGCACCTGGTGCAGGCCGCGGGTGGTCCCCTAGGCGGCGATGATCTCGGCTTGGCCGTCCACGTCGGCCCCGGAATTGCGCTGCAGGTATGCGCTGCGGCGGCCACCGTGGTCCAGCCCGGCCACCTGGAAGCGGCGGCGCGATGGACCGTGGCAGCCGATCTTGCCGACGGGGCGGTGCTGGACTGGCGCCCGGAACCCACCGTGATCTGTGACGGCGCGGAATTGCGCAGCACCATGGCCGTCACGCTGCACCGCGACGCTCGGGTCATGCTGCGCGAGTTGGCGGTTCTCGGCCGTGCGGGTCAGCGCGGCGGCCGCTTTTCCGGGGAACTCACCGTGGCACGGGATGGCGTCCCGCTGCTGGCCCACACCCTGCTGCTGGACGGTGCCGATGCCGCATTGACCGGCCCGGCAGGTACCGGAGGTGCCCGCGCGATCGGGGCGGTGGTGGCGGTGGGGGAGGGCATCGGCCGGCCACCGGAGGGCGCCGGGGAGGAACCCGGACTGCGCTGGGCCTGCTCGCCACTCGACGGCCCTGGCTGGCTCCTGCTCGTCCTCGGCGACAGCCCCGCAACCGTCGCCCGACTCCTCGACCGGCCCATACCGGAGGGCGGTGTGCCAAACCTGCCCCATTACTGCCGGTACGAGTCCGCGCGGTGGCCGACGTGAACAATCTCGATGGAGGAGTCGCGGATTCGGTAGATCACGCGATAGGTACCCCGCCGGGCGGAATACTGACCGGCAAGGGGTCCGGCGAGCGGCTTGCCCAGTCGTTGAGGGTGGGCAGCGAGGACGCCGAAGATGAACTCCACGCATGCGGCGGCGACCTTCTCCGGCAGGCGGTCGCGATCGCGTGCGGCCCGTGCAGTGATCTTGATCTGGTAGCCGTTGACCCGTTCGGTCACTACCGGAACTTGGCCTTGATCGCCTCAGCGTCGGCGAAGCGCCCGGCGTTGGCGTCGGCGATGCCTTCCGCGATGGCTGCCGATGCTTCCGGTGTGGTGAGGATGTCGATGGTCTCCTCCAGCGCCGCCAGATCGTCGGGAGAGATCAGAACGGCCGCCGCGTGACCATGCCGGGTGATGGTGACCCGGTGGTGGGTGCGCTCCACCTCCGATACCACCTCAGAAAGACGATCACGCACGGCACCAAGCGGCAGGGCAGTCATGGATCAAGTGTAGCCAAGAGTACGGGCAGATAACACCCTGATCCGCCCCAGGGACGCCTGCGACCCGCCCCAGCCTCGTTGCAGGGCGCACTGTTGCTAGGGACAGGGACGACAGGTCCCCGAGAGTCCCGCCAGCCTAGAGCCCGGTGATCCTGGCGCAACTGGCACCGAGCTGCACACTGACCTTGCCTGCCGCCGCGCGGGAGCGTGAGCACGCATTCGGCTGGGCGGTTCGACGTCGGGGTCCAGCCCGCGGCGCGGCGGGCCTTGGCCGAGCGGTCGCCGGAGGCAGTGGCGGCTGCTGTGCTGGATTTTCTCGACGGACCGCTGGCGGAGAACCCGCTTCGGGGGGGCAAGCCGTTGGCCGGACCGGTGGCGGGTTGCCTGGGTGCGCGGCGGGGCATCTATCGCGTCGATCTCGACCACCGCAAGGTCCAGGTCCTCGACATCGCCCACCGCTCCACCGCGTACCGGCGCCGCTGACCTCGGCGCAGAGGGCCAAGCGAGCCTTCCCTGATTCTGGCGGAGGAACTGCTGCTCGCCCTCCAGGCATCACTCAACTTCCACAAGTCTCGGGACCGTCGTCGGCGACGTGGCCGCGTTGTTCCTGGATGCTGGCGACGTTGTTCTCGGAGATTGACAGGTCGCGCAGGGATTGGGGGGTGTCGCCGTAGCTGGTGCGGAGGCGGCGGGCCAGGGCGAGGGATTCGGTGTAGGCGTTGAGTGCCTCGTCGAGCTGGCCGCGTTCTTGCTGGATGGTCCCGACCTTGTTCAGGGAAACCGACAGGTCACGCAGCGTTGTGGGCGAGTCCGGGTGGCGTCGCACCAGCTCGCGGCGCAGCTCCACCAGGTCTACGGCGGCGGCGAGCGCACTCTCCCGATCCAGCGAGCCGGACAGGATCTCCAGCAGGGCCACTGTGGTGTCCAGTTCGAACGGCCGCCGGCCCGCCAGCGCGATCCGGGCGTGCCGGGCGGCCTCGGCTGGCTCGTCTTGCTCGGCCCGTACCTGGGCCAGCCAGGCATGCGCGAGCAGCGTGTCGTCCGGGCTCGACGACGCCGTGAGTGCGTCAAGGCTCGCGGCCAGCGCGGCGTCAACGCTGCCGGACCGTAAGGCGCTCGCTGCCGGCCGCAGCAGCGCCCCCACCGCGGGCGAGGGCTGGATGGGCTGGCCCGGCACCGGCGTGAACTCGCTGCGGCCCGGCGACGGCGCTTCGGGTACGGCGGGTATCACTGCGGTGAGGTCGACTCCCGGGCCGAGCGTCGCCGTGAGGCTGCGGAACGACCACAGGTCCGGGGCGGTGTCGCGGACCAGCGGCAGCGAACCCGCCGGGCAGGCCAGCAGCAGCGCGGCCGGGTGAGCGGTGGTCAGCGCGTCGCGCCGCTCGTTGAGCCGGCGCAGCAGCCGGGACCACAGCCGTATCCGGTCGGCCGGGACGGTCTCGTCGTCGAGCACCCAGGTCGCGGCGAGGTCGGCCGGGTGCGGGGTGAGCAGCGCGCGCAGCACTGCGGTCTCACCCGCCAGCTCGGTCAACGTGACGGTGGCGACGTGCTTAACCTGCGTGCGGGCCTGGTCGCGGGTGCGGGCCACCAGCTCGGCGACGTCCGGTGCCTGGGCGCCGAACAGGAACGCCAGCCAGAACCCGTCGTGCAGCACGAACTGGGCCCGCAACCGCTCCCAGACCGCCTCGGCGTCCCGGGGCAGGCTCCGGGCCGCTTGCCGCTCAGGGTTCATGGCTCGACCCTGGCGAGCAGGTCTCGCGGGTTCACGGCAGGCCGAGCGCCCTGCGGGCCAGCGGGTGCACCTCGTACCAGTCCTGACCGTTGAGGTGCCCGAGCAGCATGTGGCTCTGCAACAGCCGGGCCATGAGCTGCACCTCGGACGCCGCGGGCCGGACCGTGCCGCTCCCGGAGGCCACCTGGCGCAGGAACGCCTCCTGCTCCGCTGTCATCACCAGAAAGTCGTGCGCCACCAGGGCGATCGCCTCCTCGACGTGCTCGTCGTCCAGCGGTGGCGTCAGCGACCGGCGCAGCAGCAGGTTGACCACCTGACGCAGCAGCGTGAACAGGTCACGCAGGTGACCCCCGGACGCCTGGATGATCGCATCGAGCTGCTTGTCGGTGAAGAGCCGGTCGACTGGGAGGCGGCGGGCGACCACGTCCCGCAGCTCCGCGATCGTCTTGGCGACGGTGTGCTCGGCCTCGCCAGGTCGCGGCCGGACGTGCGGCACCGGAACTGGCAGCACCCGGGAGTCGTAGGGCAGCGCCCCCGGCGCGGTGAACTGCAGGTAGGTGGGCACGGTGTAGACCATGTGGTGGGAGCGGAACCTGAGCTTGCTGGCGTGCGCGACGAACAGCGCCTGCACCGACTCCTGCACCGCGACGTCGTTCTCGCTGGTGCCGCGCAGCTTCTCCAGACCGTCGACGATGAGCACCGAGCCCTGGCCGGGGTCGTCGGCCGGCAGCAGCGTGGTGAGGAAGTCCGCGACCTCCTCGTAGAGCCGGCCGATGTGGTAGGTCAGCTTGCGGCGCAGCTCCGTCACGACTGATTCGCTGCTCTTCAGCTCGCGCTGCAGCTCGACCTCGACCGCCGCGCCCATCGCCTCGACCGCCAGGCCGTCCGGTGACACCGTGGCGGACAGACCGGGGACGTCGACGGAGATCTTGAGCCGGTCCAGGAGGCGACGCAACCTGGCGCCGAATCCCGGCCCGCGGGCGGTGTCGGGGGCGCCGAGCACGTCGTGCGCGCCGAGGGCCAGCGCGATGAGGAACTCGGTGACGTCGATCGGCGAGGACTCGTTGACGTAGCTGCCGATGTCGAAGAGCGCGACGTGGTACCCGGCCTGCGCCAGCTCGCCGCGCAGCCGGTTCAGCTCGGTGGTCTTGCCCGAGCCGGACGGGCCGGAGAGCAGCTGGGTGATGGTGTCGAACGCCAGCTCGATCGTCGCCAGCAGCTCATCGACCGCACCCCGCCCGGCGTCGGTCAGCGGGACGTACCGTTTCTCGTTCGGGTCGGTCGGGTCCAGCGGGCCGAGGGTGAGCGCAGCGGACCAGGCGCGCAGCTCCTGCCGCGTTGGCGTCGTCATGCCGAGATCATAGGAGGTCAGGACGGTGCGGCCGGGACGTGCGCACGCCACCGGACGGCGGACATTCTCAGCCGGTGTGCCGGAGGACGCCGTCCACGACGGTGACGGCGTGGCCGGTGAGGTGGACGCGGTCACCGTGCACGGCGGTGCGCACCACGCCGGTGCGGGCCGAGACCTGCAGCCCGGTGAGGCTGGTCCGGCCGAGGCGGGCTGACCAGTAGGGGGCCAGGGCGGTGTAGGCGCTGCCGGTCACCGGGTCCTCGGGGACGCCCACCGCGGGGGCGAAGACGCGGGAGACGAAGTCGTAGCCCCGGCTCGGATCGGACGCCGGGGCGGTGACGATGACCCCGCGGATGCCGTCACGGCGGCTCAGGCGGGTCAGCGTGGTGAGATCGGGGGCCAGCGCGCGAACGGTCGCCTCATCGGGCAGGACCGCGAGCAGATCCCGCAGCGCCCCGGTGCCGTAGGTGGTGTCGGGTGTGACGCCGAGGGCTGCGGCGAGACCGTCGGGGACCGGCATGTCGGTGGGTGGTGCGGCGGGGAAGTCCAGGGTGACGGTGCCGTCGTCGTGGGTGTGGGTGATCAGGACACCGCTGCGGCTGCTGAACCGGACGGTGCCCGGGACACCCTGGTCGTGGTGCAGCGCGTGCGCGGTGGCCAGGGTGGCGTGCCCGCACAGATCGACCTCGACGGCAGGAGTGAACCAGCGCAGCGCCCAGTCGGCGGCGGCGTCTCCGGGCAGCGGGTAAGCGAAGGCGGTCTCGGAGAGGTTCATCTCCGCTGCCACCTGCTGCATCCACGTCTCGTCCGGCCAGGGGCCGGCCGCCAGCAGGCACACGGCGGCGGGGTTGCCCGCGAACGGCCGGTCGGTGAAGGCGTCGATGACCCGGATCCGCATGCCGCAACCGTAACCGTAACCGTGGGACGCGGCGGACGGGACGGCTTTGCGGGGCGACGTCTACCCTTCCCGAGGCCAGCGGCTCGGGGCGACGGTGCTTCATCTGAGCCCCCTCGGCGTCGCAGGCCGGGAAGATGGCGGACGTGGGTTTCGTGGCGCTCGTGCTGGGTGTGATCGCGCTGGTGCACGTCTACGTGTACCAGCGTGGTTTCCGCGCGGTCACCGCGTCCCGCCGGGCGCGGCGGGCGGGGGTCGCGCTGGTCACGCTGCTGGGGTTCGCGGTCGTGGCCGCATTCCTCACCCGGCGCGGCCTGCCGGTGGACGTCGTCCGGCCACTGCACTACGTCGGCTACCTCTGGCTCGCGGTCGCGTTGTACCTCACCGTCCTGCTGCTGGTCGGCGAACTGGTGCGGGTAGTCGTGTGGGTCGTGCGCGGACGGCTCTCCGAAAGCCGCCGCAGGTTCCTCGCCCGGATGATCGCCGGCGCCGCGGCCCTCACCGCCGTCGGCACGGTTGGCTACGGCGTGGTCGCGGCGCGGCGACTCCGGGTGGAGCGCCGCGAGATCGTGCTGGACCGGCTCGCCCCGGCGTTCGACGGCTTCACGATCGCCGCGGTCTCGGACCTCCATCTCGGCCCGCTGGTCGGCCGCGCCGACCTCGCCGGGTTCGTCGCCACGATCAACGCTGCGGCGCCGGACGTGGTGGCCGTGGTCGGCGACCTCGTCGACGGCACCGTGGAGGAGCTGGGCGAGGCCGCCCGGCCGCTGGCCGACCTGAGCGCTCCGACGTACTTCGTGACCGGCAACCACGAGTACTTCTCCGGGGCGCGCGGCTGGGTGGAGTTCCTGCCGTCGCTGGGCGTGCGGGTGCTGCGCAACGAGCGCGTCGAGCTGCGCCGGGGTTCCGCTGACGCCCCGGCCGTCCTCGACCTCGCCGGCTGCGACGACCGCACGGCCGGCGGTTCCGGCGAGCCGGGCCACGGTTTCAACCTCGACGCCGCGCTCGCCGGCCGCGATCCCTCCCGGCCGGTGGTGCTGTTGTGTCACCAGCCGGTGATGGTCGCCCACGCCGCCAGGGCCGGGGTCGACCTGCAGATCTCCGGGCACACCCACGGCGGCCAGCTCTGGCCGATCACCCACCTCGCGCTGCTCGACCAGCCGGTGCTCGCCGGTCTGGTCCGGGTCGGGCCGACCTGGCTCTACGTCACCCGCGGTGTCGGGTTCTGGGGGCCGCCCGCTCGCGTCGGCTCCCCACCGGAGATCACGCTGCTCACGCTGCGCGTCCGCATCGCCTACCAGCGCGGGAAGTCCACCGGCAACGCCCGCCACTCGATCCCGTGACGCTTACCAAGAGCCCGCCCCGCGTTCGGTACCGACGCGCCGTACGTGATCAGATCGCCACCCATCTACCAGATCAATCACCTGACCCCCTTTACCAACAGGCTCTTAGTCCGGTCCGGCGGCCCAGGTGTCAGCCTGGCGTCGAGGGCGGGGGAAGTGTCGGGGGCGGGGGAAGTGTCAGAGTGAGCCGGACCGGGAACGGTCGGTCGAGTAGCAGGAGTCCGTCCTCGCTGCGGACCCGCTCGACGTAACTGCCGTCCAGCAGCTCGTAACACCCTGCCGAGGGTGGTTGGCAACTCGGATCGACCAAGAGCAGATAGGGAATCCTGGCATCGGCATACAGCGCGCGCTTGGTTGTCCGGTCGTAGAGGCGGGTGGACGGCGAGGCGATCTCACCGACGAGCACCACGTGCCGGGCCGGGAGAATGAGACCGTCGAACCCCGGCCGGTCGATGATGCAGAAGTCCGGGATCAGTGCCCGGTCTCCGCCCAGCGCCACGTTCGCCTCTGGCATGACCTCGTATTGCGCCGGTGCCGCCGCGTCGAGCTGTTGCCACAACCGCACCATCAACCGCTGGTGCCGGTACGCTGAGACCGGGCTCATGACCAGCAACCCGTCGACGAGCTCGGTGTAGGGCGGGCCTTCGGGCAGCGCCAGCCACTCGTCCAGCGTCCACGGACCGGAATGCACCACCGGTCCGGGTTGGGGCGCGGCCACAGTTGCCACCTCCGCTTCGAGTTCGACCTCCAGTGTGACACGGCAGCAGTCTCTCGCTGGCCACCGACAGTGTCGGGCACCGCCAGCTCAGGTGTGGCCCGGCCGTGGCTCGAGCCCGTCACCGTCGTGTCAATGCAGGAGATCCGGTCCCCGCAGGAACGGGCACCGCAGGATCTGGCAGAGCCGGGCAAGATGGCCGACCCGGCCTGCCTGGGCGAGGAGCGGGGCGTGCGACGATGGCGAGGTGTTGCGCTGGATCACCGCCGGGGAGTCCCACGGCCCTGCCCTGGTTGCCGTGCTCGAGGGCCTGGTCGCCGGGGTCGAGATCACCTCCAAGGACGTGCAGGCCGAGCTGGCCCGTCGCCGGCTCGGGCACGGCCGGGGCGCGCGGATGAAGTTCGAGGCCGACGAGGTGGAGCTGCTGGGCGGGGTCCGGCACGGGCGCACCCTCGGTGGCCCGGTTGCGATCCGGATCGGCAACACCGAGTGGCCCAAGTGGGAGACCGTAATGGCGGCCGACCCGGTGGACCCCGACGTGCTCGCCGCGCAGGCTCGTAACGCACCGCTCACCCGTCCCCGTCCCGGACACGCCGACTTGGCTGGAATGACCAAGTACGGCTTCGAGGACGCCCGGCCGGTGCTGGAACGGGCCAGTGCCCGGGAGACCGCCTCCCGGGTCGCGCTGGGCACGCTCGCCAAGGCATTCCTGCACCAGGCTCTGGGCGTTGAGGTGCTCTCCCACGTGGTGTCGCTGGGAGAGGTGGCGGCCCCAGCAGGCGTGCTGCCCGGCCCCGGTGACCTGGAGCGGATCGATGCCAGCCCGGTACGGGTGTTCGACCAGGCAGCCTCAGCCGCCATGGTCGCCGAGGTGGACGCGGCCAAGAGAGATGGCGACACCCTGGGCGGGGTGGTGGAGGTCCTTGGTTACGGACTGCCGGTCGGGCTGGGCTCCTTTGTGCATGCCGACCGTCGGTTGGACGCCCGGCTGGCGGGCGCGCTGATGAGCATCCAGGCGATGAAGGGTGTCGAGATCGGCGACGGGTTCACCACCGCGCGGCGCCGGGGCAGTGCGGCGCACGACGAAATGGCACCGGGACCCGGCGGTGTGGTGCGCGCCACCAACCGGGCTGGTGGCCTGGAGGGTGGCATGACCAACGGGGAGGTACTGCGGGTACGAGTGGCCATGAAGCCGATCTCCACCGTGCCCCGGGCGCTGGCCACCGTTGATGTCGTGACCGGCGAGCCGGCCGTTGCGATCAACCAACGCTCCGACGTCTGCGCGGTGCCGGCGGCGGGCGTGGTCACCGAGGCCATGGTGGCTCTGGTGCTGGCGGACGCCGCGCTGGAGAAATTCGGCGGTGACTCGCTGACCGAGACCGTCCGCAACGCCCGTGCCTACCTCGAGGCCGTCCACCCAGGCTGACCGCGCAGCGCTGGCCGTCGCGGGAATGACCGGCTGTAGCAGGTTCGGGCGGGTGCTTTACGATCAGTTCGTGCTTGAGGGCTATGAGAAGGTCGTGGTCACCGGGGGGCTGGGCTTCATCGGACGGCATGTGGTTCGAGGTCTGCTCGCGCTCGGCCTGGACGTGACCGTCGTGGACAACGCCCTGACAGCGTCCGAGAGTGCCCTTCCGGTTGGTGCCACGCTGGTACTCGCCGACATCCGGGACGCCGACCAGACCACCAAAGCCCTCGCCGGCGCCGACCTGGTGTTCCACCTGGCGGCCAACTCCAACGGGACGTTCTCCGTCACCAACCCGCGCTTCGACTTCGAGACCAATGTCACCGGGACGTTCAACGTGTTCGAGGCGGCAGCCTGCGGCGGCGCCCGTCGCCTGGTCTACATGTCATCGGCGTCGGTCTACGGCGTCCCGCAACGGTTCCCGATGGACGAGGATCACCCTACCCAGCCTTTCATCCCCTACGGCGCCTCCAAATTAGCCGGCGAGGTGATCAGCCGCTCGCTGTTCCATAGCTCCGGTCTCCCGGTTGTCGCGGGACGACCGTTCTGCGTCTACGGTCCCGGTGAGAACCCGCGCATCGCGCTTGTCGAAGTCTCGCGCTACCTGCGTTGGCACCTCAATCATCGCCCGATCCAGGTAGTCGGTGACGCCGACCGCAAGACCCGGGACTTTGTCCACGTCAGTGACGTGGTCGCTGCCCTGCTGCTGATTGCTGATCTGGCTCCTGCCGGCGAGGTGTTCAATATCGGATCCGGCCAGGAGGTGTCCATGCGCGAGCTTGCCACCACCATCGGCACCGCCACCGGGCGTCCTGCGGTGATCGAGGAGCTGCCGCAGGTCACCCAGGACACCTACAGGCTGGTGGCTGGCATCTCGAAGCTGCGCGCACTGGGCTACGTGCCCCGCACTTCCCTGGACGCAGGAGTACGCGAGCTGGCCGCTCAGCTCGGCGAAGCGCCCGAACTCCCGGGCGTGACGACCATCTTCGCTCAGGGCCAGCACGCCGAGCACTAACCGGGGCAGTGCCCGCTGCCGCGCTCAGCCGGGCAGCACAATCTCAGCCAGCACCGCCCGATGATCGCCTCACGGCGGGGGTTAGAACGGGGGTGGTTCGTCCGATCGCTCCGGTGGTTCGTCCGCCGGCTCCGGTGGGTCTGGCTCGGGAGGCGGCCGTTCCAGGATGGGCCCGTCATCGTCGGTGTCTGCGGTGGCCGGGGATGGGTGATCGGGGTACTGCTCAGGACGGGGCAGCGGGTCGGG
>DASTLT010000271.1:0-4933 GCA_035714625.1 Pseudonocardiaceae bacterium | reverse complement strand
ACCACCGAGCCGTCCTGGGGATCCAGTGTCTTCAGGCCCCCAGCGAGCATCTCGGCGTCGAGATGGCAACCTGACCCGGTGTTGATCTGGACGGCAGGCGCCCCGGTGGCCCGGATCCGATCCGCGTCCAGCACGGTCTCCTGATCACCCTCGACCACCGAGACCGCCAACTGCGCGCCGAGCTCGCGGATGGTGCGCTCCAGCAACGTGGTCTTCCCCGCGCCGGGCGAGCTCATCAGATTCACCGCCAGGATGCCGCGCTGCGCCAGCCACTCGCGGTTGCGCTCGGCCAGCGCATCATTGCGGGCCAGCACGGCCTGCTCCAGCGTGATGGTGCGGGTCTCCGGCTCGGGATGCCCGGGACCATGGCCCGCACCAGGCCCGTGGTCATGCGTATGGCCGTGTCCGTGGCTGTGTCCATGGTTGGGGTCATGTCCCGGTTCGTGCTCGTGACTATGATCAAGACCTTCGATGGTGACGGCACCTCCGGAGCAGCCACACGTCGCACACATCAGGCCAGCACCTCTACTTCCCGGATCCGTAGTTCCTCGCCGGCGAGCAGTTCCCGGTTCGCGCTGCCACACTCACACAGCACCAGTAAGTCGTCCACCGCGAACTCAGCCCCGCAGTCCCGGCAGCGGGCCTGCCCGGAGGGCTGGACGATCTCCAACGCCGCACCCTCAAGGATGGTGCCCTCGGTGACGAGATCAAAGCAGAACCGGACCGAATCGGCCACTACTCCCGACAGCCTGCCGATCTCCAGGCAGATCCGCTGCACCTGGGTCTCGCCCATCCGTTCACACACCGCGTCCACGATGCTCTGCGTGATCGCCATCTCATGCACCGTGACCTCCTCAACTGGAAATCTAGTGCAGTGCCGTGCGGAGATCGTGTCAAGGGGTAGAGAATCTTTGGGTGCAGCCATGTGTCAGAGTCGAGGTCCGGGTCGAAGGTGTCGTGCAGGGCGTGGGGTTCCGGCCCTACGTGCACGGGTTGGCACATCGGCTCGGCCTTTCCGGCCGGGTCGGTAACGACACCGCGGGGGTCTTCGTCGAAGTGGAGGGGATGCAGCAGGCGGTCAGCGAGTTCCTAGCCGCGCTGCCCGCCGAGGCTCCGCCGTTGGCCGTCATCGAGCAGGTGCGAACCAGCCCACTGGCCCCCACCGGAGAGCCAGGGTTTCACATCGTGGCCAGCGACACCTCCGGCCAGCGCGACACCCTGGTCTCTGCAGACAGCGCGACCTGCGCGGACTGCCTGCGCGAGCTGGCCGACCCGGCCGACCGCCGGTTCGGCTACCCGTTCATCAACTGCACCAACTGTGGCCCGCGGTTCACCATCGTGCGCGACGTGCCCTACGACCGCCCGTTCACCACGATGGCGCCGTTCGCGATGTGCGCGGCCTGCTCGGCTGAGTATCACGATCCCGCCGACCGGCGCTTCCACGCCCAGCCGGTGTGCTGCCCCGCTTGCGGGCCGCGGCTGCGCCTGATCGATGCAAGGGGGGTAGAGCTGCCCGGCGATCCGATCCGGGCCGCTGCCGCGCTGCTGCACAGCGGGTCAGTACTGGCGGTCAAGGGACTCGGTGGTTACCACGTCGCGACGCTGGCCGCCGACACCGCTGCAACCGCCGAGCTGCGCGCCCGCAAGCACCGCGAGGACAAGCCATTCGCAGTGATGGTGGCCGACCTGGACCTCGCCCACCGGCTGTGCGTGATCGACCCGGTGGGCGAGCGGGTGCTGACCGGGTGGCGCCGGCCCGTCGTGCTGTTGCCGCGTCGCCCGCAGGCTCCGGTCGCTCCGGCGGTCGCCCCTGGAAACCGCTCGCTGGGTCTGATGCTGCCCTACACCCCGCTGCATCACCTGCTGCTGCGTGCCACTGCCGCGCCCATCGTGCTGACCAGTGGCAACGTCTCCGACGAGCCGATCGCATACCTGGACGACGACGCCCGCAGCAGGCTGACCGGGATCGCGGACGCCTTCCTGACCCACGACCGGGCGATCCACATGCGTACCGACGACTCGGTGGTGCGGATATTTCGGGGCGCCGAGCTCCCGGTCCGCCGGTCCCGCGGCTATGCCCCTGAACCGCTGACCCTGGCTCGGCCGGTGCCCCGGCCGGTGCTTGGCTGCGGCGCCGAGCTCAAGAGCACCTTCTGCCTGGCCCGGGGACGGCACGCCTTCGTCTCCCATCACATCGGAGATCTGGAGAACTACGAGACACTGCGCTCGTTCACCGAGGGCATCGGGCATTTCCGGCGGCTCTTCGACGTGCAGCCCGAGGTGGTCGCGCACGACCTGCACCCCGAGTACCTGTCCACCAAGTACGCACTTGAGCTGGCCGACGTCGAGCTCGTCGGGGTGCAGCACCACCATGCGCATATCGCCTCCTGCCTGGCCGACAATCGTGACACCGGCCCGGTGCTGGGGGTGGCCTTCGACGGGCTGGGCTACGGCAGCGACGGCACTCTGTGGGGCGGTGAGTTCCTGCTGGCCGATCTGACCGGGTTCCGGCGGCTGGGGCATCTGGTGCCGGTTCCGATGCCCGGCGGGGCCGCGGCCATTCGGCAGCCGTGGCGGATGGCCGCGGCCTACCTCGGCTCGGAAGCCCCGGACGAGCTGATCCGGCGCAACATCGAGCACTGGGACACCGTGCTGGCCATGGCCGCCCGCGGGGTGAACGCCCCGCTGACCTCCAGCGCCGGGCGACTGTTCGACGCCGCAGCGGCGGTCCTCGGAGTCCGGGACTCGATCAACTACGAGGGCCAGGCCGCCGTGGAGCTTGAGCAACGGGCCGACCGGGATGAGACCGGCAGCTACCCCGCGGCGGTGACCGAGGGAACCACGCTGCAGCTGCACGGCGCGGATCTGGTGCGGTGCGTGGTCGACGACCTGAAGGCGGGGGTGGCCCCGGCGGTGATTGCAGCCCGATTCCACCACGGTGTCGCCGACGCGATCATCCGGATCTGCCGGATGCTGCGGGACGCGACGGGAGTGTCAGCCGTTGCACTGTCTGGTGGAGTGTTCCAGAACGTCCTGCTACTCGAGCGCACCGTGGCCGGGCTGGAGCAGGCCGGCTTTCGGGTGCTCACCCACTCCCGCGTCCCTCCCAACGACGGCGGTATCAGCCTCGGCCAGGTCGCCGTCGCTGCCGCTGCCCATCCATCCAGGTCATGAGCTGCGCGGCCACCGGGGCGGCGCTGCACCGCGGTTCATCGACCAGGTGACACCGCCGAGCCGGCCCTCCTCGATCTCCTCCGGCGGACGGTGCCGATAGGACCGGGCCAGCTCGGTGTCCGCATCCCCGCCTTCATTGAGCACCAGGCACGGCGCGGTGTACGCGCAGGACGCGCAGACCTCCGGAGCCGGGCTGGGATAAATCTGCAGGTTCGCGGCGGTGGCCGCGCTGGCCTCCGCCGCCAAGCTCGCGCCCGCCACCGCCAGCTCGGCCTCACCGCGAGGGATTCGGGTCCGGCGGAACCCGTCGTTGCCCTCCGAGCGCACCCGTTCCCGCGGAACGACCGTACTGCGCGCATACATTCGCCGATGCCGCACTTGCACCGGGTTAGGTGCCCCCGACGGTGCTACCGTGCCTGACGCGCTGGAGTCGACCCGGATCTCGTTATATACCGTGCCCGCCACCCGCATCCCGAGGTAAAACAGCGGCCACGCCCAGCACCATACAATCGTCCGCTCGTCCAACTGGAGGGCTTCGTCGCTAGCCCAGTGCCCAGTGACCAGTCGATGCTGGATCACCCAGTAAGCGTCATCCTCGTCGATGGCCAGCAGGTCGACGCGGTCGGCGTAGCGGATCGGCTCCCCCTGCGGAGTCAGCATATCGGCACCGGGAGCGGCCGGGTCGGGGACGTTCACCTCGAAATCGGTCTCCACCCGCACCGGTGTGAAATGGTCGACCGTGGGCGCCCATTCCGCGTACCCGTCGAGCAACGCATGGCCGCGGCGCAACACATCCTGCAGCGCGGCGTCGTCAGCCTCGGCCGCGGGCTGGCCCCGAACCGACTTCTCCAGCGCCTGGTGCACCAGTGGTTGCACGATGGCCCGGTTCCACTCCCACATACCGGGGAAGTAGTAGACGGCCAGCGCATCACGCACCGCCCGGTCCAAGTCGACCGCGCCGCGCTCGGCATTCAGCTCGAAGTTCTGCCGGTTGCGCGAGCCCAGGTCCCACGCCCGGCGGCAGCGCTTGAATGCCGTCCGGTCGGACGCTCGGATCCGGTAGGCCATCGCACCTCGACTCGGATTAGTGCTTGTGCGGCCAGGGGTCATCCACCGACCAGCGACAGCGATCGTGGCCCCCGGCCGCCGCCTCCATCTCGGCGAACAGGTCATCGAAAAAGGCCGACGGGTCGTCCTTGTGAAATGCCTGCCACCCCGAGTAATAGATCCAGGCGTCCGGCAGCGGAGCGTCGGGCTTCGGTCCGGCAACGACTCCGCCCGCGCCGGTGCGACCTAGCGTGTAGCTGTCGCCCCGACGTTCGATGTACACCAGCTCACCGTGCTCAGGCCAATCGGCCATGATCGCAGCGAGCAGCTCGCTTCGAGTCAGAATGCCTCCTTTGACGGGAAGGGTACTCAGCAGATTCGCGGCAGCGGGTCACCGACCAGCAGATCGATAATCCGGGTGCCACCGAACCCGGTCTTGAGCAGGACCAGCCCTGGTGGATCCTCGGCGACTCGACCGACCACGGTGGCACCAGCACCGAGTGGATGTGCCTGCAACGCGGCCACCGCGGCGTCGGCCACCGCGGCGTCGACGAACACCACGATCCGGCCCTCACAAGCGACGTAGAGCGGGTCGATACCCAGTAGTTCGCAGGCCCCCCGGACCTCCGGACGCACCGGAACCGCTTCCTCATCTACCACCACGGCCACGCTGGACGCTCTGGCGACCTCGTTGAGGATCGTCGCAACCCCA
>DASTLT010000270.1:0-21234 GCA_035714625.1 Pseudonocardiaceae bacterium | reverse complement strand
CCCGACCCGGCCGGATCGGGTGACGCACACCGCGCGCCGCACCGCGGGGCGCACCACTTCCACCACCGGGATCGGGTAGCGCTCCCGGGCATCGGCCAGGCAGGCCGCCGAGGCCGTGTTGCACGCGATCACCAGCAGCTTCACTCCCCCGTCGACCAGCCGGTCGGCCACCGCCAAGGCGCGGCGGCGGACCTGCGCGATCGGCAGCGAACCGTACGGGCCGTGCGCGGTGTCCCCGACATAATGCAACCGCTCGCCGGGCAACTGGTCGGCGATCGCGCGGGCCACGGTGAGCCCGCCGACGCCGGAATCAAAGATCCCCACAGCGGCCCCGGGGTCGCTCACCGACTGGACGCCCGGCTGGAGCGAGCTCGATCAGCGCCGGCGACCATTCGGGCCGCGAGCAGCCCACCCAAGGCCCCGAACAGATGCCCCTCCCAGGAGATGCCGGGAGTGCCCGGCAGCACGCCCCACAAGATGCCGCCCCAGATGACGAAGAGCACCACCGCCAGCGTGATCTGCCCCAGGCTGCGGGCGAAGAAACCGCGGGCGAGCAGGAACACCAGCCACCCGAACACCAGGATCGAGGCGCCGAGGTGGGTGCCGCCGCTGGCCACCAGCCAGATGCCCAGGCCCCCGACGAGCCACACCATGGCGGTGACCGCGACGAACTGGCCCACCCCGCCGGCCAGCACGAAGAACCCGAGCACCAGCACCGGCACGGTGTTGGCAACCAGGTGCTGCCAGCCGTCGTGCAGCAGCGGGGCCCACAGCACGCCATCCAGCCCGTCCAGTCGGCGCGGCTGAATACCCTCCCGGTCCAGCTCACCGCCGAGCACGGTGTCCACCGCCTCGACCAGGTAGAGCAGACCGGTGAACGCCGCGATCACTGTCGCGGCCTGCCCGGGCCGAGCCGGAAGCACCCGGGGACGGGCACCTCCTCCGGAGGCTTCGGGCATGGCCTGCACGTCCGCCGAGGTTACCCGCGTTTGCTGAGAACAGCCTGTGCCGTTGGTTGGCCTTCAAGTACCGCCAACCCCGTCGTGAGCTGCTTTCAACCGCTACCAACCCCGGTAACCCCGGATGGGCAGAGCCGATACTCGGCAGGCCAAGCCGCGGAGATGACCGCTGGGACTGCGACAGAGCGCCGCCCGCGAATTCGACGACCGCGCCCGCGAAGTCCTCACCACCAACTCCACCAGTACCACCGCTTCCTGACCGGACAGGCCGCGCTGTTCCCAGCTTCCGGTGCTCCCTCGGCCGGGCCGCTGGTGTTGTCAGCCTCCCGGGTTACCTGTGCGAGGAAATCTGGAACGACGGCGGCGGCGAGAGCGGCGATCCCTTCCCCCGCTGTGCACTCGCCCATGCCATGGCCGACGTCTCGGATGACTTGCGCGAGGAACTGGCCTGGATCTGCGAGCGCTGGCCGCCGCCGGCCTGATCACCGACGAGTAGGCGGCACAGGCCGACCTGACGAGCCCGGTGCGCGGCTTCTCCCCGTCGCTGCACCTCAACCTCGGCGAGTGCTACCGCAAGCTCGGTGATCTCGAC
This sequence comes from Pseudonocardiaceae bacterium, assembly GCA_035714625.1. Lineage (GTDB taxonomy): Bacteria > Actinomycetota > Actinomycetes > Mycobacteriales > Pseudonocardiaceae. Next base: position 19,683 of record DASTLT010000270.1, on the reverse strand, counting down.
CGGGCCTACGAGCACCTCCAGCGGGGCCGGGCGGCACTCCACGCAAGACCTGGTCCACGCCCTGGCCGCAGCTGGGCTCGACGCGCGATGAAGTCATGGTGCGGGAATGGCCCCTTGGGCTCAAACGGTCGTAGCGACAGGCAATTATTTTAGCAGATCTTGACTCTGCTACGATACCCCTGTCCGGGGGTCTTACTGGGGGGGTATTTCATTGAGTGGGGCTGAGCCGTTGTGCGCCCAGGAACGGGAGACGATCTCCCGGGAGCTGGGCCGGGGAAATTCGGCACGTTTCATCGGGAAACAACTCGGTCGTCACCATAGCACCATCTCACGCGAGATCGAACGCAATGGCGGTCCCGACAACTATCGGGCTGTGGCCGCCCAAGAGCATTATGACCAGCGCAAAACACGGCCAAAGGAACGGAAACTGGTGGAATCGACCCGGCTGCATGATGCGGTGAACGAGGGCCTGAAACAGAAGTGGTCCCCGGAGCAGATCAGCCTAAGACTGGAGAAGGACTACCCCGACGACCTGGAGATGAGAGTGTCCCACGAGACCATCTACCAAACACTGTACCTGCAGGCACGGGGCGAGCTGCGCACTGAGCTCAAACTCGCCTTACGGCAGGGCCGGGCACGGCGGAGGCCCCGGTCCCAGGCGGCCCTGAGCAGGGGAAAGATCCCAGACATGGTCAACATCAGCGAGCGTCCCGCCGAGGCCGATGATCGTGCGGTGCCCGGTTTCTGGGAGGGAGATCTGATCATCGGCAAGGGCGGCAAATCGCAGATCGCCACCCTGGTCGAGCGCACCAGCCGCTTCACCATGCTGGTCAAGATTCCTTATGATCGCTGCGCCGAGCGTGTGGCCGCGCTGCTGGCCCGGAAAATGCAGACGCTGCCGGAGTTCCTGCGCAACAGCGTGACCTGGGACCAGGGCAAGGAGATGGCCCGCCACGCCGAGTTCACCGTCCGCACCGGCCTGTCCGTCTATTTCTGCGACCCGCACTCACCGTGGCAGCGCGGCACCAACGAGAACACTAACGGGCTGCTCCGCCAGTACTTCCCGAAAGGCACCGACCTGTCCTTGCACACCCAGGAAGAACTTGATAGAGTAGCCGCAGAACTGAGCGGCAGACCGCGCAAGACACTGAGCGGCAGACCGCGCAAGACACTGAGCGGATTGAAGCCGGTCGAAGTCTTCGAAAAGCTGATCGCGGAGCATTGTGTCGCCATGACCGGTTGAAACCGCCCCTAACCAGCCTAAGCGGGCCGCGACATCACATGTCCCGGTACGCCTCACGACGGTGGGCGACCCGGACGACGGTGACGAGGACCACGTCGTCTCGAACCAGGTACACCACGCGGTAGTCCCCGATGCGGAGCCGCATCGTGCCCTGCGGATACCCGGTCAACGCCCGAGCCCCGGGCGGGCGGGGATTCTGGCCGAGCTTGGTCACCGCGGTGAGGACACGGCGGGCGATGGGCTTGTCGAGCTTTCGCAGTTCACGAAGTGCCGGACCAGCCCACTCGATCTCGTAACTCACCGCTCAGGCGACGCCGTACTCGGCCAACACCTCACGGTGGGGAACCCGCTGCTCCGTACTCGCCAGGGCGTCTCGCGCCGCCGCCAGGTCAGCCTCGTCCTCCGCCGCCTCCAGCTCCCGCAGATCGTCGATGGAGATCACCGCAGCGACGGCCTTGCCGTGACGAGTCAGCACCGTCCGTTCCTGGGCATGTTCGGCGCGCGACACAATCTCGCCAAGATGGTCCCGCGCCTCGCTGATCGGCAATTCGCTCATACCCCAGATTGTACAATCCAGGGCAAGGCTCGGGTCGACTTCCCTGGCGAGCAGGCTGAAAGGCCTGGAACGGTCGGCGTGGATTCCGTCAGCTCTGGGTAGCCCGGTGTTCGCGTACCGGTCACGGTGCGCCTAGCGTTGCCCACCACTGGCGTGTGGCGTGGCGCGATCGGGTGGGTGAGGGTGGGTGGCGCGGTGACGGATCGGCTGCTGGTGGATCTGGGTGCCGACGGGCGGGTGTCGGTGTCCACCCTGCTGGACGGGGAGCTGTCGGCGCACCCGGCTGGGGCGCCGTTCGAGCTGGCCTGGCCGCTGGACTCCGACGCGATGGAGGACCTGCGGTGGTATCTGGAGGACTACCTACGCGCACCATTCGGCGTCTATGAGGAGCGCGGGCCGCAGGTCGCGGCCCGGCTGCCGCAGTGGGGACAGGCGGTGTTTACGGCGCTCTTCGGTGCAGGCCCGGCCCGGGATGCCTACGTGGCAGCTCGGGCGGCTGGGGATGTGGAGATCGTGTTCCGGTCCTCGGTGCCGGCCCGGCTCGGCCTGCCCTGGGAGCTGCTGTGGGATCCGGCCCGCCCGACGCCGGTAGCGCTGGATCGGATGGGCATGAGCCGATCGCTGCTGGACGCCACCTCGCCACGGTCGTTCACGGTGGGCGGTGCGCGGTTGCGGATACTGATGGTGATCTCCCGACCCCGGGCTGCCGACGACGTGGGATACCGGATGATCGCCCGCCCGTTGCTGGAACGGCTGGAGGCGGTGCGCGGCACCGTCGACCTGGTGGTCTTACGGCCACCCACGTTGGAACGGCTGGAGCAGGAGCTGTCGGCCGCGCGGGCGGCCGGACAGCCGTTTCAGATCGTGCATTTCGACGGCCACGGCGTGCTCGCCGGGCGGGCGGCGCCCGGTTCCGGTGCCCCGCTGACCTTCGACGGCTCCCCGGAGCACGGGGTGCTTGTGTTCGAAAAACCCGGCGGCGGCGCCGATCACGTGCCTGCGGCCGAAGTGGCGCGGGTGCTCGCCGCTGCAGAGGTGCCGGTGGTGGTGCTCAATGCCTGCCAGTCCGGCGCGGTCGACAAGGCCCTGGAGGCCGCCGTGGCCACCCGGTTGCTTCAGCAGGGTGCGGCGTCGGTGGTCGCGATGGCCTACACCGTCTACGCGGTGGCCGCCGCTGAGTTCATGGCCGCGTTCTACGAACGGCTCTTCGCCGGGGAACGGGTCGCCGAGGCAGTCAGCGCGGGGCGGCCCCGGCTGGCTCAGCGCGCGGCCCGGCCCAGCCCGAAGGGGCCGATGTCGCTGGCGGACTGGGTGGTGCCGGTGCACTACGCCCGCCGCGACGTGCGCTTTCCCTACCTTCAGACGCACCGTCCGGACGGGGTCTCGCTAGACGAGATGCTGGACCGGCTGCGCGACCGCAGCACTGAGGACCCCGACGCCGCACTGGCCCCGGTGGATGGGTTCGTGGGCCGCGACGCGCTGTTCTACACCCTGGAGGTCGCCGCCCGGCTGCAACGGGTGGTGCTGCTGCACGGCCCCGGCGGTACCGGGAAGACCGAGCTGGCTCGAGCGTTCGGCCGGTGGTGGCGCGACACCGGCGGGGTGGATCGGCCCGACTGGGTGATCTGGCATTCCTTCGAGCCCGGCGTCGCCTCCTTCGGCCTCGACGGCGTGGTGGCCGCGATCGGCCTACGGGTCTTCGGCACCGACTTCGCCCAACTCGACCCCACCCAGCGCCGCGCGGTCGTGCTCAAGCTCCTCGCCTAGCGGCGACTGCTGCTGATCTGGGACAACTTCGAAGCCGTGCACTCCATGCCCGACCCAGCCGGAGCGACACCACCGCTGGAGGCCGCGGACCGCGACGAACTCGCCCACTTCCTGCACCAGATCGCCGCCGGGGGCCGCAGCGCGGTGCTCATCACCAGCCGCACCCGGGAAACCTGGCTCGGCGAGCTGCGCCGCATCACAGTCGGCGGTCTGACCCCGGATGAGGCCATCGACTACGCTGACCAGGTCCTAGCCCGCTACCCTGCCGCGCAAGCCCGCCGCGCCCAGCGGGCCTTCGCCGAGCTGATGGACTGGCTCGACGGCCACCCCCTGAGCATGCGCCTGGTCCTACCCCACCTGGAAACCACCGACCCGCAGCTGCTGCTGGCCGGGCTGCGCGGAATCACTCCCTTGCTGGGCGGCGACAACGGTGGACGCACCACCTCCCTCGCGGCCAGCATCACCTATACTCCTTCGCTCACCTCACCTCCGACACCCGCCGCCTGCTGGTGGCCGTGAGCCTGTTCCACGGCGTCGCCGACGTCGACGTGCTCGGTCTGCTCTCCCAGGCGCCCGGCGTTCCGCAGCGCTTTCACGGGTGCGCCACGGCAGACTGGGCCACGGTGCTGGACCAGGCCGCAGCAGTGGGATTGCTCACCCCGCTGGGCGGGGCATGTACGGTATCCACCCGGCACTACCGGCCTACCTCGCTGAGCAGTGGCACCGTGAGGAGCCCGACAACTACCATCAGCAGCGCGCAGTGGCCGAGGCAGCGCTGCTGGATGCCTATGCCGATCTCGGAATATGGCTTCACCGGCAGATCCAGACTGGGGACGCCGCGATCGCGTTCAAGATGATCGACTGGCAGTGGCGCACATTCGGTCACCTGCTGGGCAACGCCCTAGACAGTGGCCTTTGGGACCAAGCCCACGCTCTCGCGGCACCGCTCGGCGGTTACTGGAACGCCCGGGGACTGTATGAGGAGGCCAGGGGCTGGGTAAACCGAGCACGCCTTTCCTTGGAGACCGCTGATGGTACCCCGCCCCCGCTTGATGATCCCGCCGGAGCGCTGTGGCTGTTTTTCACCGATTACCAAGCACAAAGTGAACTCAACGCTCACCAACTCGACACTGCCGAACGCACTTACCTCGAAATCCGCGACATGCTCCATACACAGCCCCAATCCCTCCAGCAACTCCAGCGGCTCGCCGTCATCTACCACCATCTCGGCGCAGTCGCCCAGGATCAGGGTCATCTCGACGATGCCGAGGAGTGGCATCGTCAATCCCTGACCATCAAGCAGAAGCTCGGTAACCGGCCCGGCATGGCCGCCACGTACCACGAACTCGGTTTGATCGCCCAGCAGCGGGGCCGTCTTGACGATGCCGAGGAGTGGCACCGCCAATCCCTGACCATCAGCGAGGAGCTCAGCGACCAGCACGCCATGGCTTTGTCCTTCGTGCTCTTGGGCCTTCTGACCGAAACCCAAGGGCGGGTCGATGAGGCTTTAGAGTGGACAGTCCGGTGCATAACTCTCTTCGATGAGTTCCCCCACCCCATGACTGGACCTGGTCCCATGCACCTCGCCCGGCTCACCGCCGAACTCGGTATCGAGACGCTTGAGCGGTGCTGGCGACGGGTCACCGGGCAAACCCTCCCCCCATCGGTTCGGGACTTCGTCACCGCAGGCCCGGCTGAGGACGTCGAAGGGACGAGGGAATGAGCCCCATGACCGACCCGATCGAACGCAGCGCACGCGCTGCCGCCCAGCGCCTTACCGCCCAATACGGGCCGGGGCTTCCGGTGGATGTGGGGGCAGCTCTGCACACCCGAGGAGCAGTCCAGCGGCCTGAGCGGTACGTCGATCCGGTCTCGCTCGCTAGCTTGATCGTCAGCGTCGCCGCCCTGGCCTGGACCGTCTACAACGACCTGCGGGCCCAGACAGCAGAACCCTCCCCCGCCGTCGTCGCCCGGACCATCCGGGTCCAGCTCAGCGACACCAGCGAACTCGATCCGGCGCAACGAGACTGCATCATCGACATCGTCGTCGAGGAAACCGTGCAGACTGCAAGCACCGAACTGACAACGCGCCTCACCTCTGGCGACGAGCTTGACGGGTAAGCCGACGTCAGCGGCTTTGCGGGTCCGGCCAGATCTCCGTCACCTCGTCGACCTCAGGCGCACCGTCGAGTCCTTCGACCGACCAGGCCCGCCCGCTACGCCGCGATCTGTCGGGCCATCCGGGCCAGCTCCCGCGCGTCGGTGCCGGGGCGGGCCTCCAGCGCGTCAACCAACGGTACCAGTTGCCTGCGGGCACGCGCTGAGGTGAGCTTGGTGACGTCGGTGATCGCGCTGTGGGCCAGCTGCAGGCCCCGCTGCTCGCCGGCCTTGACGTGGATGGTGGCCAGCACGATCCCGGACCGGGTGCGGCCACGCTCGCTACAGCCCTCCTGGAGACGCACCGACGCCGCAGCCAGCTGCTCGGCGACGTCGAGCCGTCCCCGGTCGATCTCCAGGAGCGCGGCCGGACGGTCCAGGTCACCGAACGGGGCGTTCCGGGGGGGTGTCCACAGCTCCCGGGACCTCCCCGCATGCCGATAGGCCTGCGGGGGATCTCCCAGCATGGCCAGCGCCGTCGCGGAGTCCATGAGCCCGCACGCCTCCACTGCCACGCGCTGCTCGCGGTCCGGGATTTCCCAGGACTTGACTTGGGCCGCCTGCAGCATCTTCAGCCCGTCATCGGGGTGGCCGTGCTCGATGGTGGCCAATCCGGCCCAGTTCAGCGCCAGCGCCTGCAGGTAGGGATCGTCGGCTTGGGTGGCCAGCTCCACGGCACGGGCCAGGTGGTACAGGGTCCGCGCCTCGCGGCCACCGTCGAACGCCGCGACACCGGCGTGGATGTGCAAGTGCGCCACCGCGGCCAGCAGGGCCCGTTTGACCGGTTCAGCGGCTGGGACCTTGAGCAACTGCTCGGCTCTCGCCGCCGCGGCGCTGCTCATCGCCGGGTCCGAGCCGAACGCCCGCGCGGCGTCCTCCAGCCGCTGGCTGAGGTCCTTGACCTGGGCCACGTGGACGCTGGTGAGCTTGGAGGGCAGCGGCACCGCGGGCAGGGGGCCGAGGTCGTCGAGGAACTCCCCGAGCTTGTCGACCGGGGCACCGGCCATGATGATCCCGCCCCAGGCGATCAGGTGACGTCGGAGCATGGCTGGGTCCACCCCCTTCAGGGAGTCGGCGACCTTGACCTTCTCAGGGTAGGTGCCGTGCTCGCCGGGGGCGTGGTCCAGCAGCCGCATGTAGGGCCGGGGAATGCCCAGCCCGTCGCAGATGCGCTCCAGCAGTCTGACGTCGTAGACCTGACGCCGGCCGCGCGCCACGTCGGAGACGTCGGGCTGGTTCTGATCGGTCAAGGCCGCGATCTGCCGCTGGCTGACCCCGAAGTCCTGCAGCGTCCGGTAGGCTGCGGCGACGTCGCGGTCAGCCAGCAGCCCGCGCATCTCGGGTTGTTCCCACAGGTGTGCCCAGTCGGCCGGGCTGGGTTCGCGGGCGGCCCGGCACTGCTCGGTGACCGTGGCCGTGGGGGCCGGTGCCTCGCTGGTGCTGGGGGGGCGTTCGGGTCGTCTGCTCTTCGCCCGCGCTGCCCCGCCGCTGCGGCCGATCCGAGTGAAGTGTTCCTTGCGCGCCTGCTCGGCCCGGCGGGACCGCTCGGCGGGGTCCAGCACGCCGTCGGGGTCGATCTCACGCTCGAACTTGGCCAGCAGCGCGTCGTAGGCGCGCCTGCCCCGGGCCGAGTCCCGCTCGCGCCGCTCGCCGGGCGTCAGCGGTGTCCCGCCGCTCACGAGACCGGCTCAATCTGTGCGTCGCTCATCGTCGTCGCCCGCCTCCCCTCAGTGGTGTGGTGAGGCGCACCCTAGCGCGTGGCGATGACGACAATGTTCGGGCCGCTATCCCGCCCGCCCAAGGTCACCGCTCCCCGGTCTGTCACCACTCACCGTTAGCGTCAGGGACGTGAACGAGCACCGGTTTCTCGATCGACTGGCGCGTGGCGACCTCCGCAACATGCGGTTCACGGAGCTGTGCAGGCTGGTGAAGGCGCTCGGCTTCGAGCAACGGCGCATCAGCGGAAGCCACTACATCTTCGCCCATCCAGCGTTCCCCGAGATCCTCAACTTGCAGCAGGTGCATGGGCAGGCGAAGCCCTACCAAGTCCGTCAACTCCTGCGGCTCGTGGAGCGCTATGCTTTGACTTTGGAGGATGATCGGTGAACGACTACCACATCAACGTCTTCTACAGCGAAGACGACGGCGGATACATCGCTGACATACCCGATCTTGAGGCCTGCTCGGCGTTTGGCGAAACCCCCGAGCAGGCAGTTGCTGAGGTGTTGCGGGCCAAAGAAGCCTGGCTGGCCGTAGCTGCAGAAACCCGCCGCGACATCCCCCAGCCGCGCTATCGACCGGCCATCTACGTCCGATGAGGTGTTGTCCTCACCGGTTGCTGGCTCTCAGCCGAGGCACGCTTCAGCGACCTGCGGAGGCGAGTGGCTTCGCCCGACGGGCGATCTCCGCCGCCAGCCAGAACCGAGCCGGCAGGGCGCATTCAGCCAGGCCACACTGACCCGGGCCGCGCTGACAGCCGGGACCCGGATGCCGCACGCCGCTCCGCGCACCCCTCGTCACGGAGATCAGTCCAGCTCTCGGGGGCTTGCCCCACTCAGGCCCAGAGCTGGCCGTCGAGGCGGGCGGCGGCCTCCTCTAAATCCCCCGAATAGGCGCCGGTGGACAGGTACTTCCAGCCTGCGTCGCACACCACGAGCACGATATCGGCGGCCTCACCGGCGCCGGCGGCCTTGTCCGCGACGGCCAGCGCGGCGTGCAGGATGCCGCCGGTGGAGATGCCGGCGAAGATGCCCTCGGTCTCCAGCAGCTCCCGGGTGCGGCGCAGCGCGTCCAAAGAGCCGACCGAGTACCGGCCGGTGAGCACTGAGGGGTCGTAAAGCTCGGGCACGAAGCCCTCGTCGAGGTTGCGCAGCCCGTAGACCAGCTCCCCGTAGCGCGGCTCGGCGGCGATGATCTGCACGTCGGGCTTGTGCTCCCGCAGGTAGCGGCCGACCCCGACCAGGGTGCCGGTGGTGCCCAGCCCGGCTACGAAGTGGGTCACCGTGGGCAGGTCACGCAGGATCTCCGGGCCGGTAGTGCGGTAGTGCGCCAGGGCATTGGCCGGGTTGCCGTACTGGTAAAGCATGACCCAGTCGGGATGGGCGGCGGCCAGTTCCTTGGCCCGGGCCACCGCCTGGTTGGAGCCGCCGGCAGCGGGCGAGAAGATGATCTCCGCGCCGTACGCCTCCAGGATCTGCCGGCGCTCGACCGAGGTGTTCTCCGGCATCACGCAGACCAGCCGGTAACCCTTGAGCTTCGCCGCCATCGCCAACGAGATGCCGGTGTTGCCCGAGGTGGGCTCCAGGATGGTGCAGCCGGGAGTGAGCCGCCCGGAGCGCTCGGCGTCCTCGACCATCGCCAGCGCCGGGCGGTCCTTCACCGAGCCGGTGGGGTTGCGGTCCTCCAGCTTGGCCCACAGCCGCACGTCCGAGGAGGGCGACAGGTGGGGCAGGCCCACCAGCGGGGTGTCACCGAGCGCATCGAGCAGCGACTCGTAGCGGGCCATATGCGCTCCCTTCGGTCGCGCTCGTGAGCGGCGTTCGGTGCTATCCCACTGTTACCCGCTCACCAGCACGTCAGCGCCCCGCCGGCCACCGCGGGCAGGATGGTGACGTTGTCGCCGTCCTGCACCGTGGCCTCGAGACCCCCGGCGAAGCGCACGTCCTCGTCGTTGACGTAGACGTTGACGAAGCGGTGCAGGGAGCCGTTGGTCACCAGCCGGGCCTTGATCCCCGAGTATCGGCTGTCCAGATCCTCGATCACCTCAGCGACACTGGAGCCCGACACCTCCACGGTCTTCTCGCCCCCGGTGTAGGTGCGCAAGATGGTGGGGACGGAGACGGTGACGGCCATGGTCGGATCCTCCTACGGGTGCAGACAGCTCACAAAGGTAGACGCGCGGACGCGCTGGGTCATTCCGCTGGCGAGGCTCGGGTCAGCCCAGGTCAGGAACGTCGTCAGCGCCGGTATGGGAGAACATGTAGGACTCCACGACCTCGATCGGCTCCTCGGTGACCTGCCCGTCGACGATCCGGAAGCAGCGCAGCTCCTCGGTGTCCGGATCCCGGGTGGAGATCAGCACATAGTGCGCCTCGGGATAACCGGCGATCTCGATATCGCGGCGGGACGGGTACGCCTCGGTGGCGGTGTGCGAGTGGTAGATCACCACCCGCTGCTCGTCTCGTGACTCCAGCTCGTGGTGCAGCCGGATGTCGTCCCCCGAGTCGAACTCGTAAAACGTCATCGAGCGCGCGGAGTTGAGCATCGGGATGAACCGCTCGGGCTGGTCGGAGCCGGCCGGGCCGGCGAGGACACCGCACGCCTCGTCCGGATGGTCCCGCCGGGCATGCGCCACCATCGCATCGACCAGGTCCCGGCGAATCGTCAGCACCCGCCCATCCTACGTGCCCACTCCCAGCGCGCCGGGGCGTCGGTGACGACCCCCGGCACTCATCCGGCCACAGTTTGGATCAAGGACTCCTGGACCCAGGTCAGCCAGTGGTACACGCTCAGGTGCGGCGCTCGGGGATCGTCAGGGGACCACTCGTCGGGCATGTCCTCGGTGACCTCCAGGACGGCGCCCAACGCGAGGCGCAGGTCGTTAAGCGCCGCCAGCCACGCCTGTGCCTGCTCCTCGGTCAGCTTCACTCGGCCCCCGCGCGGCGGGCAGGTGTCCAGCACGACGGCGGCCACCCCGTCCTTGGCGGCCACCAACGCCGGCTCGTGCAGTGCCCGCAGGCCACCGGACAGCGCGGTGTCCTCCCGGTGAAAGTCAGGCAACAGCCGGGCCAGCACCCGATCCTCAGGTGGGGTGGTGGGCCCCGGGGTGATGCCGGTGAGCTCAGCCAGCTCGTCCTGCGGCGCCGCCGCCAGCCGCGCGTCGAGCATCTCACGGATCTGGCTGACCAGTCCGCGCAGCAGCAGCGCCTCCTGCCCGGACAGGTTCGCCACCACCAGTCCGCCGCTACGCCGCCAGCCGTTCACCCGTCCTGCTGCATGGTCGCCCAGAGCCCGGCCCCGTGCAGCTTCGCGACGTCGGTCTCCACCTTGTCTCTGCTACCCCTGCTCACCACGGCCCGGCCCTTGTGATGGACGTCGAGCATCAACTTGGTCGCCTCATCCCGGCTGTATCCGAAGAGCTTCTGGAACACGTAGGTGACATAGGACATCAGGTTCACCGGATCGTTCCAGACAATCGTCAGCCATGGCCGGTCCTCGGCCCCAACCTCGTCTGTCGTGGGGTCGACCTGGGTTTGCTCCAGTTCGACGGGTCTCATAAACCTATCTTCTCACCCAGACCGCCGGTCTGAAGCTACCCGGGCGCCCCGTCGGAGCCGGGCACTGCCCTCAGCAGGGCCCGCCCCGAGACAGGTCGAGACCGGGGAGCCGGTTAGCGTAGCGCCGTGTCCGCCACCACCACGACCGTGCCGGATGTCGCAGCGCTGCTGGCCGCAGCGGTACGTGGGGTGGGCGGGATCGAGCGGACAGGCCAGGTGTTGATGGCCGAGGCGGTCGACCGGGCGATCCGTACCGGTGAGCATCTCGCGGTCCAAGCCGGCACCGGCACCGGCAAGTCGCTGGCCTACCTGGTGCCCGCGATCCGGCACGCGATCACGACGAGCAGCACGGTGGTGGTCTCGACCGCCACCATCGCGCTGCAACGCCAACTGGTGGACCGGGACCTGCCGCGGCTGGCCGATGCGCTGGCACCACTGCTCGGTGCCGCCCCAGGCTTTGCGATCCTCAAGGGCCGGCGCAACTACCTGTGCCTGCACCGGCTGCACACCGGGCCCCCCGACGAGGGCGAGGACCTGTTCGAGGCGGCCTCGGCGGCCTCACCGACGTCGATGGTGGGCCGCCAGATCGCTCGGCTGCACGAGTGGTCGTCGCAGACCGAGACCGGCGACCGGGACGAGCTGGTGCCCGGCGTCACCGACCGAGCCTGGCGGCAGGTGTCGGTGAGCGCCCGGGAGTGCCTCGGGGTGTCGCGCTGCCCGGTCGGCATGGACTGCTTCGCCGAGCAGGCCCGGGCCCGAGCCGGACGGGCCGAGGTGGTGGTGACCAACCACGCGCTACTCGCCATCGACGCGATGGGCGAGCACCAGGTGCTGCCCGAGCACGACGTGGTGGTCGTCGACGAGGCCCACGACCTGGTGGAGCGGGTCACCAGCGCGGCCACCGAGGAGCTCACCGCACCCCTGGTGGAGGCGGCGACCCGCCGCGGCGGGCGGCTGATCGACCAGAAGATCGCCGACGAGCTGGCTGCGGCGGGTGACGGGCTCGCACTGGTGCTCGCCGACGCCCGGACCGGGCGCTGGGACGGCCTCGACTCCGGGGTGGCCACCACCCTCACCGCGGTGCGCGACGGAGCCCACCGGTGCATCACCGCGCTGGGCAGTAGCGCCAAGGGTGGGGAGCGGCGGGAGGAACCCGACGATGCCGCGGCCCGCCGCGCCGCGCTGGCCGCGCTGGAGCAGGTGCAGTCGGCCGCGGACCGGGTGCTCGGTGCCTTTCCGGACGAGGAGACGGACCGCCGCGACGTGGTCTGGCTCGCCGAGGAGACGGTCCGCGGGCGGGTGCTGCGGGTGGCCCCGCTCAGCGTGGCCGGACTGCTGCGGCAGCGGCTGTTCACCGACCGCACGGTGGTGCTCACCTCGGCCACCCTCACCCTGGGTGGCACGTTCGACGCGCTCGCCGCGCAGTGGGGCCTGCCCCCCCAGCAGCCCTCCTCGCGTTCGCCGGCTGCCGGGACGGCCACCGAGCGGCCGCCCCCGGCAGCCGACGACGAGGACCTCACCTGGACCGGTCTGGACGCCGGCTCCCCGTTCGAGCACCGCCGGGCCGGCATTCTCTACACCGCGGCGCACCTGCCCCCACCGGGCCGAGACGGGCTGCCACCGGAGTACCTTGACGAGCTCGCGGCGCTGGTCACCGCGGCGGGGGGGCGCACGCTGGGCCTGTTCTCCTCGATGCGGGCCGCCAAGCAGGCCGTCGAGGCGCTGCGGTCCCGGCTGCAGGTGCCGATCCTGTGCCAAGGTGACGACTCCACCGCCCTGCTGGTGCGGCAGTTCACCGAGGACGAGCCAACCTGCCTGTTCGGCACGTTGTCCCTGTGGCAGGGCGTCGACGTGCCCGGCCGGTCGCTGTCGCTGGTGGTGGTGGACCGCATCCCGTTCCCGCGGCCGGACGATCCGCTGGCCTCGGCCCGGCAGCGCGCAGTGGCCGCCCGCGGCGGCAACGGGTTCCTCGCGGTGGCGGCCACGCACGCGGCGCTGCTGCTCGCGCAGGGCACCGGGCGGCTGCTGCGCTCGGCGCAGGACCGCGGCGTGGTGGCGATCCTGGACCCGCGGCTGGCCACCGCCCGCTACGCCGGGTTCCTGCGCGCCTCGCTACCCCCGTTCTGGCCGACTACCGATCCGGAGGTCGTCCGCGCTGCGCTCAGCCGACTCGTGCAGGCATAACGGTATTCCAGCACCGTATACCGTAACGAGGTCTCAGGCTCACTCCTGCGCAGGCCACTGCGCCGCGACCGTGACGGTGCCGGGAGTCACCTCAGTGAACCCGGCATCGCGCACCACCAGCACGCCCCGCTCGCGCCAGGCACGGTCTGGCTGCTCCCCCACCGCCAGCATGGCCCACTGCTGCGGCGAGGCGGTGCGCACGGCGCAGCGGTAGCCATCCGCCGCCCAGCGGTCCAGCTCGGCGGTCCGCTGTTGGGCCGCCAGCACCGCTGCGAGCAGCATGCAGCCGTGCCCGACCTGGGCGGCGGCTTTGCCTGCGGTGAGCGGCAGGGCCGGCGCGATCCAGAGCACTGGAAGCCCATCCGGGGGCGGACCCGGTGCGTCGGGCGACAGGTCGGTGCTACTCACCTGCAGCCGCCGCACCGCCCTCGGCGTGTCGGCCACCGGCCAGGGCAGCAGCGCCCGCACCTGGGCACCGTGCCGCTCGATCGTGATCCCGGGCAACTCGGTCACCGCGTGCCACTGCGCGCCGCGAGCCCGGCGGGCGACCTTGCGGATCCGCCCGGTCAGCCACGGCGCCACGTCCGGATACCACAGCCCACCCGGCCACGAGCGCTCATCCAGGCACAGCGCCACCGCCGCGGATCCGGCGGCGGCCAGCAACGCACTCCGGGGCGGCAGCTCGTCCCGCTCCAGGCGCAAGATCAGTGGCATGGCCCGTACCGAGGCGGGGTCCTCGTCACCGGTGTCTCCCATCGCCGGCAGGCCGAGCCACCGCGCATAACGGGCCGCCAGTGGCGCCAGCACCGACCCCCGCTCAGCGGGTGCGGGGCGATCCACATCACAGCCCACCGGTCGGTGCGACTCGTGCTGGGAACCCTCACAGGGGAACACGGCGCAGCACTCCGTCCGCGGCGTCGGCCGCCTCCACCTCGTCGCGGGTGACCCCGAGCACGAACAGCACGATGTCCAGGAACGGCTGCGTGATCGCGGTGTCGGCGACCTCCCGCAACGCTGGTTTGGCGTTGAACGCCACCCCCAGGCCTGCCGTGGTGAGCATGTCGATGTCGTTGGCGCCGTCCCCGACCGCGACACACTGGGCCAGCGGGACGCCGAAGCGTTCCGCCGCCCGACGCAGCGCGTCGGCCTTGCCCGGTCGGTCCACCACCGGGCCGATCACCTGTCCGGTGAGCTTGCCGTCGCTGATCTCCAGCTCGTTCGCGGCGCAGAAGTCCAGGTGCAGCTCGTCGGCCACCGGCTGGACGACCTGGGTGAAGCCGCCGGAGACCGCCCCGCAGCTATAACCCAGTCGGCGCAGGGTCCGGATCGTGGTGCGGGCGCCGGGAGTGAGCTCCAGCGCGGCGGTCACCTCGGCGAGCACGCCGACCGGGAGCCCGGCCAGCAGGGCGACCCGGCGCCGCAGGGCCTGGGTGAAGTCCAGCTCGCCGCGCATCGCGGCGGCGGTGACCGCACTCACCTCGGCGCCGCAGCCGGCCCGCTCGGCGAGCATCTCGATCACCTCACCCTGCACCAGGGTCGAGTCGACGTCGAAGACCACCAGGCGCTTGGCCCGCCGGGCGATGCCGACCGGCTCGACGGCCAGATCGACCTGGCTGCGGGCGGCGATCTCGACCAGGGTGGCCCGCAGGCCAGCGTCGGCGGCAGCACCGCCACCCCGGACCGAGACCAGCAACTCGAGCCCGGTGACCGGGTAGTCCGCAATCCGCCGGATGGCGTCGATATTGACGCCCAGCGCGGCCAGCGCCCGGGTGGTCTCGGTGAACGCCCGGGCCGTCACCGGCCGGCCCAGGACCAGCACGACATGGGTGGATCCGCGCCGACTCGTCCCCACCGCCTCGGCGCCGACCTCCACCTCGACCTGCATTCCGATGCTGGCCATCGCCTGCTCGATGGCCTCCTGCAGGCCATCCGGATCAGCGGCGGCGCCGACGAGCACCCCGAGCACCAGCCGCCCGCGGATCACCACCTGCTCGACATCGAGGACGTCGACGTGGTGCCGGGACAGCGCGCCGAACAGCACCGACGTGACCCCCGGCTTATCCCGCCCGGTCACCGTGACCAGCAGGGTCGCCCGTGGGTCGGTGGTCACTTGTCGCGCGGGTCGTCGCCACCGGTCTCGTCTGGCTGCACCGCATGCGCCGCGAGCTCACTGGGTGCCGGCGGATGCCCATTGCCTCCGACGTGCGCCTCGGTCCGCATCCGGTCGGCCATGTGCGGGTAGTGCAGCTCGAAGGCGGGCCGCTCGGAGC
This sequence comes from Pseudonocardiaceae bacterium, assembly GCA_035714625.1. Classification (GTDB taxonomy): domain Bacteria; phylum Actinomycetota; class Actinomycetes; order Mycobacteriales; family Pseudonocardiaceae. The sequence goes on along the minus strand of DASTLT010000270.1, from coordinate 4,230 downwards.
GGATGCGGGGCAACTCGGTGAAGTTGTGCCGCGGCGGCGGGCAGGACGTCGCCCATTCCAGCGAGTTGCCGTATCCCCAGGGGTCGTCCACGGTGACGACCTCGCCGTAGCGGTAGCTGCGGAACACATTCCACAGGAAGGGCAACGTGGAGACACCGAGCAGGAAGGCACCGGCCGTGGAGATCGTGTTGAGGGTGGTGAATCCGTCCTCGGGCAGGTAGTCGGCGTAGCGCCGCATCATGCCCTCGTTGCCCAGCCAGTGCTGGACCAGGAAGGTCAGGTGGAATCCGATGAACGTGGCCCAGAAGTGCAGCTTGCCCAATGGTTCGTTGAGCATCCGCCCGGTCATCTTCGGGAACCAGAAGTAAATCCCGGCGAAGGTGGCGAACACGATGGTGCCGTAGAGCACGTAGTGGAAGTGCGCGACGACGAAGTAGGTGTCCGCGACGTGGAAGTCGATCGGTGGGGAGGCCAGCAGCACCCCGGTCAGGCCGCCGAGCAGGAACGTGATCAGGAACCCCACCGAGAACAGCATCGGAGTCTCGAAAGTCAACTGGCCGCGCCACATCGTGCCGATCCAGTTGAAGAACTTGATACCGGTGGGCACCGCGATGAGGAACGTGGTGAAGGCGAAGAATGGCAGCAGCACGGCCCCGGTGGCATACATGTGGTGCGCCCACACCACCACCGACAGTGCCGCGATCGCCAGGGTCGCGAACACCAGTGTCTTGTAGCCGAACAGCGGCTTGCGGCTGAACACCGGGAAGATCTCGGAGACGATACCGAAGAACGGCAGCGCCACGATGTAGACCTCGGGATGGCCGAAGAACCAGAACAGGTGCTGCCAGAGGATGACCCCCCCGATGTCCGGGTCGAACACATGCGCCCCGAGGTGCCGGTCGGCAAGCAGCCCGAGCAGTGCGGCGGTGAGGATCGGGAACGCCAGCAGGATCAGCAGCGAGGTGACGAAGATGTTCCAGGTGAAGATCGGCATTCGGAACATCGTCATCCCCGGGGCCCGCAGGCACACCACCGTGGTGACCATGTTGACCCCCCCGAGAATGGTGCCCAGACCGGCGAGGACCAGACCCGTGATCCACAGGTCGGCGCCGACGCCGGGCGAGTGGATCGCATCGGACAGCGGGGTATAGGCGAACCAGCCGAAGTCTGCGGCACCACCCGGGGTGAGAAACCCGGACAGCACTATACAGCCGCCGAAAAGGAACAGCCAGTAGGAGAACGCATTCAGCCGGGGAAAGGCCACGTCCGGGGAACCTATTTGTAACGGCAGCACCAGATTGGCGAACGCGAACAGGATGGGCGTCGCGTAGAGCAGCAGCATGATCGTGCCATGCATGGTGAACAACTGGTTGTACTGCTCCGGGGAGAGGAACTGCAGCCCCGGCCTGGCCAGCTCGCCGCGCATCAGCATCGCCATGCCGCCGCCGACGAAGAAGAAGGCCATCGAGGTGACCAGATACAGCAGACCGATCACCTTGTGGTCGGTGGTGCTGAACAACCCGAGCAGGGTGGACCCCTTGACCGTGGTTCGCGTCGGGTACGGGCGCGTAGCGGTCGGCTGGGGTGCGACGGCCGTCACAAGTTGCCTCCTGGCTGGCTGGTCCCGCTGCCCGGCAGGTCCCCCGGGAACTCACCGTGCAGGGTAGTGGCCGGCGGCGGCCAGGCGTCGGTGCACCCGTAGTCGTCGTCGGCTCGAACCGATGGTAACCGGCGGGCCAGGAGGTGCCGCCGCCGCCTCGGGTTCCGGTGCGCGAGGTCACTGTGCTCGAGCCCACTGCCCCGCACTGGAGGTCGGAGACCGGCCAGCGGCCGGCCGGCCGCACCAGATCCAGGCCCAGCCGGTTGCCCCCCGGGGTGGCGAAGATCGGCCGAGGAGGCCCATGCTGACCATGAATCGGTGTGGTGCGCCGGAAAGGGGTCGGTGGTGCGGGCGATCTGGAATGGGGTGATCTCCTTCGGGCTGGTCACCGTGCCGGTCCGGCTGTATGCGGCGACCAGCAATCACGATGTCCGGTTCCACCAGGTTCACCGCCCTGATGGCGGCCGGATCCGGTACAAGCGGTTCTGCGAGATCTGCGGTGTCGAGGTTGGTTACGAGGACATCGTCCGGGGCCATGAGACCGACGACGGTGAGCTGGTCACCCTCGACGACGACGATCTGGCCAGCCTGCCCACCGCGTCCGCCCGCGAGATCGTGGTGCTGGAGTTCGTGCCCGGCGAGCAGGTCGACCCACTGCTGCTGGACCGGAGCTACTACCTGGAGCCTGATCCCAAGGCGGTCAAGCCCTACGCATTGCTGCGCGAGACGCTGCGCCAGAGCGACCAGATGGCGGTGGCCAAGGTGGCGCTTCGGCAGCGGGAAACGTTGGCCCTGCTACGAGTCCGGGGAAACGCCATCGTGCTGCAGACCATGCTGTGGCCCGACGAGGTGCGCGAGCCGGATTTCCCGACGTTGCGCGACACGGTGCCATTGCGGCCACAGGAACTGCAGATGGCCGCCACCCTGGTGGCCACCCTGGCCGCCGAGTTCGATCCCGCCCGCTACCACGACGAGTACACCGCCGCCATGCAGGAGCTGATCACCGCCAAACGGCGGCACGGCGGCTCCCGTCCAGCTCCCGCGACAGCGCCCGAGGGCGAGCCGGCACCCGACCTGCTGACCGCGCTCAAGCGCAGCGTCGAGGAGGCGTCCGGGCGCGCCGCACCGCCGCCCCGGCGCGACAACCGGAGCAACGGTCCGCGGAAAACCTAGATCCGGGCGACCCTAGCGGTGCTGGGGCACGGGACGGATCTTGGGCACTCGCAGCCGCACCGTGCTGGCGTGGGCGTCCACCACCAGGCCGTAGTCGTCACCGAACGCCAACCGCAACCGATCGCCGACGAGTTGCAGCGCGCCGTCCTCGGCCAGCCACGGTCCGGGGGCGGCGACCGTGACCAGGCAGTCGGCGCCGGCGTCGACCAGGGCAATGGCCAGGGTCCCGCCGCCGGGCAGGACCTCGATGCCGTCTCGCACGGCGTGCTCCACCACCGACTGCAGCGACAGGAACGGCAGCGCCACCGCCAGCAGCGGGGGGACGACGTGCATCGTCACCTGCAGCCGCTCCTCCAGCCGGGCCTGCTCCAGCGCCAGATAGCGCTCAACGTTCTCCAGCTCATCGCCGAGCGTGGTGCGTTCGATGGTGGATTGGAAGCAGTACCGGGTGAATCCGGCGAAGTCCATCAGCAGCTCGCGGGCCCGGACCGGATCGGTGCGGACCAACGCGGAGACGGCGGCCAACGCGTTGTAAAGAAAATGCGGGGAGATCTGGACCCGCGGGCCAGGCAGCGCGGACCGGTCCGGGCGCGCCGCCTCGGGCTGCTCACCCGCAGCGGTCCGCTCCTGAGCAACGCCCGCCGTGCTCTGCGGCGCAGCGACGAGCACCACCGGCCCCTGCACCGCCGCGGGGTGCTTGCCGCGGCGAAGCCCACCCCAGGTCGGGTGGGCGAGCCGGCCGTGCGGGGTCCACCGTTGGTAGCACACCTCCCCCAGCAATTGCGGCGCGACCCACCGCGCATGGCGGGCGATCTGCGCTGGCACCCGATCGGTGAACGGGCTGGCCGGCTGTTCCAGGACGGTCAACCGGTCGCGCAGCTCCCGGCGGGCAGCATCGGCGAACCCCAGGCACACCTGGCCCACGTAGCGCAGGCCCCCGTCGGTGGGCAAGCCCACCAGCAGCGCGCCGAGCATGCCGGCCGGGCCGCGGGTGCCCGGCACCCAACCGCCGATGACGACCTCCTGAGTGCGGCGCAGCGCGGTCTGCACCCACCACCGGGAGCGACGTCCGGGCTGGTATACCGAGTCGGCGCGTTTGGCCACCACCCCGTGCAGGCCGTACTGGGCCGCGGTGTCCAGCATGGTCTGCCCGTCGGTGTCCAGGAAGTATGGGGTGAGCACGATCGGGCCGCCGGTGAGATCCAGCTCGGCCAGCAGTTCCCTGCGTTGCCGGTAGGGCAGCCCCAGGGTGCTGCGGTCGTCCAGGCGCAGCAGGTCGAACACGTAATACGCCACGGGCACCCGATGGACGACTGTGGCGGAGGGTCGGTGCAGGTTCATCCGGTGCTGTAACCGCGACAAGCTGGGCCGGCCACAGGCGTCCAAGGACACGATCTTGCCGTCCAGCAGCACCCGGCGCTTGATCAGGGTGGACAGCGCACCGAGTTCGGGATAGG
>DASTLT010000269.1:0-3259 GCA_035714625.1 Pseudonocardiaceae bacterium | reverse complement strand
CACCGGGACGACACCTTCCGAGATGACAAGCCTCCGGCTGAAACCTCCAGGGACGCCGTCTCACGACAGTCCTCAAAGGACAAGCAGCGAAAGCGTTCCCCGGAGGTCCCGGCCATGAAAGAAGGTAGTCCTATCAGCAGCTCTCGGCTCACGCCCGGCTCGGCTTCAGCGCTGGCCCTACCGCGATCTGGTCGGGTGGCTGGACGACCGCCGCTGCGGGTGGGCCGCTTCTCGGGGGTGTGGCGGCCCCGGCTGGTCGGTGTGACCCTGGCCGGAGTGGCCGCCCTGACGCTGGTGGCGGCCGTCAATGTCGGGCTGGGCGACTTTCCGATCCCGGTCGCCGAGGTGCTCCGGGTGCTGTTCGGCGCCGGTACCGGCGCCGAACAGTTCATCGTGCTGGAGCTGCGGTTGCCGCGTACCCTGACCGGAGCGCTCGTGGGCGCCGCGCTCGGCCTGTCCGGGGCGGTAACCCAGGCTGTCGCACGTAACCCGCTGGCCAGCCCGGACCTCCTCGGCGTGACCGCAGGTGCCAGCGTGGCCGCGGTAGCCTTGATCGTGCTGGGCAGCGTCGGCCCGCTCGGCGCGCTGCTGGGCGGGGCCAGCCTGCCGATGGCGGCGCTGATCGGTGGGCTGGGCGCTGCGGCGCTGGTGTACGTGCTCGCCTGGCGGCGTGGCATTGAGGGCTACCGGCTGGTGCTCGTCGGCATTGGGATCCATGCCGTGGCGCTCAGCCTGACCCAGTGGCTCCTGGTCGTCGCCCAGATCGACGAGGCCGCGCGGGCCACCGTGTGGCTTACCGGGAGCTTGAACGCCCGCGGCTGGGAGCACGTTGTGCCGGTTGGACTTGCGCTGGCGGTCCTGGTGCCAATCGCGCTGCTGCTGACCTTCGGGCTTGGCGCATTGCAGTTCGGCGACGACACCGCCCGCGGGCTGGGAATCCGGGTGAACCGGGCCCGCTCGGCTCTGATCCTGGTCGCCATCGGCCTCGCGGCGGTCGCCACCAGCTCAGCCGGGCCGATCCTGTTCGTTGCCCTGGTCGTCCCGCAGATCACCCAGCGACTGGTCGGCGCGGCCCGCCCACCGCTGCTGGCCGCCGCGGTCTACGGGGCACTGCTCGTCGTCGGCTCTGACCTGATCGCACGCACCGTGCTGGGCTCCGAATTGCCGGTCGGCATCGTCACTGCGGCGGTCGGGGCACCGTACCTGCTGTACCTGCTGGCCCGACGCAACCGGGAGGTCATGGCATGACGCACAGACGGATCCGGCTGCAGGCCCGCGACCTGCGGCTGGCCTACGGGGATACGGTGGTGATCGACGGTCTGGACCTCGACGTGTTCGACGGCACGGTCAGCGCGGTGATCGGTCCCAATGGCTGCGGGAAGTCGACGCTGCTGCGTGCGCTCGGCAGGCTGCTGCCCGCAAAGCGAGGCCATGTGCTGCTCGACGGCAAGCGGATCGACCGCACCCCGACCCGGGAGGTTGCGCGGGTGCTGGGAATACTGCCGCAAGCGCCGATCGCACCCGAGGGCCTGACCGTGGCGGACCTGGTGGCCCGCGGGCGCCACCCGCACCAGGCCTGGTACCGGCAGTGGTCCAGGGATGATGAGCTCGCAGTCGCCGAGGCATTGAGCTGGACCGGCATGTCGGAACTCGCCGAACGGACGATCGACGAGCTCTCCGGCGGGCAGCGGCAACGGGCCTGGATCTCGATGGCGCTGGCCCAGGGCACCGACGTGCTGCTGCTCGATGAACCCACCACCTTCCTCGACCTGGCCCATCAGGTCGACGTGCTCGACCTCGTCGAGCGGCTGCACAGCGACGCCGGCCGCACCGTGGTCATGGTGCTGCACGACCTCAACCTCGCCGCGCGCTACGCCAACCGGCTGATCGCGATGCGAGGTGGCCGCATCGTCGCGCAAGGCGCTCCTGCCGAGGTGCTCACCGAGGACATGCTGCGGGAGGTGTTCGACCTCGACGCCCAGGTCGTCACCGACCCCATAGCCGCGACGCCCCTCGTCGTCCCTATCGGCCGACGGCACCGTGCGTCGTCCGAGCCCAGACTTGCCGCCACCCGCGGCGGCCCGGCGGCCCCTGCGCTACCGAACCGCTCTCGCGCCACGTGACAGGGGACCCGCGCCATGAGGTGAGGATTGCGCCGTGCAGATCACCTTCGGACCGGCGCTGGGTATTGCGGTCGCCGCGTTGGTCGTCGCCGCCGTGCTGGTGACCCGACTAGGCATGCTGGGTCATTCCCGAGCCGTGCTGACCGCCGCTGCCCGGGCGACTCTGCAACTGGCCGCCGTCTCGCTGGTCATCGGAGCCGTGATCGCCTCACTCCCGCTGGCGCTGCTGTTCCTCGGGATGATGACCGCGGTGGCCGGGCGCACCGCAGGGCACCGGATCTGCCCCGGCCCCCGGTGGGTCTGGGCCATGCTGCCGGTGCTGGGCACCGTGCCATTCCTGGCCGGGCTGGCCGGTACCGGTGTGGTGCCGCTGCGCGGGATCGCGCTGATCCCGATCGGAGGGATCCTCGTCGGCGGGGCGATGACCGCTACCACGCTGGCCGGCCGCCGAGCCCTGGACGAGCTGCGGGCCGGCCGCGGGGAGTTCGAGGCGGCGCTGGCGCTGGGTTTCCTGCCCCGCGAGGCAGCCCTGCTGGTGTGCCGGGAACGGGCCGCCGATGCCCTGATCCCAGCGCTGGATCAGACCCGTTCGGTCGGGCTGGTGACGCTGCCCGGCGCGTTCGTGGGGATGCTCTTGGGGGGTGCGTCACCGGTGCAGGCCGGTGCGGTGCAACTGCTAGTGCTGGTCGGGCTGCTGGCCGTCGAGGCGCTCGCCATCCTGATCACTGTGGAGCTCGTCGCGGCAGGACGCTTCGATCCGGCGGCTGTATAGGTTCGTCGGTGTAGGTTCGTCGCCAATACACTACAAATGGCTAAAGCACAGTTCTCTCCGTGATGTCCGTTTTCTGCCGTTACGAGTGGGTACTGAACTGCGCCAAACGAGTGATTGTTCAGCCTTACCTTTGGGGTGGCGGACGAGGTTCTTGCGAATTTGGTTAGGCATACTTAATGATCGCTCGATGTGTGGAGAGACTCTCGAGGCGCTGGAGGTCCGAGGCCAGTCAGCCGGTGGCGGGCCTGGGGTCTGTTACTGGTGGCAGTCGCCGCCATGGCGCTCGGCAGCGCACCGGCTGCCGCCGCGCCGCAAACCGCCGGCCAGCAACCGACGGTATCCCGGGAGGAAGCTGTCCGCCAGT
>DASTLT010000268.1:0-5879 GCA_035714625.1 Pseudonocardiaceae bacterium | reverse complement strand
CCGCATCCATGCGCATGTCGTGTTGCGCCAGGGGGCGACGAAACCGGAAGCCGCCTACCGGGATCAGTTCCGCCGCCGGGTCACCCGGGGGAGCTGCTTCAGCCAGCCGTACCTGGGCACCCGGGAGTTCACTGCGGAGTTCGGTGACCCGGACGACAGCGAAGCGCAGCAGCTCACCGAGGACCTGGGGATCATGTTGCACTCGGTGGACCACTCGACGTCGCCGCCGTCGTTCAGTTGGTTTACTGCCCGGCTTGATCAGGGTGTGCTGCACGTGCCCGAGCGGGGTATCCCGGCAACCGGAGTGGCCTGATGCTGCTGCAACGCTTGGTCGAGTACGGCGAGGAGCACGGCGAGGCCACACCGTTCCATCGAGAGCGGTTGTTCTCCTGGCGGCTCAACCTCAATGCCGACGGCACATTCCGGTCACTGCGGGAACTCATGACGACGGATGCCAAGGGCAGACCACGGGCGGTTCCGCACACGACGCCCTCGGCTGTGCGGACCGTCGGGGTCGCCGCGAACCTGGCTGCCGATGATGTGCAGTACGTGCTGGGCTGGGGTGATCCGGACAGTAAACCGGCCCGGGTGGCGCAATGCCATGCCACGTTCGTCGACCTCGTGCAGCGCTGGGCGGACAGCGACGAGGGCAAGGACGACTTGGTGGCGCAGGCTGTCGCGGCCTTTTACCGCAGCGAGGCGCTCAGCACGCTGCGACGGGAGGACTACGACTACACCGCCAAGCAGGGTGTGCTGATCTTCGTGGATGGGGTGCCCGCTTACCGGGCGCCGTCGGTTGTGCCGTTCTGGACCGCCGAGGTGGCTCGGCGCAAGGGCGGCGGCGCTGATGGGCTGTGCCTGGTCTGCGGGCGGGTGCGCCCGCTGCTGGATACCGTACCGGGCAAGGTTCCGGCGCGGTTCGTTCCCGGCGCGAGCAATGATGCTGCGCTGGTGAGCATCAATGAGCGGGTGTTCGGCTACGGGCTGAGCATGCAATTGAGCAGCACCCCGCTCTGTGTGGTGTGCGGTGAGGCGATGACCGCTGCCCTGATCGACCTGCTCAGCTCCCGTAACGCCGCGTCCTACGGCGGCCAGGACAGCCGGCTGACGTGGTGGGTGACCGGGGGAGCTGACGCGGGCGCGATGCACCTGCTCGACGAACCCGACCCGGAACGGGTCTCCGAACTGCTGCAGTCGGTTCACAGCGGACGCACACCCACCTCCGAAGACCTGGCGAAGATATTCTACTCGCTGACTGTCGGTGGCAATGTGGCCCGGGTGATGGTCCGGGACTGGGTCGAGATGCCGTTGCCCAAGCTCCGGCAAAACATCGGGAAGTGGTTTGCCGAACATGAGATCGCCACCCGATGGCAGGATCGGCGCCGCTACCACAGCCTTACCCGTTTCGCCCTGGTCACCGGCCGGTGGCTGCAGGGCACGCAGCGATATGTCGACTTCGGCACCAAAGGATCCGACCGACCCGCCGACGTGCAGCGCGACCTGATTCGCGCGGCCATTCGCGGCACGCCGCTGCCGCCGTCCCTGCTGGCCCACCTGGTGCACCGGGTGTGCACCGATGGCCGCCTCGACGAACCCCGGGCGGCCCTGATCCGCCTCGCCCTGAACCGCTCCCCTTTCGCCCCGGAGAAGCCAATGCCCCCTGATCTCGACGAGACCAACACCGATCCGGCCTATGTCGCCGGTCGAGTCTTCGCCACGCTGGAGCAACTGCAGTACGACGCTTCCGAGGGCAAGCTCAACACCACTTACAGCGACAGGTTCTTTTCCGGTGCCGTCCTTAACCCCCAGGCGGCCATCGTCAACGGCCGCCGGGACGCCAACGCCTGGCTGCGCAAGCTACGCCGCCAGCCGAAAAAACGCGGTGCGGCCATCCACCACGAAAGGCAGCTCAACGAGCTGTTCGGGCTGATCAACTCAGCCGTCGGGCTCCCGGCCCGCACGACCTTGCGCCAGCAGTCGATGTTCCTGCTCGGCTACCACCACCAGCGCGCCCACCACTTCGCGTCGCTCCCGGTAGCGACCGCCCCCGAGGAGACCTCCTGATGACCCAGCCCCACCTGGACCCCACCGTCCGACACGACATGGTGTTCCTGTTCGACGTCATCGACGGCAACCCGAACGGCGACCCGGACGCCGGGAACCGCCCGCGCACCGACGACGAGAGCGGGCAGGGCCTGGTCACCGACGTCGCACTGAAACGCAAGATCCGCGACACCCTCGCCCTGGCAGCAGGCGACGACCCCCGCTACGGGATATTCGTGCAGGCTGGCTACGCGCTCAACCCGCGCCTGGAGGCGTCCTACGAGGCGACCGGCCTCAAGCTGGGCACGAAGATCACCCCGGAGCAGGCCGCCGCGGCCCGCGCCTGGCTGTGCGAGCGCTACGCCGACATCCGGTTCTTCGGCGCGGTGCTTTCGGTCGGCAAGACCGGCGCGCTGGGGCAGGTCCGGGGACCGCTGCAGGTCAGCATGGCCCGTAGCATCGACCCGGTGTTCCCGATGGACCACACCATCACCCGGGTCACCCAAACCAAGCAGGAGGACATCGACAAGGGCGAGAGCACCGAGATGGGCGGCAAGTGGACCGTCGCCTACGGCCTCTACCGCGCCGAGCTGTACTACTCGGCCACCCGCGGCCAGCAGACCGGGGTCGACGCCACGGACCTGGAGCTGCTGTACCGGTCACTGGAGATGATGTTCGACCACGACCGCTCGGCCACCCGGGGCACCCTCACCCCCCGTGGGCTCTACGTGTTCAACCACGCTGACGCCTTCGGTTCCGCCCCGGCGCACCGGCTCACCGAGCGCGTGCGGCCGTACCTACCCAACCCAGAGGTGGCGCCCCGGGCGTTCGGCGACTACGTGGTCTCGGTCGACGACGGCGGGCTGCCGCAGGGTGTGACGCTCACCAAGCTGATCAGTTAACCAGCGGATGGACGACGAGCCGACGCCGGGGCGCCGGAGCGTGCTGATCTCGGCGCTGGAGCACTACGCCTACTGCCCGCGGCAGGCGGCCCTGATCCACGTCGACGCCTACTTCGACTCCAACATCGACACGGTGCGGGGAGACCTTGCGCATGCCGCTGTCGACCGAGCCGGCACCGGGCAGGACCGTCGGCGGCAGCGGGTGTGGCGGTCGCTGCCGGTGTGGAGCGACAAGATCGGGCTGCATGGCATCTGCGATGTGGTGCAGTTCGGCCCGGACGGGCCGCTGCCGGTCGAGCACAAGTCCGGCACCTACCGCCCTGGCGGGCCAGCCGACCTGCAGGTCGCCGCACAGGTGCTCTGCCTGCGGGAAATGTTCGACTCGCCGGTGCCGGTCGGGGTGGTATTCGCCGGACGGGACCGTCGCCGGCATGAGGTGGTGGTCGACGATCTGCTGGCCGTGCAGGTGAGCGAAGCGGCGGACGCCTTTCGGGCGCTGCTCGCCGAGGGAACGCTCCCACCGCCGGTCAATGACAGGCGGTGCCGGCGCTGCTCGCTGCGCCCGGGTTGCGAGCCTGCTGCTCCGGCCGTGATCGCCGAGGGTTTGTTCAGCCCCCGCCAGGTAGTCGATTGGGAGACAGGAACCACACGTTGACCGAGTTGTTGAATACCCTCTACGTCATCACAGCGGGCACCAGCCTGCACCTCGACGGTGATGCGATCCGGGTGTTCCACCCGGAACGGCCTGGCCGGAATCTGATCCCGCTGGTCAGGCTTGACCACATCGTTGCCTGGAATGGCGTGGACCTGTCCGACGACCTGCTGCATCGTTGTGCCGCCGATGGCAGGTCGGTCACCTGGGTCACCCGCAACGGGCGCTTCCTGGGCCGGGTCAGCGGCCCACAGACCGGCAACCCGCTGCTCCGGCTCGCGCAGTTCCGCGCCTACGAGTGGGCTGAACACCGGGTCGGTATCGCCCGGGCGATCGTGGCCGGAAAGCTGCACAACTACCGGCAGTTGCTGCTGCGATCCGCGCGGGACGCCACCGATACCCGTCAGCCCCGGCTGCGGGACATCGCCGAACGGCACGCAGCCGCGTTGGCGGATCTCCCCGATGCCACCACACTGTCCGAAGTGCTCGGCATCGAAGGCAACGCTGCGCGCGACTACTTTCAGGGCCTGGAACTCCTCGCCCCCGGCGCCATGGCGGGCCGAAGTCGTAGGCCGCCCCTCGACCCGGTCAACTGCCTGCTCTCCTTTGGTTACGGGATGCTCCGCGTCGCCGTCCACGGCGCGCTCGAGCAGGTTGGCCTCGATCCCTATCTCGGCTACCTGCACGGCATCCGCTCGGGAAAGCCGGCACTTGCCCTGGATCTGATGGAGGAGTTCCGCCCGCTGCTCGTCGACCGTCTGGTCCTCACCCTGGTCAACCGCGAGCAGCTCAAGCCCGCGCACACCGAGACCCTCCCCGGAGGAGCCGTCCAGCTCACCGAGGACGGCCGCCGCTTCTTTCTCGAGCACTGGTCGACGGCCCGCAAGCGCGAGTGGTACCACGCCGGACTTGGCCGCGACATCACCGCTGCACTGCTCCCGCTCGTGCAGGCGCGACTGCTCGCGCGGCACCTGCGCGGGGACAGCGACGCCTACCTGCCCTGGACGCTGAGCTGAATGGAACTGCTCGTCACCTACGACGTCGACACCACCACCCGAGAAGGTGAGCGCCGGCTGCGCCGGGTAGCAAAGGTCTGCGAGGGCCATGGATACCGGGTCCAGAAGTCCGTCTTCGAGGTCGTCTGCACCCCGGCCCAACGACTCCTCCTCGAAGCCCAACTGCTGGACATCATCGACCCCGACGAGGACAGCGTCCGCATCTATCACCTCACCCGCAGCACCTTCCGCACCGCCCGGCACCTCGGCGCAGCCGTCACCCCCTCCCACGACGGACCCATGATCATCTGACTTCGGAACCCCAAGCGTCGCGCGCCACACCGGAGGGTTCCGAACTCCGTCCAGGCGTGTCTTCCCAGCAGATGGGACAGCCCTTGCCAGGCCGGTTACCTTTGGTAGTACCCCCTGGTCATTCAGGGCAGCGCCCGGCCTTCGGGTCGGGCGAGGATCGCAACATGTCAGGGGGGGCTTGCCCCCCTTGCGGCCCGCAGCGCCCGGCCTTCGGGTCGGGCGAGGATCGCAACCTCCAGGGTTTTGGCCTGTTGGGCAGCGGCGGTGTTGGCAGCGCCCGGCCTTCGGGTCGGGCGAGGATCGCAACACAGAGTACGTCGGTGCGCGGACACCTCCGGCCGAGGGCAGCGCCCGGCCTTCGGGTCGGGCGAGGATCGCAACTTTCACCGGACAGGTGCACGTAGGCGCTGCGGTGGCAGCGCCCGGCCTTCGGGTCGGGCGAGGATCGCAACCTATCATGACAACTACTCCCCGACATCAGGTGCAGATGCAGCGCCCGGCCTTCGGGTCGGGCGAGGATCGCAACCTCCGCATCCGCCACGCCAGCTCGCGCCCACTCAGGGCAGCGCCCGGCCTTCGGGTCGGGCGAGGATCGCAACCCCTCAATGATCTTACTGGCGCCGGAGCCGCCGAAGCAGCGCCCGGCCTTCGGGTCGGGCGAGGATCGCAACCACTACCGCCGCTCGCAGGTCATCGGGCCGCAGGCAGCGCCCGGCCTTCGGGTCGGGCGAGGATCGCAACACCTGACTCGTGCGGAAATCGTCTCCAAGCTGAGGCAGCGCCCGGCCTTCGGGTCGGGCGAGGATCGCAACAGCTACGACAACTGGGAAGTTAAGCTGCCGCGTTTGCAGCGCCCGGCCTTCGGGTCGGGCGAGGATCGCAACTAGGTTATGAGATGATCTATCTATAGTTATAACAAAGCGCAGCGCCCGGCCTTCGGGTCGGGCGAGGATCGCAACACCTGCGCATTGACGG
>DASTLT010000267.1:0-2752 GCA_035714625.1 Pseudonocardiaceae bacterium | reverse complement strand
ACGTAGTCTGCTCACCAGATAGGTGTCCTTCCACCTGGATGATTATGACCTTGACAACATCATCATCCCAGGTCAGCAGGGCATCTATCGCCATTTCACGGCGCGTGTCGCCCTACTACTCGTGGAATCGGGTCGGAGCAGGGCGTGACAGCAGCCAGCGCTGCTGGTGCCACGCCACCGCGGTGGTCCTGTTAGCTCAGCTCGAATCGCGCGACCACCGGTCGGTGATCTGATCCCGCCTGGTCCTGCCGTTCGGTGGGCTGCTCGGTGATGGACGGTATCGGGATCTCTCCGGTGGTCACCGCCTGCACCGCCGTGACCAGGACATGAGAGACCAGCACGTGGTCGATGAGTTCCCCGCGTCCCCGGTAGACCCTCGAGAAGCGCTGGGCCTCGGGGATCAGCGGGGCCAGGTTCCACAGCCGTTGCCCATCCCCGTGGTCGGGCTGGTCATGCCCGGGGGTACCGATCTCCGAGCCCGGGGGGCCGTGCAGGAGCTGCGTGGTCGCTGCGTCGGGTTCGTCGTTGAGATCACCGGCCACGACGACGGCCCGGTGCTGACCCTGTCCGGCAAGAAGATGGGTGACATAGGCGCGGACCGCGGCGGCTTCCGCCGCCCGACGGGTGAGGGCATAGACCCATACCGGGCCCGCTCGTCCTCGTCCACCGGGTTGAAGCGGCCCCCCGGGAACGTCAGCAGCTTGGACTTCAGGTGACAGGAGACGACGTCCACCGTCGTGGCACCGGTCTGCACCCGGACCCGCAGCGCGGGCCGGGCCATCTCACCCAGCGTGGTCCCGGTGTCATCAACCTGGATCGGCCGCAGGCCCGCAGGGAAGTCCACGATCGGTTCGCCGTGACTGAGCGGCAGACGGGACAGCACCCCGACCCGGATACCGCGGCCATCCGGGGCTGCCAGCTCACCGTGCCAGGTGCCCTCCAGCCGCTGCACCAGATCGGCCAGGGCCTCCGGGTTGCCCACCTCCTGCACGGCCAGCACGTCGGGGGCGAGGGTGCTGATGGTCATCGCCAGGACGGTCAGCTTGGCCTCGTAGAGCTCCTCCGAGCGGGGGCCAGCCTCCGCACCCGGACGGAACAGGTTCTCCAGGTTCCAGGTGCCGACAGTCAACACGGGGTACCCCCGAAGAGTGGTGATCGAGCGATCCGTCGAGGAGCCTGCCCGAGCAGGTCTCGGGGGACAAGATCCTCCGGCTGGGTGACCGGAGCAGCAGAGCGGTAGGCAGCCCGCCTGGATCCCGACGAGGGGGTAACGGTGGGTACCCACACGGACGGGCACCAGGTGCTGAAAACCCGGTCGGATGGGTGGTCACGCCGAGGAGGTGCACCGTCGGGGTGCGCCCCTGCCTGGCGAACAGGACGGAGAGTCGGTGCAGCGTGCCGAGTACCTGTCAGCGGACTTTTTCGGCAACGTGACGAGATGTGTTACAGCCAAGATCGCCCGAAGCGGCCCAGCCTCCCCGTTGCCTAGGTCGGGCCGCTCGTCGTGTCTGCGTGGCACTCAGAGTTGCTGGACCGGCGCGGGAGGCCGCCCCGCGTTCAGACGGTTTCTCCAGTGGGGAACCGGCCCCGGGCCGCTCTCGCCCGGGCGGCCGCGATCTGGTTGGCGTGGCGCCAGCCGAGCGGCACCGCCCAGGCCGCGATCGCCGCTCGGCGTGCCGGCGGTGATGTCGCAGGGTTGTAGCCCTCGGGTGCGGGTTCGCAGCTTGGACCAGCGGCGCTGAAGCCCGATCCGCGCCGCCAGCTCGTGCAGCTCGGCTTGGTCGTCGGAGTCACAGAACGGATGCGATCAGACCGAGGTGTGCATTCGGCCGGTGTGGTCGCGCACGGTGGCGCGGATGGCGGCGTCATCGACGGAGACGGTTCGGGTTGAGGCGGCACGCCGCAGTGGTCTCGCCCCGCTGGTCGCGTTGCCGCTGTTGCTGGATGAGGACGACGCACGGCCGTAGCGGCGGGGCGTAGCACGCATACTACTGTTCCGTGATGCCGCAGGTCCGTGACGTGAATGACCTGTTCGGCACCCGCACCCTCGGAGGTGGTCGTGCACGAGGTGATCGAGCAGAAACGGGCGGAGATCGATGCCCTGTGTCGGGGGTGGGGATTCGCCGTCTTGATTTGTTCGGTTCGGCTGTCGGGAGCTCGTTTGACCCGGATTCCAGTGACGTTGATGTGCTGGTCGAGTTCGATATTCGGCCTGGGTTCGATTATTTCGGGACATACTTCGGTTTGAAGGAGGGTGTTGAGCGGATCCTCGGGCGCCCGGTGGATGTTGTCACTGCCACGAGCATCCGCAATCCATACTTCTGGGACCGGGTGATGCGCACCCGGGAAACACTGTATGCGGCCTGATCCCAGGATGCATCTGTGGAATGCGCTGCACGCAGCAGAGCTGGTTCACGACTTTGACTGTTTCTTGACAGGACCTGTATCTTCAGCGAAGGCAACGCCGTTGTGCCGACGCGATCGTCGAACCGCATGTCGCGTGAGACGCCGTACCGGTCCTGATAGCCGGCCTTTGGGAATCGGCACCACGTAGTGTCGTTCATGAGCAGCGCTCAACGAACCTGGGCGCCAGCCGCCGTGATGAACGCCTTACCGCTTGGCAGACGCGGGTCCGCATCCCAACCCGGCGAAAGCAGCCGACGGAAAACGGCTGCACCGGCTTGAGCCGGACCCAGAGACCGCACCAGTCGTCCACCGGATCTATCACGAGTACTTGTCCGGGATCGGGGTG
>DASTLT010000266.1:0-4171 GCA_035714625.1 Pseudonocardiaceae bacterium | reverse complement strand
TGGCCGCAGGTGTGGCCGTGGCCGGCGGCGTGGGCGTCGGAGTGGGAGTGGGCGCCGGTGTAGTGGGTGTTGGGGTGGTGGGTGTCGGAGTGGGGGTGGGGGTGGATGTCCGGGTGGGGGTGGACGTGGATGGCGTGGTGGAAGGGGGCGCCGGCGTCGTGGTGGATGTCGGTGGGGTGGGGATGGGTGTTGGGATGGGGGAGGTTGGCGGGGGGGTCGTGGTGGCGGGTGCCGGGGTGGAGGTGGGCGGCGGGGTGGAACCGCTCCCTGCGGGCCGCACTGCCGGCGGCCTAACCCCCGGCGGTGCGGCGGGTGGCGGTGGCTTCCTGCTGAGTTCGGGAAGCCCAGGTGCCTTACCACCCTGCAGGCCCGCCGGGCTGGATACCGCTGGCGGAAGGTCCGCCGTGGTTTCGGCCGGACCGGCCACTCCGATGAAACCCGCCATGCCATCGCTGAACAGAATGATCGGAGCCATTGCGACGCCCGCGACCACGGCCGCGATGGCCACCCCCCGGGAGCGGGCGGACGGGCTCGGCTTCGACATCGGGAGATCTCCATCCGGATGAGACACCACCAAGACCTCCATCGGCGAGGTTCTTCGTGACGTTACGAGCCCGCTGCACCTAGTGGCGTAGTTCGGTTGCTTCCGGCGCCAGCATGGTGGCGCCGCAATGATGATGATACTGCGGTCGGTCAGGGCACACCGGCAGTCCTAACGACCGGCCGGTGGCCAGGATGCCACTTGCGCGCCAACCTCCCTCGACTGTGCCTGCCAACGCGCCGACCACAGGGGGCGCCGCCCGAGCCTGGTCGGCGGGTACCAGGACACCGCAGCTCGCTGTTGCTGGGCAGCCGAAGCACCGGCAGGAAATCGTTTCCTCCGGCGCGACGGATAACGAGGAATGACCCAGCAGCGATGAGGTAGCTGACACGAGGTAGCTCAACGCGCTACGCATCGGCCACGGCGTCAGGGCGGCGGGCGGAAGGTGAGACGAGGACCCGAGATGACAACAGGTGCCCAGGCCGAGCACGCCAGTGGAGTTGCCGGGCCAGTGGTGCGGGTGGGTGCCGTGGAGCTGAATGCGCTCACCGAAGCCGAGGTGGTCGCGGCGGTCCGGCAGGGCTGGCGAGACGGTTGCGGCGGGCACATCGTCACCCCGAACGTCGACATCGTCCGGTTGGTGACGCGGGACCCCGACGTCGCCCGGTTGGTCGGCGCCGCCACGCTGCGGGTAGCGGACGGGACGCCGCTGCTGTGGGCGGCCCGCCTGCAGGGCCGGCCGCTGCCGGCCCGGATCACCGGTGCGGCGCTGGTGTTCTCGCTCTGCCAAGCCGCCGCCGCGGCCGGTCGCTCGGTGTTCCTGCTCGGTGGTGAGCTCGGGGTTCCCGAGGCTGCGGCCGCCGCCTTGACCGCCCGCTACCCGGGGCTGCGCATCGCGGGCACCGACTCGCCGCCCTTCGGCTTCGAGCAGACCGAAGCCGGGGTGGCCCGCATCGTGGCCGCGGTCACCGCGGCGGCTCCAGACCTGGTGCTGGTCGGGCTGGGTTTTCCCAAGCAGGAGCGGTTGATCGAACGGCTGCGCCAGGCCGTCCCCCACGCCTGGTACCTCGGCTGCGGGGCGGGTATCCCGATGGCCGCCGGGCAGTACCGCCGCGCCCCTGAGCTGGTGCAGCGCCTCGGGCTGGAGTGGGCGCACCGCCTGGTGCTGGAACCGCGTCGGCTGGCCCGGCGTTACCTGCGCCACGATCTCCCGTTCGCGCTCGGTCTGCTGAGCGCAGCGGCCCGGCAGCGCCTCGGCCCGGCCGGCCGGCGACGCGTCCCGGTCCGGGGCGGGTCCACCCCGCGACCGGTGGCGGTCGTGATCGTCACTTACCAGAGCGCTGGCGTCATTGCTGGCTGCCTGGCTGCATTGCGGGCCGCGCTGGACGGCACCCCCGACCCCCGGGTGATCGTGGTCGACAATGCCTCCACCGACGCCACCCTCGAGGTGGTGGCCGCGATGGCACCCGAGGCCCAGGTGATCCGGCGGGCCGGCAACGACGGGTTCGCCGCCGGGGTCAACGCCGGACTCGCCGCTGCCGCGGACTGCGACGTGCTGGTACTCAACCCCGACGTGCGGCTGGCCCCGGGTGCGGTCCGCGCCCTGCGGTCCGCACTGGCCCAGCCGGGTACCGGGATCGCGGTGCCCCGGCTGGTCGACGCCCAGGGGGCGCCGCACCCGTCACTGCGCCGGCGCCCCACCGTGCTGCGCGCGCTCGGCGAAGCAGTGCTGGGCGGCACCCGGGCGGGCCAGGTGGAGGCCCTCGGCGAACTGGTCCTCGATCCCCGGCGCTACACCCGGGCCGGCCCGGTGGACTGGGCGACCGGGGCGGCGTGGTTGGTCTCCCGGGACTGTGTGGACCAGGTGGGCACGCTCGACGAGCGGTACTTCCTGTACTCGGAGGAGACCGAGTACATGTTGCGGGCCGCCGACGCTGGTTTCGCGGTCCAGTACACCCCGGACGCGCTGGCCACCCACCTGGGCGGCGAGCAGTCGTCGTCGCCGTCGCTGTGGGCGCTGTCGGTCACCAACCGGGTCCGGTTGCACCGGGAGCGTCATGGTGGGGCGGCCGCGCTGCTCATGTGGCTGGCCGTGGTGCTGGGTGAGACGGTCCGCGCCGCCGCCCGGGGACGCAACGGCGCGGTCCGGCACCGGTCCGCGCTGCGCGAGCTACTGCGGATGCGCCGCTGGCCGCAGCCCCCCCGGCAGAACCGCACCGACCGGGTCCAGCCGGCGGACGCCGAGACGGACTCCCCTGGCGTGGTCTGCTTCTCCGCGCAGGACTGGTGGTACCACAACCAGTCCCACTCCGACTTCCATCTGATGCGCCGGATCGCCCGCACCCGCAAGGTGCTCGTGGTCAACAGCATCGGGATGCGGATGCCGCTGCCTGGCCGCAGCACCGAGGTGACCCGGCGCATCCTGCGCAAGCTGCGCAGTGTCGCCCGGCTGGTCCGCCGCCCGTTGCCGGAGTTGCCGAACTTCTACGTGATGAGCCCGCTGCCGTTGCCGTTCTACTCCCGACCGTGGCTGCGCCGGTTCGGGGCGGCCCTGGTGCGCGTGCAGGTCCGGGCTGCGGCGGCGGTGCTGGGGTTGCGCACCCCCATCATCGTCACCACCCTGCCCACCGCGTGGGACGTGGTGCGCCCGATGCGCCGCCGGGCATTGGTGTTCAACCGGTCCGATCGGCACTCGGAGTTCCCCGAGTCCGACCGGGCCACCATTGAGGCGCTGGAGCGGGAGCTGCTGCGGGGTGCCGATCACGTGCTCTACGTCAGCCGGGCCCTGATGGCCGAGGAACGGGCGCTGACCGGCAGCCGGGCACATTTCCTCGACCATGGGGTGGACCTCGAGCACTTCCGCCCCCGCCCGCCCGAGGAACTGCCCACTGACCTGGCCGCGATTCCGGCCCCGCGGGTCGGGTTCTTCGGCGCGATCGACGACTACCTGGTCGACTTCGACCTGCTGGAGCGGGTCGCGGCGGAGCTGCCGGACGTGTCGCTGGTGCTGATCGGCGCCGCCACCGGCGACATCGGCCGGCTCACCAGGTACCCGAATGTCCACCACTTGGGTTTCCGCCCCTACCAGCAGATTCCCGCCTACGGGTCGGGCTTCGACGTCGCGCTGATGCCCTGGTTGGACATCCCGTGGATCCAGCACTCCAACCCGATCAAGTTGAAGGAGTACCTCGCGCTCGGCCTGCCGATCGTGAGCACCGCCTTCGCCGAGATCGAGCACTACCGGGACCGGGTCCGGATCGCTGCGGACCACGCGAGCTTCCTCGACCTGGTGCGCCGGACCCTCGCCGAGGGCGGATTATGTGACCCGGTGCTGTTGCGCCGCTCGGTTCTCGGCTCCTCGTGGGAAGCCCGGGCCGAGGAGGTCCTCGCACTGGTCGACCACGAGCGGGTGCCCGTCAGGCGGCGATACCAGTACCAGTAGGGGGTGTCTCGGGGGGAGGCCCGGTGGTGTCGGGGGGTGATGATGACGTGTCCAGCTCCGTCGAGGGGGGCGGAGTGCTCGTCGTGGTGGTGCTGGTCGGAGGTGGCGACGAGCTGGTCGACGGGGGGACGGTGGTGGGCGGGGAGGTGGTGCTCGGCGGCGTGCTGGTCGGGTCGCTGGTGGGCGGG
>DASTLT010000265.1:0-7227 GCA_035714625.1 Pseudonocardiaceae bacterium | reverse complement strand
AGCCGCAGCCCGCCGAACAGGTAATGCGTGATCAGTGCCCCAATGAAGGAGAGCACCACCGCGACGAATGCCCAGGACAACAAGGCATTGTAGAAAGGCAACTCGAAGGCGTAGAAGGAGACGTCCTTGCCGAACTCGGGGTCGGCCCCCCCGAAGTCGGTGCTGTTGAGGAACATCTGCAGGGTCTGCCACTCACCCTGCCCGGACAGTCCCGCCAGCAGCCCCACCACCACCGGCACGCCGATGCCCACCAGCCGCAGCCGCTGCATGATCGCGATGCGGTACCGGGCAACCGGATCCTCCGGTCCCACCACTGGCACGAACACCGGCCGGGACCGGTAGGCGAGCACGAGGTTCAGGGCGAGTAACCCTCCGACGACCAGCCCGACGATCACCAGTTGCAGGGCACGGGTCACCAGCACGGTGGAGAACACCGAGCGGAAGCCTACCTCGCGGAACCACAACCAGTCCACATAGGTGTCGATCACTCGCGACCCGACAATCAACAGCACCAGCAGCGAAGCCCCGGCGATGATCATGCTCCGGCCGCGCCGGGACAGAGTGGGCACTGCGACGGGGGGCCTGTTGGCCACGAGAACACGCTCCAGACGTACGGCGATTCGAGGGCAGACTCCGCGCCGCAGGCGGTGGACGTCCACGCCGGTTTGAGTCCTGTGTGTCCAACTCTACGGAGGGCCTCGAGGTTCCGGAGCAAGTGGCTGGCGGGCCGCCGCCAGCCGTCGGCAGCGATCTCGGGCGCGATGCAAGGATGGGTGGGTGAGCAACCAGCAGCCGTCCTCGGCAGAGCTCTCCCGCGCCCTGCCGGCCACTGCGCGTGAGGTCGAGGAGTTCGTCGCGGCCGCTGGCTGGGATCAGCAGCCGCAACTGTTCGCGCTGGTACCCACCCCGACCCTGCTGGCCAGCCAGCCGGATCTGGCCGCTGCGCTCAACCCCCGGGCCGCCCTGACCCCGGTGGCCCAAGAGGCACTGCCCGAGGGAGAGCTGGACGCCGCCCTGGCCGCCATCGAATGGCCCGCAGCAGTCGCCGGCTGCGCGCTGGCCCAGGAGATCGTGGTGCTCCCGCCAGGTGCAGAGGCTGGGTTGGGCGAGCTGCCAGCCGATCCGGTGGCGGCCCGCCGCGCAGCGGCCGGGCACCCCCAGCGTCGGGAGGGCAGGCTGGTCGCCGCGGTGTTGCGGGAGGGCGTCGGGGCCTGCGTGCTGCGGCTGCGGTCCGCTCCCGGTACCGACTCCGAGCAGGACGAGTTGCTAGAGGACCCGCAACTGGCCCCCAACCTGCTCCGTGCATTGCTGGCGACGCTACGCTGAGGCACAGCCAGGTGGCTGCTGCCCGGCGCGCAGCGCGTCCAGCGCGCGGACCGCCGCCGCCAGGCTTTCCACCCGCACCAGCCGCAACCCGGCAGGGGCGCGCGCGGCCGCCTCGTCACAGTTGCCCGCAGGCACCAGGAACACCGTCGCCCCAGCCTGCCGGGCCCGCATCATCTTGAACGGGATGCCCCCGATCAGCCCGACGTCACCAGTCGGACCGATCTCCCCGGTGCCCGCCACGAAGGTGTTCCCGGCGAGCGCACCCGGAGTCAGCTTGTCCACGATGGACAGCGCGAACATCAATCCGGCCGAAGGGCCGCCGACATCGGACAAGCTGATCGTGATGTCGAAGTTCACGTCCGGCCGGTCGGCCAGGCCGATGCCCAGGTAGCCCCGGCTCGGTTGCGGCCCGGGGCCGAGCCGAACCGTCACCTGCCGTGGCGGGCCGTCGCCGCGCTGGAAGCCGACCTGCACGACCTGTCCAGCACGGGTAGCCGCCAAAACGTCCACCACCTGCTGCGACGTGCCGACCGCCGTACCGGCCACGGTGCGCAGCCGATCCCCCACCGCCAGCTTGCCGCTCGAGGCACCATCGGGGAACACCCGGTCGACCAGGACCTGGGTCGGATAGCCCAGATAGCGCAGCGCCGCGGTTTCCGCAGTGGACTCCGAGTCCTGGAAAAGCTGCTGATTCTGCTGCTCCACCTGCTGCTGGGACAGGTGCGGCGGAAAGATCTCCTCCCGCGGAACCAGGGCACTGCTGCCGGACGCCCACAACCCCATCGCCCCGAAGAGGCTGATGTTGTCGACCACGGAGATGGTCGTCATGTTGAGGTGACCCCCGGTCGGGTAGGTCTGGGTGCCCCTGATGTCCACTACCGTCTTGCCTGCCACCACCCCGAGGGTGTCGAAGGTCGGCCCAGGACGCAGCGCGACATACGGCACCGTGGCCAGGCCGCCCAGCAGCCCCAGCGTCAGCACCAGGACCAGGCTGACCAGCAGCGTCCACGATCTGTGGGTCACGGCCGGACAGCGTACGGGCCTGGGTTCCGCGTACGGTGGGTGCCATGAGCGACATCCCCTTCGGTTTCGGTTCCCCCGATCCCCGGGAGCCCGATCGGCACCGGCCTGGGGACGGCGGCCAGAGCGGTCCCGACCCGGCTAACCCATTCGCGGGCTTCGTGGCGGGGGGGATGGACATCGGTGCCCTCGGGCAGATGCTGACCCAGCTCGGGCAGATGCTCAGCCAGAGCTCGACCGGTGCCAGCGGCGGTGGCCCGGTGAACTATGACCTGGCCAAGCAGATGGCGCTGCAACGGCTGTCCACCGCCGGGTTGCCCTCGGCCGCCCAAGCCAGCGCGGTCACCGACGCGCTGCGCCTCGCCGAACTGTGGCTGGATCCGGCCACCACCATGCTCGCCGGCAGCCAGCACTCCGACGCCTGGGCGCCGCGGGACTGGGTGGAGCGCACCCTGCCGACCTGGCAGCGGCTGTGTGACCCGGTGGCTCGCCAGATGGCCGGCTCGTGGCTCGACGCACTGCCCGCCGAGGCCCGGCAGGCAGCCGGTCCGCTGGTGGCCATGGTCGAGCAGATGGGTGGGCTGGCCTTCGGCTCACAACTCGGTGCCGCCCTCGCCCAACTCGCCGGGGAGGTGCTGACCTCCACCGACATCGGCCTGCCCGTGGGCCCGGACGGGGTGGCTGCGCTGCTACCGGACTCGATCGAGCGGTTCGCTGCCGGCCTGGAACGCAAGAGCTCGGAGGTGATGGTGTTCCTGGCGGCCAGGGAGGCCGCGCACCACCGCCTCTTCGCGCATGTGCCGTGGCTGCGCCCGCGGCTGCTGGCCACCGTCGAGGACTTCGCCCGGGGGATCCGGGTAGACGGCGAAGCGCTGGCGGAAATGGCCCGCCAGATCGACCCCAGTGATACCGAAAGCATGGAGCGACTAATGAAGTCCGGGTTGCTCGAGCCGCAGGCCAGCCCGGAGCAGAAGGCCGCGCTGGTCCGGCTGGAGGCGCTGCTCGCCTTGGTCGAGGGCTGGGTCGACGTCGTGGTCGCGGAGGCCGTCGGAGAGCGCCTGCCAGGCGCCGACGCACTGCGCGAGACACTGCGCAGGCGGCGGGCCTCCGGCGGCCCGGCCGAGCAGACCTTTGCCACGCTGGTCGGCTTGAAGCTGCGGCCCCGCAAGCTGCGGGCCGCCGCCGAGGTGTGGCGAGAGCTCACCCAGCAGCGGGGCATCGAGGGCCGGGACGCCCTGTGGAGTCACCCCGACCTGCTGCCCACCGCGGAGGACCTGGACGATCCCGCCGGTTTCGCCAGCCGGACGGCGAGCCTGGCGGCTGATCTGGACGATCCCATCGCGGCGCTGGAACGCACCGCCCGCCAGGCCCCGAAGGAACCGGGTCCCGACGAGCCCGGTCCCGGCGAACCGGGTCCCGACGAACCGGGTACCGGCGAACCGGGTCCCGGGGAGTCCGAACAACGGTAGGACATCCCAAGTTGTCCACAGGTTGTCCACGGGCAGGGGTGGGCCTGTGGACAACGGGTTGAGCCACCGAGTCTGCTGGCGCAGGCTGCTCCAGCATGAACCTGTCCCACACCCCCCGCGGCTCCACACTTGCCGAACCCGCCCTGACCGACCTCCCGGACCTGCCGGCCCGGTTGCG
This sequence comes from Pseudonocardiaceae bacterium, assembly GCA_035714625.1. Taxonomy (GTDB): domain Bacteria; phylum Actinomycetota; class Actinomycetes; order Mycobacteriales; family Pseudonocardiaceae. Next base: position 3,234 of record DASTLT010000265.1, on the reverse strand, counting down.
GCTCGCACCGGGCCGCCCCATCGTCTGGCGTTCTCCCCACTCACTGCAGCTCGGCCTGGACCCGCACCGCGCCATGGTCCTCGATGATCTGTCGGACCCGCTGGCCGCCCTGTTGCGGCAGATGGACGGCGTGCGCAGCACAGCCGAGTTGCTGGCGGAGGCCCAGCGCGCCGGAGCATCACCCGGCGAGGCTGTCCGGATGCTGACCGAGCTGCACCAGGCGGGCCTCGTGCAGGAAGCCGCAGCACCGGAGCGCGGTCCGGCCTGCTGGCACCGGACGGCGCTGGCCACCGAGGCGACCGGCTGGTCGGTGCACACCACCTGCGCACCACACGAGGTGCTGCGGCGGCGGCACTCAGCAGCGGTGCGGGTGATCGGATCCGGCCGGGTCGCCGTGGCACTGGTGACCGCACTGGCCGCAGCCGGGGTAGGGCAGCTCACCGTGGCCGCCGAGGGTACGGTCACCGTCGGGGACCTCGGCACCGGCTACCGGCCCGACGATCTGGGCCGGCCCCGGGCCGCAGCGGCGCTGGACGTCGTGCGTCGTGCCGCGCCGCAGGCTCAGCTTCATGAATGGCACGCACCGGACCTGGTGGTGCTCACCGACGTCCTGGTACCCGACCCGGATCTGGTCACCGACCTGGTCGCGGCCCGGGTTCCGCACTTGATCGCCTACTCGGTGGAAGGAACGGTGGCGGTGGGCCCGCTGGTGTGGCCGGGGCGCAGTAGCTGCCTGCGTTGCGCCGACCTGCACCGGGCCGACCTGGACCTGGCCTGGCCCAAACTGGCTGCCCAGTTGGTCGGGCAGATTCCCCCCGCCGGGGTGGCTGTCACCCTGCTCACTGCCGCGCTGGCCGCCGAGCAGGTACTCGCCGCGTTGGCCGGACCCGACGTCGGCCTGCCCAGGCCTCCGACCTGGGGCACTACGCTGGAGCTGGACCCGGTGCGCGGCCGGTTGCGCCGACACCCCCGGCCGGCCCATCCCCGCTGTGGCTGCGGAGCCGGATGAGGGCTCGCGGCCACCCCGCTGCCATGGCGAGCCATTCCGGGAGACAATCACAAGGTGACCGACATCCCTCGTAGGGCCACCCAGCGAACGGCCAAGCTCGCGAGCCTGCCACTCGGGGTGGCCGGACGCGCCGCCGCAGGATGGGGCAAGCGGCTCGCCGGGCACGACGCCCAGGACATCAACGCCGAGTTCAGTGCCCGCAATGCCGAGCAGCTCTTCGCGGTGCTCGGTTCGCTCAAGGGTGGCGCGATGAAGTTCGGCCAGACGTTGAGCGTGTTCGAGGCAGCGATTCCCGACGAGCTCGCCGCGCCCTATCGGGAGGCGTTGACCAAACTGCAGTCCGCAGCGCCACCGATGCCCCCGCAGGCGGTGCGCAGGGTGCTCGACGAGCAGCTCGGCACTGGCTGGCGCCGCCGTTTCGCTGATTTCTCCGAGGAACCCGCGGCTGCCGCCAGCATCGGGCAGGTGCACCGGGCGGTGTGGCGCGACGGGCGCGACGTGGCGGTCAAAGTGCAGTACCCGGGGGCCGACGAGGCGCTGCGCGCCGATCTGCGGCAACTGCAGCGGTTCAGTTGGCTGTTTCAGGCAGTCGTGCCGGGCCTGGAGGTCAAGCCGCTGCTCACCGAGCTGCGGGACCGGATGGTGGAAGAACTCGACTACCGCAATGAGGCGGACAATCAGCGCGCGTTTGCGAGGGCGTTTCGCGGCCACCCCGAGATCGCCATCCCGTCTGTCGTGGCGAGCGCACCCAAGGTGATGGTCTCCGATTGGGTGACCGGGACGCCCCTGGCACAGCTCATCCGGAGTGGCTCGCGGGCCGAGCGCGACGACATTGGTCGCAAGCTGGCCGAGTTCCATACCTCCTCACCGGCCTGCGCCGGGTTGCTGCACGCGGACCCCCATCCGGGCAATTTTCTGCGCTTGACGGACGGGCGCCTCGGCGTGCTCGACTTCGGCGCAGCCGCCCGACTGCCTGGGGGCGCCCCGCGGACCCTCGGCGTGGCCACCCGACTGGCGGTTGCGGGTCGCTCGGCGGATTTGCTCGAGCTGTTGCAGGCGGAGGGGTTCGTCCGGCCCGGGATGCAACTTCGGGCCGAGGACGTGCTGGCCTACCTCGGCCCGTTCGCCGACCCGGTACGCACCGAGACCTTCCACTTCACCCGGGCCTGGATGCAGGCCCAGGCTGAGCGCATCGGCGGCTTCGGCAGCCCGGACTTCCGCACTGCCAGGGCTCTCAACCTGCCGCCCAGCTACCTGCTGATCCACCGGGTGAGTAGCGGGACGTTCGGGGTGATGTGCCAGCTCGACGCCACTATCCCGCTGCGCGGGATCGCCAAGCGTTGGCAACCGGGTTTCGCGAGCTAGGCCCATGGGCAGCGGTCAGGGCCGCGCCCCTGACCAGCATCCCGCCGCGTTGGCTGCAGTTGTAGGCGCCCAAAGCCGGGGTTGGGGGCTCGGGCAGAGCCCCCAACCTGGTCACAGGCGGGCCGCTGCGCGGTGCGCCTGTCGTTCGGCGTAGCGGGCCAGGCGCTGCCAGCGACGGGCAGTGGCGAGCCGGCTGGCCAGCCGCATCTGGGTCGCACGGTGTTGGTCCTCGTGCATTCGGGTACGGGCAAGTACTTCGTGTAACAGCATGGCGTTCAACTCCGGAATCTGGGTGCTCGGTGGGTGGTCGGGTGTGGTCCTGACGGCGCCGGGAAACAGGGCGTGGATGTTCATGCGGCCACCTCCCGGTCGTCCTGGGCCTGCTCAATACGGTCCCGCTCAGCCCGGTCCCGCTCAGCCCGGTCCCGCTCGAGAGCGGCCTTGCTGGGACGGCCCCGTGGGCGCTTGCGGGGGACGACGACCCCCTGCTCGAAGATCTCGCCGCCCCACACTCCCCATGGCTCGCGCCGGGAAAGCGCACTGGCCAGGCACTCCGCCTTCAGCGGGCAGCGGGCACAAAGCTGCTTGGCTCGCTCCAGCTCAGCCGGGGTGTCGGCGAACCACAGGTCCGGGTCATGCGAGCGGCAGGGCAAGGTGACCTGCTCAGGTGGCGCGGAATCGAGCAGGTAGGCCAGTTCTCCCCCGGCCTGCAACTCGGCTAACGCCCCGCCTTCCAACGGGACGGTCGCGGTGAACACTTTTCTCTCCTCCTCGGTGGTGGTGCCGGTACTCGCCGGTGCCTTGACCGCCGTGGGATGAGGACCTACAACGTCGAAGGCCGCGGATCCCGATGCGGGGTC
>DASTLT010000264.1:0-3200 GCA_035714625.1 Pseudonocardiaceae bacterium | reverse complement strand
CCCGGTCCGCCACCCCAGTCGAGGACCCCAGCCACCCCCGACACCCTCGCGCCCGACTGGTACACCGCCCCCGAGCTGGCGCCGATCCTGACCGGGCGCGACATCCGCGGGCTGTACCGGTGGCTGAACCAGGCCGGGGTGCCGCAACGGCGGATCGCGGCGCTGACCGCCACCAGCCAACCGCAGGTCGCCGACATCATCAGCGGCCGGCGCGCGCGGGTGAGGGTCTACGACGTGCTGGCCCGGATCACCGAGGGCCTGGGCATCCCCCGGGAACGGATGGGCCTGTCGTTCTGGGGACCTGATGGCACCTGGTACGGCCCCGCCGACGCCTACCCTGAAGGGGTCCCGGTCGCCCACACCCGGAAGGGGGCGGACGCCGCCATGCTCCGCCGTCACCTGATCGCGTTCGGGGGGATTGTCTTGACCGGTGTCCCGGTCGACAAGCTCGGGGAACGTCTCGAGGAGCTGGGGGAGCTGCCCCCGGTGCCGCTGCCCTCGCAGCTCAGTCCCGCCCACGTGGCCCAGGTCCGGGACATGACCCGCCGACTCGGCGTGGGCGACACCTGCTGCGCCGATCCGGAGATGGCTGCCGGGGTGGCCGCCCTGGCCACCCGGCTCCTTGATGTGCCCGGCCCGGAGCCGGTGACGCGGGCGCTCAAGATCGCCGTTGCCGAGTTGCGCATCGAAGCGGGCTGGTCCGCGTTCGACGCCGGGCTCTACCCCCACGCCCTGCATCACTACGCGGCGGCGCTGGAGCTGGCCACCGACGCCGGGGACCCCTACTGCCAGGCGCTGGCGCTGGGCTATGCCGGGCTGGCCTGCATCGAGCACGGCCACCCCAACGACGGGCTGAAGATGAACCAGGTCGCCCAGGTCGCCGCGTGGGGTATCCCCTCCGATGAGCAGCGCGCGGTGGTGGTCGGGGAAAGCGGCAAGGCGGCCGTGGAAGCGACCCTGCTTGCAGACTCGGCCACCGCCCTGGCGCTGCTCGGGCAGCACGCCGAGGCGGCCCGAGCGGTGGCCAAGGGTCGAGACCTGTGGACCCCGACCCCCGCCGACCCGTTCGGGGATCCCGATCGCACCGCGGCAGCGCTGGAACTGCAGCGCGGGCGGCTGGAGCTGGCCCACTCGCTCGCGCTCGCGTCGCTGCGCCGCTGGGAAGGGGGTCGCCAGCTCAGCCGCACCAAGACCGGGATCGTGCTGGCCGCCATCCACGTCAAGGCCGGGGACTCCCGCGGCCTGCACCTGGCCCACGAGGCCATCACCAACGCCACCAAGCTGACCAGCGTGCGCACCCGCCGACAGCTCACACCGCTGGTCGAGGCCCTGGAAACCCGGCCCGGCAGTGACGCCAAGGACCTGGCCCGCAAGGCCCGGCAGGTCGCCGCAGCCTGACCCCGGGTCTTACCCTCGGGGTCGCCAGCCGTCCCAGGAGGACCTGCCGGTCTCACCCCGCGAATGGATTGTCATCGTCGCGCCTCGGGTCCGCGTCGGTGATGCCGGTGCGCCTCGGGAGTCCTGGGTCGGCGTCAATTCCCGACCCCAATAGCGCAACTGGGTCGCGGCCTCCCGCATTGCGACGGTGGCCGGGTTCTTCACCATCCGGCCCCGGTCCTTATCCGACCGGCCCTCTACTGCCGCTCGCACGGCCGTCCAGCCAGCAGCTCGCTGTCTTCGCAGATCAGGGTAGGGTCCTCCGTACCCGGGTGGCGGTAAAGCCGGGGATCGCGGTGTTGTCGGTGTCGCTCCCGGTGGCTGGCCCGTCGCCGAAGGGCATTTGCCAGCCCCTGCCGCAGTAGACCGGCATCCTCGGAGACGACCAGCGCCGTCGGCTCCCCTCCGGAGACCCCACCAGCAGGTAGCTTCCATTGCTCAGCATGACGACCAGCACGGGCACCGGACATGGCACACCCGGCCGGATGCTGGGGTCCACCCCGCCCCGGGTATGCCGTCGTCGTGCCGACCACCGTCCGGGTCATCGGGGGCCTGGTGTCCGCTATGTCCACTGCGGTCCCTCCCCCAGTTCGTGCTCGCCGCCGCGAGCGGCACCCTCTCGCGCCCCAGTTGACTGGCACGTCCCGGCCCTGGGCCGGGGTGGAAGTCAAGACGCTCGCCTCGGTGCGGGCTGCAGCATCAGCGCGGCACACCGACCGGGGGCCAGGTGGCATCAGTGTCGCCCAAGGGAGCTGATCTGGTAAACACCCACGAGGAAGCAAAGTCGCAGGTAGTCAACACACCGCTGCACTTGTCGACGGCATCCCGGCTCGGGCCAGTGATGCGCTGCTATTGTCGGGGCTGGGAGACTTGACGGCGGTGCAGCGCAGATTGGCCTGCTTATGGACGGTTTCGCGGTGATGGACCTGCCTAGCCGTCGGGAGGTGCTGCAGGAACTTGCCATCATGTCGGCTGCCGTGCTGGTGCAACCGGTTCGCCGCTGGAGGGAGGCGAACGTTGTCACCATCTGACGGGATCGATTTCCGGGTGGTCAGCGCTGGGGAAGCGGCGGGGCACGTCGATGAGCTGACCGCAGCCTGTCGTGAGGTTTACTGCGAACCACCCTATAGCTGGGACGCTGAACGCGAGCAACTGTTCCTCGCGAGCTTCGACTGGCAGCGCCAGAACGCAGGATTCAGACTGGTTGAAGCGCGGTGTGGTGATGAGCTTATCGGCTTTGGCCTCGGCGTGACGCTGCCTCCGGCGACCCGCTGGTGGGAGCGGCTGCTCACACCCCTGCCCGCCGAGGTCACGCGTGAATACGACAACAGAACGTTTGCCCTGGTGGAGTTTCTGGTCCGCCGGCCGTGGCGACGCAGGCACGTGGCCGAGACACTCCACCACCGGATCCTGCTGGACCGGCACGAGGAGCGGGCGACCCTGACGGTACGACCGGCAGCCCACCCCGCGCAGGCTGCCTACGCCAAATGGGGCTGGCGCAAGGTGGCCCAGAAGCACAACCCGCTACCTGGATCGCCGGTGTTCGATGTGCTGCTGAAGCAGCTTGGGCCTACCGCATAGCGGGGGCGCGTTGCACTGCCCCTAGATGAATGATTCCTAATGTGGTCAGTGGTCGTAGGCGATCAGCGAGTGCTTCACGGGTGCGTTGATCTTCCAGTTGTGCCAGATCACGGCGGCCAGGGCCAGCAGGCGCTGGGCTACCCGGGCGATGGCCCCGGCGGGGGTGCGCCCGCCGTGGCCTT
>DASTLT010000263.1:0-2556 GCA_035714625.1 Pseudonocardiaceae bacterium | reverse complement strand
CCCGGTCCGCCACCCCAGTCGAGGACCCCAGCCACCCCCGACACCCTCGCGCCCGACTGGTACACCGCCCCCGAGCTGGCGCCGATCCTGACCGGGCGCGACATCCGCGGGCTGTACCGGTGGCTGAACCAGGCCGGGGTGTCGCAACGGCGGATCGCGGCGCTGACCGCCACCAGCCAACCGCAGGTCGCCGACATCATCAGCGGCCGGCGCGCGCGGGTGATGGTCTACGACGTGCTGGCCCGGATCACCGAGGGCCTGGGCGTCCCCCGGGAACGGATGGGCCTGTCGTTCTGGGACCTGATGGCACCTGGTACGGCCCCGCCGACGCCTACTCTGGAGGGGTCCCGGTCGCCCACACCCGGAAGGGGGCGGACGCCGCCATGCTCCGCCGCCACCTGATCGCGTTCGGGGGGATTGTCTTGACCGGTGTCCCGGTCGACAAGCTCGGCCAACGCCTCGAGGAACTAGGTGAGCTGCCCCCCGTGGCGCTGCCCTCCCAGCTCACCGCCGCCCACGTGACCCAAGTCGGGGAGCTCACCCGCAGTCTGCGCGATCTCAGCCGCGCCCACGGCTCGAACCCAGAGCTGAGCAGCGCCGCAGCGGATCTGGCCACCCGACTGCTGGACCTGCCCGGCGCCGAACCGGTCAAGCAGGCCCTGAAGATCGCTGCTGCCCGACAGCGGCTGCAGGCGGGGTGGGCCGCGTTCGACGCAGGCTTATACCACCATGCGCTGCACCACTACGCCCAAGCGCTGGAACTGGCCACCGCAGCAGGGGACCCCTACAGCCAAGCCCTGGCGCTGGGCTACGCGGGGCTGGCCTGCATCGAGCACGGCCACCCCGACGACGGGCTGAAGATGCTGCAGTTCGGGCAGCTCACCGCACAAAACATCCCCCCGGGCGAAGAGCCCACCCTCGCGGTCGGAGTCAGTACCGGGGTGGCGGTGGAGGCGTGCGCGCTCGCGGACTCCGCACTGGCCCTGATTTCCCTCGGATGCCCGGACGCCGCGTTCCGGGAGCTGGCGAAGGGCCGGAACTTGTGGCTACCCACCCGCACGGACCCCAGCGGCGATCTGGACCACGTCGCCGCGCGCCTCGAACTCGACCGGGGACGGCTGGACACCGCGGAGCAGTTCGCCGTGGCCTCGGCACGCCGCTGGGAAGGTTCGCTGAATCAGCGAGCAGCCGCCGGCTCCGGGATCGTGCTAGCCACCATCTACGTCCAGGCCGGGGACTCCCGCGGCCTGCACCTGGCCCACAACGCCATCAACCATGTCACCAAGCTGACCAGCGTGCGCACCCGCCGGCAACTGGTGCCGCTCATTGCGGCCCTGGAGACCCGGCCCGGCACCGACGCCAAGGAACTGGCCCGCAAGGCCCGGCAAGTCGCCGCAGCCTGACACCGACCTTTACTCTCTCGGCGACGCCGGCGGGCCAGATTCACAACCGGTGCGGGACGGGGATGCCGGCATAGTCCTCGGGGCCGGCGTGTCCCCGTCGGTCACGTCAACCAGCGCGCGAGCACCGACGGACTGCGGGTCACCCCCGCGGGTGCCCACATGATCTGGAGGGGCTCGATCACGGCTCCTCCCTCCTTCGGTGCGCGACTTCGCATAGGAGGAGTGCCGATTCCGGTGCGCGATACGGGCGCGCCCACCTGCAGTCCCCCGCAGGGGGATGCGGGCGCGCTCACCACCAGCCTACGTGACCGTCAGCGGAGGAAGGGGTTGGCCAGAATTCCCTTGCCCAGGACGGCTGCCCGGGAGTCGAGCAACCGCTCCTCCTGTGCCATCCGGGTGGCGTCGTGCCGGTGCGGCCACAGTCGCTGCGCCTCCTTCCAGGCGACATCCCGGGTCGTTGTGACGGCAAAGTCGTCGAAAAGCTTCTCCACCGCATCGACCAGCTCCGGGTCCTCCTCGGCTTCGAACTGCTCGCGCAGTTGCAGCGTGTTGGCGGCGAAGATCTGGTTGACGGCCAGGTAGTCCTTGCGCTGATCGCCGGCGCCGAACTCGAGGCCGAGCCGGACACACGTGCTGACCGTGGCGAATGCGAGGTCGAAATTGATGTGCGCATTGACGCCCGCGACCGCGAAGTGCAGCCGACTGATCCGCGGGTTGCTGCGGTTGTCGAAAAGCACCCGCCAGCACATCGGCGTGGCCGGCCGGTCGAATGCGTAACAGCGCAGTGCTTGAAAGTACCGTTCAGCGAACTCCAGATCGAGCGTCCCCAGGTACTCCGAGCTCTCGAACCGCCCCTCCTCCAGCCAGCGCAGCACGTTCGCGGTGATCGTCCGGTACAGCAGCGTGAAGCATGCGATGCCGTCCGCCTTGCCGCGGGGCGAGGTGGTGGCCAGCTCGTATATCGCGTCGAGTCTCTTGATCACTTCCGGGACGGTGACCGGCTTGCCGCGAGCCACCTCACCGATCTGCAGCTCAAGACGCGACGGGCCGGCATGGCCGGGTTTGAGCAGCCCGGCCGCCCGGCCCAGCACGTACCAGCCGACATCCACAGCCTGCCGAACCGGCACCAGAATCAATCCATCCCTGCCGAGAA
>DASTLT010000262.1:0-10996 GCA_035714625.1 Pseudonocardiaceae bacterium | reverse complement strand
CGACACCCGCTCCCAACCACCTCACGCCGAAGGGCGTATAGAAACAACCGCGACCTTGGTGCCACCATCATCGACACCCGTTCCCAACCACCTCACGCCGAAGGGCGTATAGAAACTCGTTGTGTTACCAGATAGGCGCTGGCAAATATGACAGTTCCGAACCACCTCACGCCGAAGGGCGTAAAAACGCTTGCGAGAGCGAGTCCGGCCAGCCTCCGGCACTGGGGGTGCTTACGGGATCGGCGACGGCGGGGGTGATGGCCCGGTTGATCCAGCAGGGTGGGGTGTGCATGGGGCACCATCGGGTGCTGAGTCCAAGCTGTCTGTGTCGCCTGGCGGGATGAGTTGGTCGCCGCTGGCCGCAGTTGACCTACGTATGGCCGGCTGGGCGTCCTGCTCATCGAGGACCAGGGCTCGGCTGCGGTTGCTTAGCTTGGTGCTGTGGCAGCATTCGGTGTTGCTGATGCGAGATACCTTCGGGGACAAGCCTCATTGCCGAGGGTGACGCGGCGGGCCGGATTCTGGTGACATTCCTGCGGGACCTGCGGTGGCACTCGACATCGTGCCGCTGTCATCGGCTGAAACCCGCAGGCGCCGGGGTGTGCCCGCCGCCGGGTCGTGGAAGTTCGTCATCACTTCTGGAGGAGTGCATTCTCCCCGCTCGGCTCATTCCGCTTGGCTGGGGCAGCGTTGAGTTCTATGCGCTGGTCGTGGGGGGTGAGGGTGAAGTGCCATCGGTCGGGCGAGGGTTGTCCGGCCTGGTCCCACCAGTGGTAGGCGGCTTCGATCTCGTCCCAGAGCCGGCGTGGCCCGTACTGGTGGACCGGCCAGCGGTGAGCGCCGGGCTGGTAGTCGAAACGGGCCCAGGACCGCGTCCCCGGGTCCAGGAACCACACCCGGTGACGGCCGTCAGCGCCGGTGGCGGGCTGGAACTCCCACTGGCAGCCCGGCACCCGGATCCCCATCGCGAACTGGACCGCACCGTTGCACCTGGCAGGCGTGTACCTCGGTCTGGCGCACCTCGGGGACGTCGCTGCCGCGCACCACCTCGGCCGCGGTGACCCGGCGCACCCGCTGATCCCGCAGCGGCATGAACGAGATGCTGGTGTTGACCAGGCCCCCAGCGGCGATGCCGTCCCCGGCGACGCTCAGCGACAACAGCCCCGCCGGTTTGAAGGCGCTGTTCCACGGGGTGAGCACCAGGCCCCCGGGGCGGGTCTGGGCCACCCACGGATACGGCACCCGGGACGCGGCCACGGTGGACAGCACCCGGCCATAGGGCGCGCCCTCGAGATGACCGGCCGCCCCGTCACCGGTGAGCACGGTGACCTCGCCGTACCCGGCAGGGCGCAGCGCGGCCCGGGCGCGGGCGGCCAGCTCGGGGTCGACCTCCAGAGTGGTCACGTGGCGCGGACCCAGCCGATGGGCCAGCAACGCGGCGGTGTACCCGGTACCAGTCCCGATCTCCAGCACCCGCATCCCCGGCTCGACCCGCCCGGCCTCGAGCATCAAAGCCACGATGTCGGGCCGCGACGCCGAACTGGTCGCCACCCGCCCCCGCCCCCCCGGCCCGCCGGGGTGCCGTCATCGACCTGGGTGACGATGTAGCGGCGCCCATAGACCCGCCGCGGCCATTCCTCGGGCTCCTCCGCGCGGCGCAGCGCCACCAGCTCATCCCCGACCTCGCGCCAGATCACCTCCGGCATGATCGGTCCCACCAGACCAGTGCCGCAGCACTGTGCCCTGGCCGCTAACCGGCACTGCTGCTCGCAGCGCGGTAGCCGCAGCCGGTTCGGGCATGGCGTCGGGCTGGGGCAGGCTGCGCCGGACACCACCGGGGGCTGGGGTGCCCGGGCCCGTCGGTGGTCTCGTTGAGGATGCCGGAATGGCGGGAGCAGGGGCGACGATGAGTTTCGGGCATGCGGACAACCTCGCCCGTGATGGTCAGCGCAGCAAGGCGCCAACACCGCCGGCTGGTCAGCTCGCCGAGACGAGGCACCCCGAAGGGGGTGCGCCAGGACATGCGTCGTCCTGCCCTCATGCGACGCGTCCCTCTCTCGGCCCGGTGCGCCCAAGGGCGTCATGACCTGCTGTCCGCTGGTCTTGCGGGCTCCGGTGGCAGGTCCGGCGCGAGGTGGGCCGTCTGGATGAGCACCGGCTTGCGGCCCTTGCGGATGAGCAGGCCCCGGCCGGGTGGCTGGATGGACAGATACGCCTGCGGCCAGATCTGTCCCTCCTGCCGTTCCCCGGATAGCAGCAGCCCGGCGCAGCCGACCTCCTTCAGCCGCTGCAGCACCGGCTCGTGCAGTGCCCGGCCGACGCCGCCGCTGCGTCGGGCCAGCACCAGGTGGCAGCCCAGATCCCGGGACTGCGGCAGGAACTCCAGCAGCGGCGCCAGCGGACCCGGGCCGCTGGTGGTGAGCAGGTCGTAGTCGTCGCAGAGCAGCACGATCTCCGGGCCCTTCCACCACGAGCGGTCCCGCAACTGGGCCGCGGTGACGTCATCGGGGGGCAGCCGGGTGCGCCACTCACTGGCCAGGGCCTGGGCCAGGCCGGCGGCGACCTGCGGGGTGCCCGCGTAGGCGCCGAGGTAGTCCTCGGGCACCACATCGAGCAGGGTGCGGCGGGGGTCGATGACCGCGAAGACCACCTGGTCGTCGGTGAGCCGGGTGGACAGGTCGTGGACCAGCAGCCGCATCAGGTTGGTCTTGCCGGCTCCGGCGTCACCGAGCACCAGCAGGTGCTGGTCGTCGCCGAGCAGGTCGAGCAGCACCGGTCGCAGCTCCGCCTCGTCGATGCCCAGCCGGATCCGGCGGTCGTCGGGGGCGTGCTCGCTGGCCTGCCGGTAGCTGACGGTGAGGGGCAGCAGGCGGACCTCCGGCACGCGGGGGCCGGTCCAGGCCGCGTTCACCCGGCGCACCAGGTCGGCGGTTCCGGCCGCCAGGGTGGCGGGATCGGCGTTGCGGTCGATCCGGGGCAACGCGACGTGGCCGATCAGTTGCGCCTGGGTCAGGCAGCGCCCCGGGGTGTCGGCGCGCAGGTTCTCCGCCGCCTTGCGCTTGATCGAGGAGTCCAGCGGGTCGTTGAGCCGTAGCTCGATCTTCGATCCGATGGTGGCCTGCAGTTGCATCCGCAGATCCGCCCAGCGTCCGGTGGTCAGCACGAGGTGCACGCCGTAGCCCAGACCGCGGGCGGCTATGTCGTGCACGATGTCGGCGAGGTCCTCGTAGTCGCTCTTGAGTATCCGGTAGTTGTCGACCACCAACACGATGTCGGCGGCCGCGAGCTCGGGCAGCCGCCCGGACCGGTGCAGCTCGCGGAGCGTCTCGGCGGAGTCGATACCGCGGGCGGTGCACAGCTTCTCGCGCTCGTCGAGCTGGGCCGCGACCTCGGTGACGGTGCGGCGGATGCGGTCGGTGTCCAGCCGCCCGGCGACGCCGCCGACGTGCGGCAGCTTGCTGATCGGGGCCAGCGTGCCGCCGAAGTCGACGCAGTAGAAGGCGAGGTCGGCGGGGGTGTGGGTGAGCGCGGCGCCGGCGATCAGGGTGCGCAGCAGGGTCGACTTGCCGGTCTGCGGCGCCCCCATCACGCAGAGGTGGCCGCCGCTGCCGGACAGGTCGACGATCAGGGGTTCCTGGCGCTGCTCGGCGGGCCGGTCGAGCAGGCCCAGCGGGATGCGCAGGCTGCCGCGCGCCGCGGGGTCGGCCACGGTGAGCCCGTAGGCAGGCTCGGTGACCAGCTCGCCGAGCACCGCGTCCAGCGGCAGCGCCGGGGGCAGCGGAGGCAGCCAGATCCGGTGCGCGGGCCGGCCCTTCTGCCGCAGCCGGGCGACCACGACATCCAAGGTGGACGGTTGCCGCCCGCCGTCGCGCTCGTCGTCTCGCCGCCGCGGGCCCGGCCCGGGCTGGCGCTCCAGCCAGCGCTGGGTGTCGTTGTAGAGCGGGAACGGGGCCGGGGTGGGTGGTGCGCTCACCACCTCCTGCCCGGCGGGTGGCCGGTAGCTGCCCGAGACGTAGGCGGCCTTGAACCGCTCGAACACGGTGGTGTCGACCTTGAGGTAGCCGGAGCCGGGGATCGCGGGCAGCGTGTAGGCGTCAGACACCCCCAGCACGGTGCGCGACTCCTGCTCGTTGAAGGTCCGCAGCCCCAGCCGGTAGGACAGAAACGACTCCAGCCCGCGCAGCTTGCCCTCCTCCAGGCGCTGCGAGGCCAGCAGCAGGTGCACCCCGATCGAGCGGCCGATCCGGCCGATGGCGAGGAACAGCTCGATGAAGTCGGGCTTGGCGGTCAGCAGCTCGCTGAACTCGTCGATGATCACCATCAGGTTGGGCAGCGGCTCGAGCGGCTCCCCGGCGTCGCGGCGGCGGTTGTACTCGGTGACGTTGGGCAGGTTGCCGGCGTCGAGCAGGAGCTGCTGGCGGCGGGTCATCTCGCCGTACACCGCGTCGTGCAGCCGGTCGACCAGCCCGGTGTCGTCGGACAGGTTGGAGATCATCGCCGAGGTGTGCGGCAACGTCTCCAGGCCGGCGAAGGTGGCGCCGCCCTTGTAGTCGACCAGCACCAGCGCGAGCCGCTCCGGCGGGTGGGTCATGGCCAGGATCAGCACCAGGGTGCGCAGCACCTCCGACTTGCCGGAGCCGGTGGCCCCCACGCACAGCCCGTGCGGGCCCATCCCGGACAGCGCGGCTTCCTTGACGTCCAGCTCGACCGGCTGCCCGGTGGACCCGACCGCGAAGGGCACCCTGAGGAACCTGGCCAGCGGCCGGGGCGCCCACAGCGCCTCGACGTCGTAGCTCGCCTCGTCCCTGATGCCCAGCAGGCTGCGCAGGTCGACGGTGGTCTCCAGGGGGGCGTCCTCGACCCGCTCGGCCACTAGCCGCAACGGGGAGAGCTGGCGGGCCAGGCTGGCCATCGCCGGTACCGGCAGCACGTCCGCGCGGCCGGTACCGGCGCCGGTGACCTGGCGGCGCTGCGCGGCGGTCTCGTCGTCGCGATCGCCGAACCGGCGCAGGTCCTCGACGGTGATCTCGCCGCCCGCGCAGCTCACCCGGACGTCGACCTGGGACGGCTCCTGGCGCCGGTCGCTGACCAGCATCACCTGGCAGACCCCCAGCTCGCGGGGGGAGGCGTCGGGCGCGATGTCACCGACCGAGTCGGCGACCCCGGCGGAGAGCTGGTCCACCACGACGATCAGCCGCCCGCCCCGGGCCTGCACCCGCCCGGCGCCGAAGCGCCGGGCGGCGGCCACCTCACCGGCCCGGCGGGTGATCTCGGCGTGCAGCAGCGCGGCCAGCCCGGCGCGGTCGGCGGCGACCAGCCGGCGCGGGGCCGGGCCGTCGTACTCCACCGGGTCCAGGCTGTGCGGCAGCCACTTCACCCAGTCGAACTCGGGTCGGGCGCTGGGGCCCAGGCACCAGGCGACCCGGACGTCGTCCGGGGCGTGCAGGGTGGCCAGTTGGGCGGTCAGCGCGCGGACCAGGTTGCGGGTCTGCGCCGGTGGCCCGACCACCGACACCACCCCGTCCAGCGGGACGGCGACCGGCATGCCCTCCAGCACCCGGGTGCGCTGGGTGACCAGCTCGGCGGCGGCCTCGGTGACCGGATCCAGCTCGATCAGCGGGTTCCCGCTGGCCGCCACCCGCACCGTGCGCCACAGCGGGTCCGGCCCCAGCCCGACCCGCAGGACCAGGAAATCGGGATCGGCCGGACGGCGCTCCCAGAGCCGGTGCGGGTCGGTGACCAGATCGGGCAGCGCCGCCGGCGCCGGGTGCCGGTGCGTGGCCGTGGCCCGCTGCTCCGCGCCCGACCTGCGCAGCAGGTCCGCGACCTGGTCCAGGTAGTCCAGGTAGCGGCGGCGCTGCAGGCCGAACCGGCGGGCCGCGCCGCTGCGCTGCGCGACGAAGGCTGCCACCCCGCCGATCACGGTGGCGGCGAGCAGCGCGGTGCCGGCCACCAGCATGATCGGATTCTGGTTCGCGATGATCATCATGAGCGACCCGCCACCACCCATGATCGGCAGCAGGATCTGCATCGAGCCGGCGAACCCGCTACCGGCATCGGGCACGGTCGGCGGCGCCACCACGTCGACCGGGGTGAGATCGGTCTGCGGCGGCTGGGCCCGCGCCGGCCGGTGCACTACTCGCTGTGTCATGGCGGTCACCTCCCCGTCGACGTTGCTGATCGTCTAGGTTAGCCGCGGCGCCCGACAACGGCAGGGGTGAGCGCAAGCGATGGCAACCCGGTTCACCAGGGTCACCGTGGTGGGCGAGGGACGGCAGGTGGACGTCAGCCTGCCCGCCCAGCAGCCGGTGCTGACCCTGGTGCCGCAACTGTGCGCGCTGCTCTCGCTGCGCGCCGAGCGGCCCGGCGCGCCCTGGACGCTGGCCACCGTCACCAGCGGCATCCTCGATCCGCACCGCACCCTGGACGACGCCGGGGTCACCGACGCCGACGTGCTCTACCTGGCACCACCGGCG
Source organism: Pseudonocardiaceae bacterium (assembly GCA_035714625.1). Taxonomy (GTDB): domain Bacteria; phylum Actinomycetota; class Actinomycetes; order Mycobacteriales; family Pseudonocardiaceae. The sequence continues at coordinate 4,520 of DASTLT010000262.1, read as the reverse complement.
GAGGCCCCGCAACCCCCGTTCGTCGAGGATGTCGTCGACGAGGTGGGCACCCAACTGGACAACGCATCCCAGCTCGCTGAGGGCGTCGAATGGCAGGGCACGGCCCGGGTCGCGGGCTGTTGCGCGCTGGCCGCTGCGGTGCTGGCCGCCGTGGCCCTGCTGGTGGGCTTCGGCGCCCCCGACCGGCTCGCCGCCCTACTGGGATTGGCCGGTCTCGGGCTGCTGACGGCGATACTGTGCTGGCCGCTGCGCGACCGCGGAGCGGTCTGGCTGGCCGCCGCTGGCGCGCTGGCCTGGGCGCTGGCCGGCTGGACGCTGGGAGTACCGGCCGGCTCGCTCGCGGTTCCGGGCTGGACGACGGCGATCGGGGCCGGGATCGGGCTGACCACCTTCTGGCTGACCGGGCCGCGCTGGCACAGCCTCGCGGCGGGCGGCCTCACCCTCGCCCCGCTGGCGTTCCTCGGTGCAGTGCTGCAGGCGGGACTGCCGGCCGAGCGGACGGCCGCGGTCATGCTGGTGGTGGCGCTGTTCGTGGCGGGTCTCGCCCCCCAGTTCGCGGTGGCGGGAGCCGAGCTGGTGCCCTTGCTGCGCGCGGTGGAAGAGGGCAACCGGGTCACCCGCCGCGCGCTGAGCGACGCGGTCCGCCGCGGCCAGGTGGTGCTGACCGGGGTGGTGACCGGCAACGCCGTCGTCGCGGCGCTCGCGGTGAGCATCCTGCTGTCCTCCGGCGCCGTCGCGGCGGCTACCCTGGGCGCGCTGGGCGGGGTGGTGTTCGGCCTGCGCTCTCGTGCGTTCACCCGCGCCGCGCAGGTGCTGCCGATGCTCGCGGTGCCCACCGCCGCAGCCGCCGCGGCGGTCGCGGTGACCCTGCCGGGCTGGGCTGCGCTACCCACCGGCCCCGCGGTGTGGTTCGGTGCGGCCGGCCTGCTGGTGGTGGGGCTGGCCCTGGTGGGACTGGGCGTCGGACAGTTGGGCGAGGTGCCCGCGGCGCGGCTGCGGCGGCTACTGGACATCGTCGAGGCGGTCGCGGTGATCGCGGTCGTGCCGTTGACGCTGGGGGTGTTCGACGCCTACGCCTGGGTCAGCGAGATCGTGAGCTGACCCGGGTGCGCGGCCGGCTGCGGCGCGGCGGCCGGCACCGGCCCGATGACCGACACCGGCACCGCGGCCGGCAGGGCGCCTCGGCGTTCCCTTTCCAGCCGGCGCTGCTCCAGCGCATCGGAGATCAGCGTCGCCGCGGCGACCGCCACCAGCAGCACCACCGCCAGGATCACGCTGGCGATCAGCGTGCCGAACGGGCGGCGCAGCTCGCGAGCGGACCGGCGTGAGCCGTGCAGCAGGGCGGCGGTCGCGGTGGCCGAACGCAGCGCATGCGCCTCGAGCACCACCTTGCTGCGCTGGTCAGCCATGGGGCCGTGGCTCCTGCCCGGCCCCGTCGACCCGGCGCCGCAGCATGGTCCCGAACCCCTTCTCGATCCCCGGACCCTGCACCGGCGGAGCCGACTCGTAGCTGTCGGCAGGTCCGTCCGGCCGCGGCGGCGCCCCGTCGGCCGGATCCGCCCGCTCGATGCTCCCGGCCACGACAATGATCAACTCGCGCAGCATGGCCTCCATCTCCGGATGCGGGGTCGCCGCGCTCAGCACCGCGGTCCAGGTGGTCCCGGGCAGCGGCAGGAAGAACTGCCACACCTGGGAGCGCACCCGGGCGCTCGCGCCGGGCGGCACGATCGAGGCGCGGTCGGTGTGCAGCAGCCCCGGACCGGACGGCGTGTCGACCTGCTCGACCACGCCGCTACGGGGCAGGCTCTGGCGCACCAGCGCCAGGCTCGCCGGCTCGGTGCGGGAGTCGAACCAGGCCAGGTGCAGACCGGCGCTGCCGACCGCCCCGGTCGACATCCGACCCAACTGGATCATGCTGAGGGTCGCGTTGGCCCGCTGGCAGTCCGCCACCAGTTGCTCGAGAAACCCCAGCACGGCGCGGCGTTCCGCGGCTTTGAGCGAGCGGCCAGTGAACCGCTCGTCCACCAGCTTGGCCGCGCTGCGTTGCCAGGACTGCGGGTTGGTGTCCAGCAGCGCCCAGGTCGAGGGGATGGCGATCAGCCACGGGAAGGGCGGGTGCGTGACGTTGGGGTTCAGGCTCAGCGGCTGCGCGGGCGACGGCTGGGCTGCCGGGTGGCCGGAACCGGTCACGCCGGGGGACCCTCACCGGGACGCAGCGCGGTGGCGAGCTGGTTGTCGAAGTCGTTGACCATCTGGCCGATCGCCTTGGACAGCCCACCCCACTTGCCGATGTTGGTCATCAGCTCCAGCAGGCTGGTCTTCCACTCGCCGCGGAAGTCCTCGATCGCGCTCTGGATACGGGCCAGCTCCGCAGTGTCCAGTCCCTGGACGTCCTGCGCTCCGCGGTGCTCACCCTCCAGCCGGTCACTCACGCTGGTCAGGTTGTTCCCAAGGCTGATCAACGTGGCATACGGGTACTGCACGTAGGTCACGGCGCGCTCCCTACTGAATCCGTACGGTTTTCCTGCCCCTATCGTGCACTATGACGGTGGGAAGGTCGCCACGGTTCCCGCTCGAGCCGAAACCAGGGGTGAGTGCCGTGCAGCAGGGGCCGGGCGAACCGCCTCGCCGCAGCTTCCGCCACCTGGGACCGGTGCTGGCCCGGGCGATCGACCCGCGGCTGACCGCACACCTCGTGGCCGAGCGAACAGCGCTGGACGAGCTGGCCCGCCCCCTGCCGCGCGGCAGCTCGATTGCCGTGGTCGGGGTGCAGCCCGGGGCCGGTCGCACCACGGTCGCGGCGTTGCTGGCGCACTTGTTGGCCACCTTGGGCAGCACCAAGGTGCTCGCGATCGATACCGACTCCCGCAACCCCGGACTGGCCGGGCGTCTCGGCGCCGGACCCGGTGGTTCGCTGCATGCCGTGTTCGCCGGGTTGCGGCTGGAACCGCCCGGGCCGGTGCGGTTGCCACCCGGGCCGCCGAGCTTCCGCTGGATGAGCCAGCACCTGGCCGGCGGGGGCGAGCCCGCCGTGCTCGCGGCCTCCGCCGCCGAGCTGGGGCGGCCGTTTCCCGCTGGGCATTACGCGGCGACGCTGCGCCGGTTCGGCCGCTGGTACCGCGCCGTGGTGACCGATACCCCGGTGGGCCCGGCGGCCGGCGTCCTGCCCGGCGTGCTCGCCGGCGCCCGCAAGCTGCTGGCGGTGGGCACCGCCGACGAGGCCGGTCGCGACGGGCTGGCGGCCACCCTGGACTGGCTGGCCGGCGCCGGCCCGGGTGGGCTGCGCGACCGGACGATCTGCGTGCGCATCGGACGGCCGGACCGCCCCCGAGCGAGCCCGATGATGGTGGGGGTGCCGGTGCATGTCCTGCCTTTCGATGCTCATCTTGCCTCGGGCGCACCGGTGGACTGGACGGCATTGGGTGAGCGCACCCGCCGGGCCGCGCTGGCGCTGGTCCAGGCCACCGTGGCCGGGCTGGCCGAGCCGGTGCGAAAGCAAATCGCCGGAGACGGGAACCGATCGGGCGTGCGAGCACTCTAAGTTGATGAGCACGTACCCTCGGTCGGGGAGGCAGGGACGGGGGCGCAACGTCGTGGTCGCCGCAGTGGCGGCCGGGCAGGTGCAGTCAACGGGTGGAGGAGAGCTGATGGGAACGAAGTTCTCGATCACGGATAATTCGGTCAACACGCATGCCACCAACCTGGACAGTTCGGTGAGCGCGTTGAACAGCCAGGCCAGGACGTTCATCTCGGCGATCGAGCCGCTGCCCTCGGTATGGCGGGGCGCGGCGTTCGCCAGTTGGGACCAACTGACCACGGCATGGAACCAGGCGATGGCCGATCTGAACAAGGCGCTGGCCGACATCAAGGGCCGGGTGGGCAATGCCGGCGGCTTGTACGACACCTACCACGCGGAGCAGGCCAGCCAGCTCGACGCCACGATGGGGTCGGCGAACTGGGACGCGGCGAAGTTCCGCGGCTGACCGAGACGAAAGGGACAGGCGGTCATGAGTGATGTGTTCAGCTACGACGAGGCCGTCGCGGGCAGCGCGCACGGCGACATCGCCGCAGTGGCTAACGGGGTGCAGGCCAGCCTCGATGAGCTGACCGGGTTCGTCAACCGGGTGAAGGCCAACTGGGAGGGCGACGAGATGGAGCTCTACGACGGGATCCAGTTGCAGTGGAACAACGCCGCCGACACCGTGCGGGAGATTCTGAACTCGGTGCGCGAGGCGCTGGGCCAGACCACCTCCTCGGTGCAGGAGATGCGCGGCCAGGTCCGCGGCGCCTTGCAGGGCTGAGCGGGGCCTGCGCCCCGGGGTGCGCCAGCATTCCGGGGTGCGCCGGCATCCCGGTGCGCTGGACGCCTGGGCATGTGATGCGGGAAGCAGAGAGGGGCTGAGGCGGGATGAGTGAGTTCCCGGCGCAGTTGTTCCGGCTGGAGGGTGATCCCGGGTCGGTGCGGGCCTCGGCGAGTCAGTGGTCGGCGTTCGGCACCGCGGCCTCGGAGGCGGCCGGGC
>DASTLT010000261.1:0-9441 GCA_035714625.1 Pseudonocardiaceae bacterium | reverse complement strand
CAGAGACAACCAACACCCCCAGCCAGGCCACAGAGCCAAACAAACATGGCACTAACATTTTCGACACACTGTTGAGTTCTCAAAGAACAAACACACACCATCACGAACCACCCACAACACAACAATGGCTCGATCCAGGGTGATCACTTCGACATCGCCCGGTCCCCACCCGGTCGACCTCCTATGAGGTCCCAATGGGTCCCGACAACTCATCCAGCATACCAGATGGCTAGGCTCCTGCGCTCACAGGGTAGCCGTGACTATACCCCACACCAGGACATCCGACCGGTTTGGGGTATTCGTCCAGTTCCCCGCGGGCAAAGGGAAAGTTACGCGACGGGCGGGCGAGAAGTCAAATCGGATCCTCGGATGGGTGTTGCCGCAGGTCAGGGGACCAGGCAGGCTATCTGCGACGGTACGCCGACACCGCCGGGCTGCCCTGCACCCAGAACCGCCACGGCCGGTCCTGCGCGGCACTGACACCGACCCGGGGGCCGGTGCACACCAGTTCGGCAGGTACCGGAACGCCGGGCAGCAGCCGCACCGGTGAGGTGGGGTCGGTGAGATCCAGGCCGTTGTGCTCCCGGCGCAGGCCAAGCAGCGTCGCCAGCCGGGCGGGTCCGCAGGCAAGCTCGGCGTCGGTCCGGGCCGTGGGCCGATACGAGCGCGCGACCTCGACGTCTGAGACCACCTCGGCGGCCCGCAGTAGTACCGCACCAGGTTGACCCTCGGGCAGGCAGGAGATGTTGGCGCAGAAGTGCAGGCCGTAAATGAAGTACACATACAAATGCCCGGGAGGGCCGAACATCACAGCGTTGCGGGCAGTGCGGCCACGGTAGGAGTGCGCCGCCGGATCGTCTGCACCCCGATACGCCTCAAGCTCCACCAGGCGCACCACCACCTTACCGGCAGGCCGCTGCGCCGCCAGATGACAACCCAGCAGCAGCCGCGCCGCCGGGAGGACGTCGACCGCGAGGCACTCCCGCGGTAGCGGGAGTGCCTCGCGGGTCACCTCGTGATCCACGCCCGGTGCGCGCGCGCGGCACACCCAGCGCGCTGCAACTGTTCGATGACCCGCTCGGGAGCGGTGCCGCCGTAGGCGTCCCGGGAGCTGATCGATCCGGTGACGCTGAGTACCCCGTGGACGTCGATGCTGAGCTGGGGGTGGACGGCACGCAGGTCCGCTTCGGACAGCTCCGCCAGCCCCATCCCGCGAGACTCAGCCAGTCGTACGCAGGCGCCAGCCGCCTCGTGCGCGGCCCGGAACGGCACGCCCCGACCTACCAGCCACTCCGCGACATCGGTGGCCAGCGCGTATCCGGCCGGGGCGAGCTCGGCGAGCCGGCGAGTATGGAAGGTCAGCGTGCGGACCAGGCCCGCCATCGCGGGGAGCAGCAGTTCAAGCTGCTCGACCGAGTCGAACAGGGGCTCCTTGTCCTCCTGCAGGTCCCGGTTGTAGGCCAGCGGCTGCGCCTTCAGGGTGGCCAGCAACCCGGTCAGGTTTCCGATCAGCCGACCCGCCTTGCCCCGAGCCAGCTCAGCCACGTCCGGGTTCTTTTTCTGCGGCATGATCGAGCTGCCTGTCGAGTAGGCGTCGTCGAGGGTGATGTATCCGAACTCGGTGGTAGCCCAGAGGATGATCTCCTCGGCGATCCGGGACAGGTTGACCGCGAGCATCGCAAGAGCGAAGGCCGCCTCAGCGGCGAAGTCCCGTGCCGCTGTGCCGTCGATGGAGTTCTCGGTGGGCGCGTCGAAACCGAGCTCGGCTGCCACCGCAGCCGGGTCCAGGCCGAGCGAGGAGCCGGCCAGCGCTCCGGAACCGTACGGCGAGACAGCCGCCCGGGCATCCCAGTCCCGGAGCCGCTCGACATCGCGCAGCAGGGCCTGCACGTGCGCTCCGAGGTGGTGGGCGAGCAATACCGGCTGGGCATGTTGCAGGTGGGTGCGGCCGGGCATTGGCACGTCCGGGTGTGCCTGTGCCTGCGCAAGCAGCGCGTCGACGACGTCCAAGGTGCCGGCGGCGACCCGCCGGGCAGCGTCGCGCAGCCACATGCGCAACAGCGTCGCGATCTGGTCGTTGCGGGAGCGCCCAGCGCGCAGCTTGCCACCGAGCTGCGGCCCCGCCCGCTCGACCAGACCGCGTTCCAATGCAGTGTGCACGTCCTCGTCTGCGGGAGTCGGGGTGAAGGCACCGGAGACCACATCAGCATCCAGCTTGTCCAGCGCGGCCAGCATGGCGTCCAGTTCGCCGTCGTCGAGCAGGCCGGCGGCATGCAGCACCCGGGCGTGTGCTCGGGAGCCACGGATGTCGTAGCGGGCGAGGCGCCAGTCGAAATGCGTCGACGAGCTGAGCGCGGCCATCGCGGCGGCCGGCCCTTCGCTGAACCGGGCACCCCACAGCAGATGACCCTCGTCCAGGTGCCGGTCTGCCCTGTTCACGAACCGGGAATCCGCTGTCTCGATGGCTCGACCCGAGCCAGCAGGTCTCGCCTTGCCGCGATCTTCGAGGGCAGCCCCCACAGTTGCACGAACCCCTTGGCCAACGACTGGTCAAAAGTGTCACCCTCATCGTAGGTGGCCAGGTTGAAGTCGTAGAGCGACACCGCACTGCGCCGCCCAGTGACGGTGACCCGGCCACCGGCGAGCTCCAGCCGGATTTCACCGCTGACGTGGTGCTGGGAGTCTGCGACGAAGGTGTCCAGGGCCCGCTTGAGCGGGGAGAACCAGAGCCCGTCGTAAACCAGTTCGGTCCAGCGCTGCTCGACGCCTCGCTTGAACCGGGCCAGGTCACGCTCGACGGTGACGCTCTCCAGCTCCTGGTGCGCAGTGATCAGGGTGATCGCACCAGGCGCCTCGTACACCTCGCGACTCTTGATGCCCACCAGCCGGTCCTCCACCATGTCCAGCCGGCCGATGCCGTGCGCCCCGGCCCGCGTGTTGAGCTGCTGAATCGCTTCGAGCACCGGCACCGACGTCCCGTCGATAGCGACCGGAACACCAGACTCGAAAGTGAGCACCAGCTCGTCGGGCGCCTGCCACTGCGCTGGATCCGCCGTGTAGGAGTACACATCCTTGGTCGGGGCATTCCATAGGTCCTCCAGGAATCCGGTCTCCACCGCCCGGCCCCACACGTTCTGATCGATGGAGAACGGAGAGCGTTTCGTCACATCGATCGGCAGATCCCGCTGCTCGGCGTAAGCGATCGCCTTCTCCCTGGTCCAGGCGTAGTCCCGGACCGGGGCGATCACCCGCAGATCCGGGGCAAGAGCGCCGATACCCACCTCGAAGCGAACCTGATCGTTGCCCTTACCGGTGCAGCCATGCGCCACCGTGGTAGCACCGTGATACTTCGCGGCCTCCACCAGGTGCTTGACGATCAACGGCCGGGACAGCGCTGACACCAGCGGGTAACGGCCCATATACAGCGCATTGGCCTGCAGCGCGGGCAGGCAGTACTGCTCGGCGTACTCGTCGCGGGCGTCGGTGACGACAGCCTCCACCGCCCCGCACGCCAGGGCCCGCTTGCGGATCGTCTCCAGGTCCTCACCCCCCTGGCCGACGTCCACCGCGACAGCAACGACCTCGGCTCCGGTCTCCTCAGCGATCCACCCGATCGCCACCGAGGTGTCCAAGCCCCCGGAGTAGGCCAGCACTACCCGCTCGCTCATTCTTGTTCTCCTTTCCGGGCTGCGCCCTGTGAGTGGCGATGCCAGTCAGGACTGGCATCGCCACTCACAGGGCGCGCCAGCACCATAAGCCGGTCGGCGAGCTGTGCCCCAGTCAGGGGCTCGCGGGCTACCACCATGATGGTGTCGTCCCCGGCGATGGTGCCGACCACATCGGTCAACGCCGCCCGATCCAGCGCACTGGCCAAGAAGTGTGCCGCACCGGGCGGAGTGCGCAGCACGACCAGGTTCGCGCTGGCGTCCGCGGACACCAGCAATTCGGACAGCAGCCGAGCGAGTCGGGCGGTCCCGCCCTCGACGACCCGGACCGGGCTGCCGTCCTCAGGGATGACATACACCGGTGCACCGCCCTGCACACCGCGCAACTTCACCGCGCCGAGCTCATCAAGATCGCGGGACAGGGTGGCCTGGGTGACCGAGATGCCTTCGGCGGCAAGCAGGGTGAGCAGCTCCGTTTGGCTGCGGATCGCGCGATGAGTCACCAGCTCGACGATGCGGGCCTGGCGGCTGGCCCGATTGGGTGTCATGTCGCCCGTGCCGGATCGAGCAACCAGGTCAGCAGGGCCTTCTGGGCGTGCAACCGGTTCTCCGCCTCGTCCCACACGGCGCTGGCCGGGCCGTCGAGCACCTCGTCGGTGATTTCCAGCCCGCGATGGGCGGGCAGGCAGTGCAGCACGAGGGCGCCCGGAGCGGCCCGCGCCAGGAGTTCGGCGTTGATCTGCAACCGACTGAACGGGGTGACCCGGTCCAGCCCGTCACCCTCCTGGTCCATCGAGGTCCAGGCATCGGTGACCAGCACGTCGGCGCCGTCGACTGCGGCGTGTGGATCGGTGAGCACAGCGGCGCTGCCGCCGGTGTCCTGGGCCCGGTGCTTTGCCGCCAGCAACACGGGGGGCAACGGATGGAACCCGTCCGGCGCCACCACCCGAACATGTATCCCGGCGGTGGCCCCGCCGAGCAGCAGCGAATGCGCCATGTTGTTCGCACCGTCACCAAGGTAGGTCAGCGTGAGCCCGGCCAGGCGGCCGTGCCGCTCCCGGATGGTCTGCAGGTCGGCCAGCACCTGGCAGGGGTGGAACTCGTTGGTCAACCCATTGATCACCGGTATCCGCGAGACCCCCGCCATGGCCTGAATACGGCGCTGCTCGAAGGTGCGCCAGACCACCGCGTCGGCATAGCGGGACAGCACCCTTGAGGTGTCCTCAATGGTCTCCTCACGGCCCAGTTGCAGGGTCTGACTGGCGATGATCACCGGGTGGCCGCCAAGCTGGGCGATGGCGATCTCGAAGGACAGCCGGGTCCGGGTCGAGCTCTTCTCGAAAATCACCACAACCGATTTCGGCCCGGCCAGCGGGGTGCGTCCGAACGGATCGGCCTTGAGCTCGGTGGCCAGGTTGAGAATCTCCTGCTGCTCGGCCGGGCTGAGGTCGTCGTCACGCAGGAAGTGTCGGACTGACTTCCGGCTGGACATCACGGCACCCTATCCGCGCTCACGAGGTCGAGGATCGCGGGCAGGGCACTGACGAACTCTCGGGCCTGACTCTCGGTGAGCACCAGCGGGGGGGCCAGCCGGATCCGGTCCGACACTGCCGGGTTGACCAGAAAGCCCACCTTCCGCGCGGCAGTGGCCACCGCCGCAGAGACCGGGGCGATCAACCCGAACCCGATCAGCAGACCTGCCTGGCTGACCGATCCGACCAGCGGGTGGGATAACGCCGCCACCCCGGCGGCGATCTCCTTACCGATCCGCGCGGCATGGTCAAGCAGCCCGTCCGACCCAATGGTTCGCAGCACGGCCAGCGCAGCCGCGCAGCAGACCGGGTTGCCCCCGAACGTGGTGCCGTGCTGGCCGGGTTCGAGCAGCGCCCCGGCCGCGCCGAGGCCGATGCAGGCTCCGATCGGCAGGCCGCCGCCGAGGCCTTTGGCAAGCGTCACCACATCGGGGGTCACCGCTGTGGCCTGGTGGGCGAACCAGGTGCCGGTCCGCCCGATGCCGGTCTGCACCTCGTCGAGCACGAGCAGCACCTGGCGGGCAGCGGTGATCTCGCGGGCGGCCTGCAGATAGCCTTCCGGTGGGAGCACCACCCCGCTCTCGCCCTGCACAGGTTCGAGGAACACGGCAGCGGTGTCGGTGTCCACCGCCTGCTCCAACGCGGCCGCGCTGCCGTAGGGCACGAAGACGACTCCCGGCGGCATCGGCTCGAAAGGCTCCCTTTTGGCGGGCTGGCCGGTGAGCGCGAGCGCGCCCATGGTGCGCCCGTGAAAGCCGCCGAGCGCGGAGACGATCTTGCGACGTCCGGTGCGGCGGGCGATCTTGAAGGCGGCCTCATTGGCCTCCGCGCCGGAGTTGCAGAACAGCACCCGCCCCGACTCGGTGGCACCGAGCAGATCGAGCAGCGTCTCGGCGAGGGTCAGTGCCGGCTCGCTGATGTAGAGATTCGAGACATGCCCGAGGACGGCGATCTGCTCGGTGACGGCGCGTACCACGGCCGGATGGGCATGCCCTAGCGCGTTGACCGCAATGCCACCGAGCAGATCCAGGTACCGGCGTCCCTCGACGTCCCAGACCTCGGCACCCGCCCCGCGGGCCAACGCCAGTGGTGGGGTGCCGTAGTTGTTCATCAACGCCGCCTGCCAGCGCCGCTGGAACTCTGCAGTGGACATTCAGCCCCCCTCCTCGGGCAACACCATCGTCCCTACTCCTTCGGTGGTGAAGACCTCCAGCAGCAACGCATGCGCCAGCCGGCCGTCGATCACGTGCGCCCGCGGCACCCCACCCCGCACCGCGCGCAGGCAGGCCTCCATCTTCGGCACCATCCCAGCAGACAACCGGGGCAACAGCTCCGCCAGCACATCGGCGGTCACGTGGGACAGCAAGCTGGCCCGGTCCGGCCAGTCGGTGTAGAGCCCTGCCACGTCAGTGAGCACCACCAGCTTCTCGGCTCCTAGCGCGACGGCGAGCGCCGCCGCAGCGGTGTCGGCGTTGACGTTGTGCACCACGCCCTCGACGTCCGGGGCCACCGTGCACACCACCGGGATCCGGCCTGCGTTCACGATGTCCAGCACCGCGTCGGGGTTCACCGCCACCACATCGCCGACCAGCCCCACATCGACCGGCTCCCCGTCCACCGTGGCCGTGCGCCGGGCCGCGGTGAGCAGGTGCGCGTCCTCACCCGAGATTCCGACAGCGTACGGGCCGAGTGCATTGATCAGCCCGACCAGCTCTCGGCCCACCTGACCGAACAGCACCATGCGCACCACGTCCATGGTCTCCTGGGTGGTGACCCGCAGGCCGCCGCGGAACTCCCCCGCAATGCCGAGCCGGTCCAGCATCGCGGTGATCTGCGGGCCCCCGCCATGTACCACCACCGGGCGCAACCCCGCCAGCCGCAGGAACACCATGTCCTGGGCGAATGCCCGCTTGAGCTGGTCGTCGAGCATCGCGTGACCCCCGTATTTGATCACTACGGTGGCCCCGTGGAAGCGCTGCAGCCAGGGCAGCGCCTCGGCGAGCACAGCGGCCTTCCGCGCCGCCGTGTCGATAGGTGTTCGGGTTCCCGGCTCGTCATAGGTCATGACGGGTACGCGCTGTTCTCGTCGACGTACCCGTGTGAGAGGTCGGTGGTGAGCACAGTGGCTGCCCCCCCGCCAAGGTGCAGCTCGATCTCCACGGTGATGTCCCGCCCGGACAGGTTCGCGCTCGCGCGGTCGGCCGCCACCGCGCCCCCCCGGCAGAGCAGCACGTCATTGATCCGGATGTCCAGGGCATCAGCCTGCACGGCAGCCGGCGAGGCACCCACGGCGGCCGCGATCCGGCCCCAGTTCGGGTCGGAACCGAAGAAGGCGGTCTTGACCAGGGTGTCCCGGGCGACCGCGCGGGCCGCTGCGAGCGCGTCGACGTCGCTGGCCGCACCTCGGACGGTGATCGTGATCTCTTTGGTGACGCCCTCGGCGTCGGCCTGCAGGCCGCGTACCAGGGTGTGACACACCTGTCGCACCGCGGTGGCGAACTGCCCGGCGTCGGGTGTGACTCCGGAGGCACCGGAGGCGAGCAGCAGCACGGTGTCGTTGGTCGAGCAGCCACCGTCGATGTCCAGCCGCTCGAAGGTCTCGACGGTGGCTACCCGCAGCACCTCATCCAGGGTGGACTCGTCGACCACCGCGTCGGTGCTGAGCACGCTGAGCATGGTGGCCAGGCTGGGGGCGACCATGCCGGCGCCCTTGGCGAACCCGCCGACTGTCCAGCCCGCGCCGGTGACTGCGGCCTGCTTGGGCAGCGTGTCGGTGGTCAGCACGGCGGTGGCAGCGGCCAGGCCGGCCTCCGGGGTGGCGGCAAGGACCGCTGCGGCGGTGTCCACCCCGGAAAGCACCGCGTCCAGCGGCAACCGTTCGCCGATCAGTCCGGTGGAGCAGACTGCGACCTCGACGGCCCCACAGTCCAGCGCCTTCGCCACCCGCTCAGCGGTGGCGTGGGTGTCCTGGAACCCCCCGGGCCCGGTGCAGGCGTTGGCCCCGCCGGAGTTCAGCACTACCGCACGCAGCCGCCTTGAGGTGAGCACCTGGGCCGACCACAGCACCGGCGCGGCTTTGACCTGGTTGCGGGTGAACACCCCGGCGGCCGCTTGCCGCGGCCCGTCGTTGACCACTAACGCCAGGTCCGGAACTCCGTTGGCCTTGATTCCGGCGGCAATGCCGGCGGCGCGGAATCCCCGGGGTGCGGTGACACTCATGGCGCGATCCCCCAAACGGGTAGGCCGGTGGTCTCCGGCAGGCCAGTCGCCAGGTTGAGGCACTGCAGCGCGGCGCCCGCAGTGCCCTTGGTGAGGTTGTCAATCGCACTGACGGCGACCAGCCGGCCCGCGTCGGCATCGACCGCAACCTGCAGGTGAACTGAGTTGGAGCCGTGGACGGCACCGGTGGCCGGCCACCGCTCCGCGGGCAACAGGTGCACGAAAGGCTCCGCCGCATAGGCGGCTTGGTAACTGCGCCGGACCTGCTCGGGCGGGGTGCCTGGGCGCAGCGATGCGGTGCAGGATGCCAGGATTCCGCGCGGCATGGGTGCGAGCATCGGGGTGAATGACACGGTGACCGGCTCGCCAGCGACACCGGACAGGTTCTGGGTGATCTCCGGAGTGTGCCGGTGCGTGCCAGCCACCCCGTACACGCTGAGTGAGCCCATCACCTCCGAGCCGAGCAGGTGTGGTTTGAGCGCCCGGCCAGCTCCTGAGGTGCCGGAGACGGCGGTGACCACGACCTCAGGTTCGATCAGCCCGGCCGCGAGCGCTGGAGCGAGCGCGAGGCTGACCACGGTCGGGTAGCAGCCGGGCACGGCGATACGGCGCGCTCCGCGCAGCTTCTCCCGTGCTCCGGGCAGCTCGGGCAGCCCGTAGGGCCAGGCACCGGCATGCTCGGAGCCGTACCAGCGCAGCCAGGCCCCTGGGTCCGTGAGCCGGTGGTCCGCCCCGCAGTCGATCACCACGGGGTGCGCCGGCAGCGCGGCAGCCAGTTGCGCGGAGTGCCCGTGGGGCAGGGCGAGGAACACGGCGTCGTGGGGGGCCAGCCGCTGTGCGCTGCTGTCAGTCAGCACCCGGCCGGCGAGCGGGACGAGGTGTGGGTGGTGCTCACCGAGCGCGCTACCGACATTGCCGCCCGCGGTCAGCTCCCCGATCTCGATCTCTGGATGCCCGAGCAGCAAACGGAGCAGCTCCCCGCCGACGTATCCGCTCGCCCCGGCGACCGCGACCCTGAGCACCAT
>DASTLT010000260.1:0-13938 GCA_035714625.1 Pseudonocardiaceae bacterium | reverse complement strand
GACCTGGTGGGCCTGGCGGGTGCGGGTATCGACCATGGACAAGACCAGCGGGGCGCTGGTCGCCGCAGGTCTGTGGGCGGGGGTCCGGACCGGTTCGTGATCAGCGTGACGGCGCCGACGGCCCCAGAACCGGAAGATAGGGACGATCAGGGCGCACCTCCGGTGATCAGTAGCGGTCAGGGAGGGGATCGTCTGCTGCACCCTGCGGCTCTCACCCAGCACGGCTCTCACTCCGCTACCGCCTGCCATGCCGCAAACAGCACCACCGGCAGTCGGGGCAGCCCGTCATGCTCACGGGTTCTTTGCTAGCGCAGGCTGCCGGAGGTCGATGACCGAGGTTCGTGTCCATGCTCACATCTTCTCATTTTAGGCATGCCTGTAGCAATAGGTATGATAGATACTGCCCCGGTGGGATGTCGGTACTGTCACGCCCGTACTGACCAGCCGTGACAGGAAGGGCGCCCCGTGCCCGCCGACCCGAAGCACCGCCAGATTGCGGACGAACTGCGGGGCCAGATCAACCGCGGCGAGCTGGAGCCCGGAGACATGCTCCCCAGCGAATCCGCGCTCTGCGAGCAGTACGGTGTCTCCCGCACCACCGTGCGCGCTGCCCTGTCGGCCCTTGCTCACGAGGGCCTGGTCACCAGCGAGTCCGGCCGGGGAACGTTCGTGCGCCAGCGACGGCACCTCACCTACCGGCCCCAAGCGGAGTTCTGCCCGCATCCGGCCTCCCCGGAGATGGACCGGTTCATGACCGAGCACACCGCCGAAGGACGGAGACCCTCGCAGACCATCGACGTCGCGATCGTCACCCCACCCAAAGAGGTCACGCGAAGGCTTGAGCTGGACGACGATGCCGTGACGGTGGTGCGCAGACGAGTCCGCAGCCTCGACGGCGAGCCCTACTTCATCAACGACTCGTACTTTCCCCTCGGCCTCGTCGAGGGCTCCGAGATCATGTCCCCGGTCGACATTGCCCGGGGAGCCAGCCAGGTACTCGCCGAGCGGGGCTACGGTCAGGTGAGGGCGCTGGACGAGGTGTATGTCCGGATGCCGACCCCCGAGGAAGTGCACCGCCTCAAGCTCGGTCCTGGCACGCCCGTCGCTGTGCACATCATCACCGGCATCACTGCGGAAGGAAAACCCGTCCGCGTGGTGATCAACGTGCTACCCGGTGATCGCCATGTCATCGTCTGGGAACGACAGCGACCTACACCGGAGACCAGTGCGGAGTGATCCGCGATATCGCGCCCGCCCACCCTTCCGACGCCCAGCGGGTCATCGCTCTCTACCACGAGGCCATCACCTGGCTGGCGGCCCAAGACTCTGATCAATGGCAGCACATGCCCGGGTTCGAGGCACGCATCGCAGCCGACATCGCCGCTGGAGAAGTCTGGGTGGTCAGGAACGACAACGACGTCCCCGTGGCAACGATCAAGCTGGATTCCCGAGCTGACCCGGAGCTCTGGCGACCGGAGGACGACCCCACCTCGGCGCTCTATGCCCACCGGATGCTGGTCGCCCGCTCCGAGGCTGGCCAGCACATCGGCTCGGCGATGCTGGACTGGGCGAGTCGGCGCGCTGCCGAGGCGACCAAACGCTGGCTGCGTCTCGACGCCTGGGCGCGCAACGAAAAGCTGCACGAGTACTACTTGGCAGAAGGCTTCGAGCTGGTTCGGTTGCTTCGGTTCGCCCACCGGGGCAGCGGTGCCCTCTTCCAACGTCCAGCCGGCGTGGAACTCAGGCACGGGCCAGAACTGGTCACCAAGACGGCATGACTTCAGGCCAAGGGCTACAGCAAAGGCAACCGTGAACCACGTTCTTCTACACACTTGGCTTCAGGACTGGCAGAGGGTGCACTGCTATGGGGCGTACCCATGGTCGGCGAGGGTGGGGGGTGACGGGTGGTCCGGCAGGTCGTCTCTCGGGTGCCGGACGGCGTGCCGGGGCAGGGTTGAGGGTTTGCTCATCGGGGGCTGCGGGAGGCGGCGTGCAGCGCGTCGATCAGCTTGCCGGTGTGGGTGTCGGTCATCGTGATGGTGGTCTGCTCGGCGCCGTTGAGCACCAGCCAGACCCGGTCGCGTCTACGCATGACGATCACGGTGGCGGCCTCCCCGGCGGGGCCATGGAAAGCGAGCACGGTGCGGTCGGACTGGCTTTCGCTGTAGGTCTCCACTTCTGGTTCCCCTCTGGATCTGGGTTTGGCAGTCTCGGCAGTTCCGGACCGCTGTGGTGCTCAGGCTGGCGGCGAGGATCTCGATGCCGCAGCAGGTGGGGTACCGCCCGGAGCGCCGGTGCAGCGCGACCGCCTCCACCCGGACCTGGTGGGCCTGGCGGGTGCGGGTATCGACCATGGACAAGACCAGCGGGGCGCTGGTCGCCGCAGGTCTGTGGGCGGGGGTCCGGACCGGTTCGTGATCAGCGTGACGGCGCCGACGGCCCCAGCCCCGGAAGAGGGAGACGATGCTCCCCGGTTGCGGGGATTGCCACCGAGGTCGGTGGATGGGGCCTGCGTCTTGCTGCGTCATGAGGCATACCTCCCCGTGGTTCCGCCCCTGGGCGGTATGCATATGGAAGCCCACCCTGCCCTCTCATTCACTCGCTACGGTGAGAGGCTTTCGCTCATCGATGACACCCTCGCTGAGCTGGGACGATCTCCAGAATTGGCGACAGATGTTCCCAGCGAGGACCCGCTTCCTGACAAGAGGTACCGTACTTGCAGCTACCGCGACGACCCGCGTCGTCACTGAAGGTAAGGAGCGACCGACGTGGCGAGCCCCAGGAGCAGTCATCGTGCGGAGCTGACGAGACTTCGCGAGGCGATGCTGGAGCGCGGCGCCTCGATTGATGAGATCGCCGCGGAGATGCGGGCACGCTTCACATACGGAGTGCGGGCAGCCTACCGACATGCTGCGGGGCTCACCCTTGAACAGGTGGCGGAGCGCTATAACGGCGCCGCAGGCGACGCCGACGCCCGGACAACTGGTCCCCGCATCTCGGAGTGGGAGAGCTGGCCGCAGGGAGGCCGACGGCCAATCGCCTTCAACCTGATCACCCTGGCGCATGTCTTCGGTACCGATCCTGGCAGTTTGATCACCGTCGACGAGGAGGCGCTGCTCGATGAGCGCGAGCGAATCCTGCTGCGCGAGCTGCATGCGGCGCGGCGGAAATCGTCGTCCGACATGCCCCTGCGCCAGGTGACAAGTTCTCCGTCGCCGACCACGGAAGTCAACAATTCACGCCTGGCTCCCGCGGATGCGGCGGCTCAGTCGCTCGAATTCGCGGCCTGGGCAGAATCCAGCAACGTCGGCTCGTCGGCCCTGGAGCATCTGAATTTCGAGCTGAGCAGGATCGCGGTCGAGTATGTACACGCTCCGCTGCTGCCACTGTACCGCGACCTGGTGATGCTTCGCGACAGCTCTTTTGCGCTGCTCAAGGGCCATCAATCGCCGCGTGAGGCGGGTGAGCTGTTCTTTCTCACCGGGACGACCTGCGTCCTGCTCGCCCACGCCAGTCAGAACTTCGGTGACGACGCAGCAGCCATGGCCCATATCCGTGCCGCATGGGCCTGTGCCGAGCAGTCCGACCATGACGGTTTGCGAGCATGGGTACGGGGCACCGCCGCGCTCATCGCTGAGTGGTCGAACCAGCAGCGACGAGCGCTGGAGTACACCAAGGAAGGCCAGCGTTACGCGGCCAGCACTGACTCTCGGGTCCGGCTCGCGGCGATCGAGGCGCGGGCCGCGGCGTGGATCGGTGATCGGCATCGTGCGATGGCCGCTCTTGACGCCACACGTCGCGCACGGGAGAGCCCAGCACGATCCGACGAGTTCGACGAATTCGGGGGAGTGCTGTCCTTTCCCCTCCCCAAGCAGCTCTGCTACGCCGGAACGACCTACCTACTGCTCGGCGAGGCCGATCTCGCTCAGCGGCACGCGCTGGACGCCATCGCCGGGTACGAGTCCGGTCCGGAAACCGCCCGTTCGTACGGCGACGAATCGCTAGCGCGGTTGGACCTCGCCGCCGCGCGCGTGGCACTCGGTGACCTTGATGGCGCGCACGACGCCATCACACCGGTCCTTGCCCTGCCCGCCGAGCTGCGCATCCACCAGCTCGGCGTCGGCCTGGCGCGCGTCCGGGCAGCTCTTGCAGCACCGCAATTCGCCCGTGCCACGTTCGCGCGCTCCCTCGCTGAGCAACTCGACGAGTTTCGCGTCACCGAGGCGGCCCGCTCGCTAAGACCTACTCAGCGACCAGCAGGGCAGACCTGACTGATACCCGTCTGGGTGCCGCTTCGGCCGTACCGCCCTCGAGCGCCGGCAGTTGCCCGGGGGCTGGTCCGGCGGGCATTCAGCTCTGCGTACCGAATTCACGTTAGCTATACCGCAGCGCTAATCCAGCGACCCAAGGCTTGTGCCGCCATATCTCGATAAGATTCAAAGTATCGAAGGTGAGTTTTCCGCAAAGCGTCCTCGGATTTAGCGCTCAGCACGACGACTTCGATGCTGGATCTGTCCGAGTACTGCTCTTCGGCCTTAAGGCGAGCATTGAGAGCAGATTTAGCGTCGTCGAACTTGCGCATGTCAAGTATTGAGCTTGAACTTCGATCAAAGACAATCAAATATCGTGTCATCACTAAACTGCACCGCCTACCATCCTTGCCAGGATGGCAAGTGTACCCTCCATGATGCCCTCCTGTCTAGCTAGACTTGACCGCCTATTTGCTACCCATTCCTCAACTCGCGAAATTGTGTAGCCTGCCACGCTTCTGCAATCCGAAGCGTTCGGCTCTGGGCAGCAAGGGACGTTGCGTCGAATAAGTCGGCAACGTTTCCTCTTGTCCGGCTCGCACCGCCGCAAAAAGTTGATGCAAATTCTACGAATTTGGTGGTATGATTCTCTTGTTATCGCCGAGTGTGTAGATCCCGCGCGGTTGTCCTGAATTTTTTCTGAAACGTCCTTGAATATAGACATGGTTATCATGAGATTTTCTTCGGCGGATGCCAGAAGTGTGATTGCCGACTCGTAATGGTCGATGTCCTCGCTCAGCCGTTTCATGAAATCCAGGATCTGCAATCTGGTAACCTTGCCAAGATCAAGCGGACCAAGGCTCCATGAAATCGGCTCGGAAGGTAAATCTGGGGTGCCACCGTAGCGAATTTGGCGTCCCCACTGGTCGGCGAGATTCTCAAAGATCTGCGCCCACATATCTTGTAGGATTGTTCGAATTTGTACCTCGACTGGGACTCCCTCGGGATAGGCTATGACATGCACGGCTCGATACCCATGCTTTGGGTCAGCTCGGCGATCGATCACCCGTGGTTCCCGGGGGAGTCCCGTGAACAGTTCACAAATCTCGGCCACGGCTTGATCTTGCTGAGTCCTTAATCGTCCGACCACGATGCGAGCCCCGGCCACATCCTGGATGCGTGACAGCTTTATTTTCTGCTCTCGTCTCAGCTTTTCAACGAGGGTGCTGGTAGTCTTGACGCGGGCTGTCGGCTCGTAACCGATACTGGAGAGTCGCGCAGCGACATTGTCGAGAAGCTCTTGGTAGTATTCAAGGGTCTGGAAAAAGAGATGGCGGTGCTCGTCGTCGACGAAGCCCTGTGCGGCTAGTTGCTCGCCCAGAAGGTCAACCTGTCTTCGTGGCGCAGGGAAAGGCACCGCATAAGGCTACAGCACAAGATGCAGTCAAAGCATCGCCCTGCTATACCGTTAGTCGAGGGCTGGCAGGGCTGTTTATGGGGCGT
Organism: Pseudonocardiaceae bacterium; assembly: GCA_035714625.1. GTDB lineage: Bacteria > Actinomycetota > Actinomycetes > Mycobacteriales > Pseudonocardiaceae. The sequence continues at coordinate 8,185 of DASTLT010000260.1, read as the reverse complement.
AGCCAGGGTCGGTGAGGGTGGGCAGGCGGGTCCAGCCGGGGCGGCGCACCTGGTCCACGCGCAGGTCGACCAGGCCGACCGGGTGGTCGTAGAGGACCTGCTCGACCCGGCCCCAGGGCAGGGTGGGCGGTCCGGCCGGGGAAAGCCAGGACGGTACCCGGACGGTGGTGGCGTTGCGGTCGGCCTGCACCTGGGTACCACCCTTGGACGGATCGAACGCCAGATCGAGGAAGCCGCGGCTGAAGTTCTCGTCGGCCAGCACCCGCACCTGCGCCGGCTGGGCGATGCCGTGCTCGACGTGCACCTGGGGCACGCAGGGCAGCAGGGTCGCGGTGAGCTGGTCGGCGTACACCGGGCGCCCGGCCGTCAAGGCGGTCAGCGGGCGCGGGACGGCCAGCCGGGGCTGCCCGACCGCAAGCCAGCTCTCCGGGCCGGTCACCTGGTCCGCCACGACCAGCCGCACCGCGGACGGTCGCTGCCCGCCGAGCTGGTCCAGCGCCACCGCGGCCTGCTGCCATTGCTCGTCGGGCACGCTGGAGTCCACCGGCAGCGCGATGCTGCCCGCCACCGGGGGATCCGCACCGGGGGCGGTGGCGTACTCCAGCGCCAGTCGCTGATCGTCCCGGGCACCCAGCAGCGGAACCAGCAGATGAGTCGCCTCGCGCCCGGCAGGCAGGACGAACCAGGGCGTCACGAGCAGCCCGGTCTCCGGTCCGCCCGGGGCCACCGCGTCGTGCCAGACCAGCGAACCCGCCGCGGGTGCGGGCACCGGAGCGGGCCGGTCCGCGGCCGCGGCGAAGGATCCCTCGACGCGGGCCGGGCCGGCGGCAGGCACCGGCTGGGCCGGGGTGTCGACGAGCACCTGGACGTAGTTCGCCAGCGCGCACGGCTCGCCGCGCAGGGCGCTGGCGGCGGACACCGCGACCGTCCACCCCGGGTACTGGCGTAGCGGCGCCCAGACGAACACGACGAGCGTCAGCACCACCAGGGCCACCGAGCCGGTCAGCAGCACCCCACGCTCGGCGCTCAGCGCAGGCTCGCGACCGCGACGGCGCCACCACCACGCCCAGCCGGCCACGCCGAGCGCCACCGCCGTCCACAGCACCGGGCTGGCCAGCGGCACCGGCCCCAGGGCGGGGCGCAGCCCGGTGAGCTCGGCCCTGTCACCTACCGCGGCGACCTGGTCCGCGGCAGCCAGGTGGTCGCCGAAGGGCTGGCCGCGGTCGGAGTAGGGGCGCCAGAAGTTGGGACCGGCGAAGCTCAACGACACCGCCCCCACCAGCAGCGCCGCCCCCGCGGTGGCCGCGATCCCACCGGCCCCCCGACCCAGCGGGGAACGCAGCAGCGCAGCGGCGAGCAGCACGGTGCCGACGGCGGCCACCGCCCCGAAGTGGTTGACCCACTTGGTGGGGGTCAGCGCGAGCAGCCCCAGCGCGATCGCCGAGCCGACCGCACTGCCCAGCAGCAGATGCCACACCGGATCGCCGTCAGAGTCCGGCCCGCGGCCGCTGCCGACGGTGCCGGATTGTCGGCCGCTGCCGACGGCGACGACGATCAGCACCGCGACGGTGAGCACCACCGGGGCCCGCCGCGCCCACTGGCTGGAGTCCGGCAGGGTGAGCACCGTCTGGTAGTGCACGATCTCCTCGTACCAGGAGAACGTCTGGTAGTACGTCTGGTGCACGGCAATCGACTCCAGCACGTCACCGAGCGTCGCGTCGGCGAACCCGACCAGCACCAGGGCGGTGCCCGCGGCGGCCAGCACGCCCACGGCGGCCACCCGAGCCAGTTGACCCTGCCCGCGCAGCCAGGTCCACAGCCACGGCAGGGCCAGCACCAGCGGGGCCGCGGCCACCAGCCCGGACGGCGACACGGTCAGCGCCGCGGCGGCGGGCACCGTCGCGGCGGCCAGCACCCCGACCGAGCGGCGCCGCCGGGCCAGCTCGGCCAGCAGCAGGACAGCGGCGGCGAGCAGCACGATCAGCGGCTCGGGGCGCAGCGTCATCCCGTAGGGCAGCCACCACAGCAGGTAGGCCACCAGCAGCGCGCATACCGCCCGGGTGCTGCCGAGCTGCCGGCCGAAGCCGGTGACCAGCAGCAGCCGCAGCAGCAGCCAGGTGAGCAGCCCGTAGCCCAGCGGCACCAGCCGCATCCAGGCCAGCCCCCAGCCGCCGAGCGCACCCCAGAGCTGCAACACGTACTGGCTGGCCACAAAGGGGTTCTCGGTGACGTTGAACATGTAGATCGCATTGCTGATCGAGCCCGACTCGGTCGCCCCCCGGGCCATCAGCAGGTACCACGGGTCGTCGAAGTTCACCGGCGACAGCAGCACCCACACCGCCGACACCGCCACCAGCACGGCGTCGGCGGCCTGCGGCCGGGGCCACTGCAGCGCCACCCGCTGCCCGCCCCACCACCGCCAGGCCAGCACCAGCAGCGCCAGCAGGGCGGCGGCCTGCAGCACCAGCAGCCCGGTCTTCAGCGCGGTGGGGGTGGACTCGTAGCGGGCGTCGGGGTGCAGCACTACCGCCAGACCGTCGGCCGCCGCCGTCCCCGCGGCGGCGGTGGCCAGCTCGCCGACCTGGGGCACCGCCACCCCGGCGGCGGCGTGCTGGGTGCCGTCGCGGAGCACCCGGACCCCACCGGCGTCGGCCACGATGCGGTAGTGGCACCCGGCGGTGGGCAGCGGTTCCTGCAGCAGCGTCTGGCCGGATGCGGTGATCACCACGATGCCGCGGGCCACCGCCACCACCAGACCCTGATCGGCGCCGGCCGGGCCGCCCGGGGACGGCGCACGGGGGTGCGGCTGGGGGACGGTGCGCAGCGCGTCGCCGCCCGCAGCGCGGCGGTCCAGCGCGGCCAGCGTCGTGCACGGCACGGTGGCGTCCAGGCGCGCGGGGCGGTACGGCGCCAGCGCCAGGACGGTGGAGCGGGGCTGCTCGCCGGCCCGGGGCCAACCGACCACCGGGTCCTCGGCGGTCACCGGCGCGAGCAGCACACCGACTGCGGACAGCAGGGTCAGGGCAGCCAGCCCGGCGAGCACTCCCTCCCTGCACCGCACGGCGGCAGGGTAGTCGGACGACCACCGTGGTCCGCTGGGTACCCTGCACGAACCTGACCGACTCGGACCTGACCGCTGAGGGCGAGGAGCCCGGATTGGCCGCATCTCCGGCAACACCTCCGGCCACCCAGCCGCAGCGAGCGCGGCTCGGCCTGAGCGCCCAGCTCACCCGGTTCGTGCTCGTCGGCGGGGTCGCCGCGGTCGTCGACTACGGCAGCTATCAGGCGTTGCTGGCGCTCGGGCTATGGATTCACCTGGCGAAGTCGCTGAGCTTCGTCGCGGGGACCAGCACGGCTTACCTGATCAACCGCCGGTGGACCTTCCAGGCGCGAGGTGGCGGCGCGCAGTTCGCGTCGGTCATGGGGCTGTACGGGATCACCTTCGCGGTGCAGGTGGGGATGAACGCGGTGCTGCTCGCGCTGCTGCCACCGATGACCGGTGAGATCACCCTCGCCTTCGTCATCGCCCAGGGCAGCGCCACCTGCATCAACTTCATCGTGCAACGCACAGTGATTTTCCGTCACGGAGAGTGATTTGCCGACGTCATCCGGCCCGGCGGACAGGTGAGCGAGGTGGTCGGCGACACGCGCGGCGACGACACATCCTGCGCCACGCCGGGGGTCACTCGCATGGAGCAGTACGAAGGTGGCACTATAGGGGTGCGGGTTCGGGACCCCCAGCCGGATCCGCCGCCCCTCGCGGAACACCTCCCCCCTCGTTTCCGCGAGGGGCCCCTTCATCTCCGGGGCCCTTTCCCACCGGCAGCCCGCCGCCACGTGGAACCTTCTGCACGTCGCCGGGCGCGCTGAGATCGCCACGTGGAACCAGTGCAGGTTGCTGGGCACCGATACCGGATCAGCGGCCGAGTTGGGCGACCTCGGCGGGCTGGCCGGCGCTGCGCAGCGGGCCGGGGGACCACCAGCCGCTGCGCACGGCGGTGCCGGAGGTCACGGTGGGCGGCTCGGCGCCCTGCACCCGGGGCTCGATGACGGTGAGCTTTCCCCAGTCGGTGTCCCAGTTCTCCTCCAGGTAGGTGGGCACCTCCTGCTCGGTGGCGACGATCTGCAGCCAGCCGATCGGACCCCCGGCGTCCTGCGCCGACCAGTTCTTGCTGTAGGTGGCCAGCGTCTCGTCGGGCAGCAGCCGGTAGCGGGGCAGCTCGGCGATGCCGTCGCGGATCGCGAACGGGCGCACGCACGGATGCACGAAGCCCACCGGCCAGTCCAGGAACACCGGGACGGTGGGGCTCACCAGCGCGGTCATCGGGGTCAGCCGGGGCACCCGGGGGGCGGAGAAGGCCAGCCACCCCTCGTCGGTGACGTCGGCGTCGGTGGCGATCAGCCGCACGGTGTCCGCGCCGGCAGCGGGCCGGCCAGCCAGCCCGAGGCGGTAGTCCCGCCAGCCCGGCCCCTCGGCGGTCGCGGTCTGACCGCCGATCGGGATCTGGTCGACGATCTGGAACTGGTTGCCCGGAGCCAGGCGGGCGAACTCGGCGAGCAGCGGGGCGGTGTAGGACAGGGTGCCCGCGACCGAGATCACCACCGGGGCCCGGCCGGCCCGGGCCCTGTCCGGCAGCGCGTACCAGGTGGTGCGCATGGCCCCGGTGCCGGGGCCGTTACTGGTGAAGCTGCTCCACACCGGGATCTCCGCGCCGCCGAGACCGGGTGGGGGCGGCCCGATCGGGTTCGCCTCCTCGCTGCCCGAACGGGGGGCCCGGTCACCCTTGATGTCGACCTCCTGGTCTTGCTGCGGCGCCTCATCGGGTGGGGGCGGTGGCAGCCGGTTGTACGCGAAGCCGAGCCGCAGCGGAACGTCGGCCAGCAGGGTGCCGCGCACCGGCGCCAACGCCCCGGCGCGCCGGTTGGCCTCGACCGCCACCGCGTCGGTGAGGTTGCAACTGTGCCCGGTGAGGTGCGCGATGTTGGCCCCGCCCATGCTGTAGCCGTCGCGCTGCTGGTAGATCGCCTTGATCATGACCCCCACCTCGGCCAGCACCAGCAGCCCGCAGATCACCGCGAGTGGTGCCGAGCCGATGCGCAGCGCCCGCCGCCGTCCTCCCGCGCGGCCCGGCGGCGGTGCCGGTGCGCCCGGCTCGTGGCGCAGCCCCTCGATCAGCGCGATCAGCGCGGCCAGCGCGGCCAGCGCGGTCAGCAGCGTGCTGAGCTGCACGCCCTTGATCGCGGGGGGTTTGTCGAACCAGGGCACCCCGTACTGCGAGACGTACCAGGGAGCGTTGGGTCCGGTGGCCGACAGCGCCATGATCAGCAGCAGGCCGGCCAGAAACCACCACCGGTTGCGCGCCGAGCGCAGCACGCTCGTGCTGCTGGCCAGCGCGGTGAGGGCGGCCAGCGCGGCGCCGACCGAGGCGAACGCCCCGAAGTGGTGCGTCCACTTGGTCGGGGTCAACGCGAGCAGGGCCAGCGACACCCCGGCGGCACCGATCAGCCGCCGGCTGGGGCCCAGGCTGGCGCCCGGGATGCCGCCCCGGCGCAGCAGCACCACCAGGCAGGTGCCCAGGCACAACAGCAGCAGCAGCACCGGAAAGCGGCGGGTCATGGCACCGTCCGGGATGTTGCTGAACAGAGTCTGGTATCGAGCGGGCTCCTGGAACCAGGACAGGTTGGGGCCGATCTCGGTGCGGATCCGGGTCGCCTCCAGCACCCCACGCAGCGTCTGGTCGGCGAAGACCACCACCAGGACCAGGGTTCCCGCACCGAGCACCGGCCCGAGCACCGCCGACCAGCCGGAGGCCGCGGCGTGCCGGCGCAGCAGCCGCACGATCGGGCGCAGCGCCACCAGGAACGGCGCGACCGCGATCACCCCGGTCGGGGTGGCGGCGACGGTGAACGCCGCGACGAGCAGGCCCAGCGCCAGCGGCGCCACCCGGCGGGTCGCCACCGCCCGCTCCACGGCGCACAGGGTGAGCAGCGAGCCGATCGCCACCACCGGCTCCAGCCGCAGCCCGTTGTTGTAGGGCAGCCAGAACGCCAGGAACACCGCACCGGCGGCCCAGCCGGCGGCGGTGCTGCGCCGGACCTCCCGGCCCAGCCGGGGCAGCACCTCGCGGCTGATCAGCATCCAACTGACCACGCCCATCGCGAAGGAGGGCAACCGCAGCCACACCGGGGTGGTGCTGATCTGTGACCACAGCGCATACAGCTCGTAGGGCCAGCCGAAGGGGGCCTCGGGAACGTTGAACCAGCGGTAGTAGTTGCCGACGTACCCCATCTCCGCGCGGGTCCGGATCATCGTCAGGATGTAGCCGTCGTCGGAAGTGATGCCGCCGATGACCACCCACACCGCGAGGACCGCGATCACCGTGGCGTCCCTTCCAGTGGGCCGCCACCACCCTGGCGGCAGCAGCCGGGGCGCCCGCCGCCCGACCCGCCCGTCCAGGTGGTGCAGCAACAGCAGGCTGGCCGCCGCGGCGAGTCCGCCGAGCAGCATCGCGGCCAGCTTGACCGGATGCGGGGTGGACTCGAAGCGGGTGTCCGGAGTGATCTGCACCGCCACCCCGCGCACCGGGTCGAGGTCCTCGTTGAGCTGCGAGTAGATGCCGGTCACCTGGGGGCGCACGTCCTGGTCCACGTGCACGAACTGGATGCCGCCGGCCGACGCGGTGGTACCGGAGGCAGCCGAGACCAGGGTGATCAGGCACGGTCCCGCGGCCACCGGCACGGCACCCGGCGACGTGCCGCCGAGGGGGGTGGTGCCCAGTGCCTGACCGCGGCTGATCAGGCTTAGCGTGCCGTCCGCGACCTGCAGCACCATGCCCACCGCGGCACCCTTGGGCGAGCCCGGCGGGGTGGTGGCCAGCACGGGCGCCGGCAGCGGCGATCGGGCGTCCAATGCCGCCGCCGCCGCACAGGGGATCGTGGCGGCCAGGCTCTGCGGCGCGAAGGTGCTCAACGGCGCGTTGACCGGCGCCAGGTGCCCGCGCTGCGGCCAGGTGATCACGCTGGTGGTCTGGATCACCGGCAGCAGTGGCACCGCCACCGCGAGCAGCGCACCGAGCAGCCCGAGGGTCGCGGCCGCGCACCGCAGCGAGCCGACCGGACGGGCGGCTCGGCGGCGAGCCCGGGTGGGTCCGGTGGCCTCGCCGGTGCGCACCGGCGGCCGGCGCGCGATGCGGGTGTGCCCAGAGGTCAGCACCCGGCGAGGCTAGCCCACCCCGGGTCGGCTCCCCCTCACCCGCCTTGCCGAGGCGCGCAGACCTCACCCGACGGGGGCTGCAGCCGGTAGAACCGCTCGGCGCGGCCCTGGCGGAGCAGCCGCAACCACCGCAGGAAGGCGCGCGGGTCGCGCTTGGTGCCCAGAAAGTACAGCGCGAACCGGGCCACCTCGAGCATCCCGATCAGGCGCAGCCCCGGCTGGGAGAGCAGGTAGCCCCGGTTGCGGTAGGTGTAGTACCGCTTCACCTCGTCGGCCGGGTCCTGCGCGTGGAAGTGCCCACCGAGCATCGGCTTGAACTCCGCCGAGCCGTCCGGGTGGGCGTAGGCGGCCCGCAGCGAGGTGCCGAACCGCAGCCCGGAGCGGGCCACCCGGCGGTGCAGCTCCACCTCGTCGCCGCGGAAGAACAGCCGGTAGTCCGGCACGCCCACGACGTCCAGCGCCGCGGCGGAGAACAGCGCCCCGTTGAAGAAGCTCGCGATGCCGGGCAGGAACTCGGTGCCCAGCTCGCTGCGCTGGCGCTTCCAGGTCAGCCCCCGGCGCAGCGGGAAGGCCAGCCGCTGCGGGTCGTCGATGTTCACCACCACCGGCGAGACCACCGCCAGCTCCCGGCGGCGAGCCTCCTCGAGCAGTGTCTGCAGCACCCGGACGTCAGCCGGGCGGCCATCGTCGTCGGCCAGCCAGACCCACTCCGCGCCCAGCGCCAGGGCGTGCAGGATGCCCAGCGCGAACCCGCCCGCGCCGCCGAGGTTGCGCTGCGAGGGCAGGTAGGTGGACGGGATCGGGCAGTTGTCGACCACCTCCCGGGCCGGGTCGTCCGGTCCGTTGTCCACCACCACGAGATGATCGGGCTGCCGGGTCTGCTCGGCGACCACGGCCAGCGACTTGGCCAGCAGGTCCCGCCGGTGCCGGGTGACCACCACGGCGACCACGTGCCCGCCCGGCAGCGCTGCC
>DASTLT010000259.1:0-36811 GCA_035714625.1 Pseudonocardiaceae bacterium | reverse complement strand
AGGTCCGATGGGCGGGTGTCGGAGGCCAGTAGCACGTGCCCGCCATCGTCGAGGATCTCCCCGTGCCCGGTCAGGTACACCACAAGATAGTCATCGACCCGGCGGTCCGGACTGATACAGAAGGCACGCAGCCGATCCAGCAACTGCACCGACGTCGGGCTGTCCCCGAGCACATCACAGTGCTCATACCGGGTGCCGGCAGGCAGAAAGTCACCGCACAGAAGTTGCGCGAGCCGGTCCACGTCCTCGGCCAACTCGTCCCGATTCCAGTCCGCGCAGTGCTGGTACCGCGTCATCGCACAGGTCAGCAGGAAGCGGCGGCCCGCCACTTCGCTCTCGCTGGCGCCGGTCACGCTACTGGTCCCCGTCCAGGCCGGCGAGAATGGCGCGGCCGGTCTCCACGGCGGTCAGGTAGGGCTTGGCCCGGTGTGCATGGGCGCCGTTGTGCACGATCCAGCCCCGCAGTTGCCGCCCGAACATCGGGCGCAGATCCTTGACCAGCGCCACGACGTCGCCCTCATCGGCGACGTTGGTCCAGCTCCGACCTTCTCCGGGCCAGTGCCCCCGCGGACCTGACCCAGCCTGCGCCGGTGCCCGCGGCGCCGGCTGCAGCCGGTCGAAGATCAGATTGGGGATCCCCAGCGGTGACCCGAGGGTCACCAGCACCCGTACCGTCCAGCGCGGGTTCGCACACAGGGCCTCATAGGCCAGCACCGACCCCAACGAGTGCCCGACCAGCACCCTCGTGTCCTCGGCAACGGAATCTGCCACCCGCCGTCGAGCCTCCAGGCGGACCGCCGGCTGGTGCAGGTAGTCCCGCACCTGGCGCAGGCTCGCGAGCAGCGCCCGCTCCCCGGCGGCGGCGAAGAACCGGGACCCGCTCAGGGCGCGCAACCCGGCTTGCACGCTGCGCGGTGTCCGGGCCAGGGTCCGGGCGTCCGGCGGGAGCACGCCCGGATCGGTCCGGGCGGCCGCCCGCCACCACTGCATGAGCAGGTCTCGCTCGAACGCATCAAGATCCTCCGCGCGGACCAGCGGGTCGCCGACCGCCAGTGGCCGGCCCGCTGGGCGAAACAGATCCCCGTAACAGGGGCAGCGCACCTGGTCCGGGACGAGCTGACCACCGGCGAGCTGCACTCCCCCGCACAGTGCGGGCGCCTCCTCGGCGTGCAGGGTGTGCTCGGTCTCGCGCTGGCGACCTACCCCATGCACGAACACGACCCGCGCCACGGCCGCTCACCGCACTTCCTTGCCACTTCCCTGCCCCGTTCCTTCCCCCGGCTCGAGCGGCTGGGTCCTGTCGGCAACCTCGGGTACATCAGCAGCCACATAAACCGAAGGCTAACGTAGCGTCACTCTTTGTGTCACCGGGTCAGGTAATCACCCACCACTGACAGGGTCACTCCCCGGCAGCGGAACGGCCTTGCGGGGCCCGGCCGCGCCGTTCCGGCCGCTGTGGTGCTGCTCGCGCAGCTTCTGCTCGATCGCCCGGTCCGCGATGATCAGCGGGTCGGTCCGCAGGTCGCGGGCCAGCGAGACGCACAGGAGGATCATGAGCAGCGCGAAGGGGGCCGCCGCGATGATGGTCAGGGTCTGCAGGCCGTCCAGTGCGGTGTGCCCGCCGACCAGCAGCATCACCACGGCCACCGCACCGGTCGCGGTACCCCAGAAGATCACATTCCAGGACTGCGGCTGCTGGCGGCCACGTTGCGAAAGGGTGCCGAGGACCAGTGAGGCGGCGTCCGCGCCGGACACGAAGAAGATCGCAACCAGCACCATCACCAGCACGCCAGCCACCCCGGCGAGCGGGAAGGTCTGCAGCAGTCCGAACAATTGCGCCTCGACGTCCCCCCGGCCGGCGATATCGGCGCCGGACTGCTGCGCGTTGATCGCGGCGCCGCCGAAGATGGCGAACCACACCAGGCTCACCACGCTGGGCACCGCGATCACCCCGATGACGAACTGGCGGATCGTGCGACCCCGGCTGATCCGGGCGATGAACATGCCCACAAACGGAGTCCAGGACACCCACCACGCCCAGTAGAAGATCGTCCAACTGGCCAGCCAGTCCCCGGTTGCGGTGCCTCCCACGGCCGCGGTGCGAGCCGACATGGTGGCCATGTCGCGGAAGTAGTCGCCGATCGCGGTCGGGATCAGGTTGAGGATCAGCACGGTCGGTCCGACCACGAACACGAACACCGCGAGCACCAGCGCCAACACCATGTTGATGTTGGACAGCCACTGGATGCCCCTGGCCACCCCGGACACCGCCGAGACGATGAACGCCACGGTGAGCACCAAGATGATCATCACAAGCAGCCCGGTGCCGGGGCTGGACAGCCACCCGCCGGCCTCGAATCCGGCGCCGATCTGCAAGGCCCCGAGGCCCAGCGAAGCGGCCGAGCCGAACAGCGTGGCGAAGATCGCCATGATGTCGATGGCCTTGCCCCCCGGGCCGCCCGCTCTGGTCCGCCCGAGCAACGGCCAGAACGCGGCGCTGATCAATTGGGGCCGGCCGCGGCGATAGCTGCCGTACGCCAGCGCGAGACCCATCACCGCATACATCGCCCACGGGTGCAGGGTCCAGTGGAACAGCGTGGTGGCCATCGCCGTGCCGATGCCGGGCTGGGCTCCCGGGGGTGTCTGCACGAAGTGCGCCAGTGGCTCACTCACCCCGTAGAACATCAGCCCGATGCCCATGCCTGCGCTGAACATCATCGCGACCCAGGACACCGTGCGGAACTCGGGTGGCTCGCCGTCACGGCCCAGCGGGATCCTGCCGTACCGGCTCACGGCCACCCACAGCGCGAACACCACGAAGCCGGTGGCAGCCAGCACCAGCAACCAGCCGAGGTTGTGCACCAGCCACTGCAGGACGCTGGCTGCCACCGCAGCCAGCGCGCCGGTCCAGCCGATACCCCACACCACGATGCCGCAGGACAGCGCGCCGGCGCTGCCGAAAACCGTCCAGTCAGTCACTTTCGGTGGGCGCATGACCGCATGCGGCGCCCCAGGGCGCCTCTCCTCCCCGTAACGTCAAGACCACGTCGTGTCAGGCTCGACGAGCTGAGCACTACCGTTTCGCCTCCACCGGGAACCGGCAACTCGGGCGGCTCTCCAACCGGGTGAGCTACCGGCGTAGCCTGACCGCCCATGGCTGTCGCCCTCGCCCCGCAGCACGGCGTGCTGCGGGCTGTGCGGGGGACCGCGCTGGCGACGGTGAACGGGGTACTCGCCGCGGCCGCCCATGCGGCAGGCGGCGGTGGAGTCCCGGACGGGGCGCTCACGATGGTGCTGACCGCCGGCATCGCGGCGGTGGGCACCGCCCTGGCCGACCGGCGCCGCGGCCCGTTCGCGGTGCTCGGGGCGGTCGCGGTCACCCAGGTGGTGCTGCACCTGCTGCTGGACGCCCTCGGCGGGCACCACACCCCAGCCCCCCCGGCCCCCACCGGGCCCGCGCTGCTGCTGGCGCATGCCGCCGCGGTCGTGGTCACCGCCAGCCTGCTGGCCGGTGCCGACTCGGCGTTGTTCGCGGTGGCCCGCGCACTGGGCCGGGACCTGCTGGGCCGGATCGCCGGCACGCTGCCCACGCTGCTGCCGGCCTCCCCACCGCCAACCGGGCAACCCGCACCGCTGCGGCCCGCGGGGGCGCTGCCCGTGGCGCTGCAGCAGATGCTGTGCCGGGTGACACCGCACCGGGGACCGCCCCGCGCTGCCTGAGCACCCGCTTTCCGCGCCCCGTCCCCCCCGCCGCAGGTCCCCTCGCGGCGGCCACCCAGTCCTGGAGAAACCCAGTCATGCAGATTCCCCGAGGCCAAAAGTTGATCTATTCCGCGGTGGCGGCCGGTGGGCTCGCCATCGCCCTGGCCACCCCAGCCGCCGCCCACGTCACCGCCCAACCAGGGCAAGCCACCCAGGGCGGGTACACCGCCTTCGCGTTCCGGGTGCCGAACGAAGACCCCGCCGCGGGCACGGTGCGGCTCGAGGTCAGCCTGCCCGCCGACCATCCGATCGGCTCGGTACGCACCAAACCGCTGGCCGGCTGGACCGCCAGGGTGGTCAAGGAAGGCGACGCGGTACGGCAGGTCGTCTGGACCGCCCAGCCGGGCGTGCGGATCAACCCCGGCGAGTTCCAGGAGTTCGAGGTATCGGCCGGCCCGCTACCTACCGACACCGACATCCTGGTGATGCCCGCCAAGCAGAGCTACGACAACGGCAAGGTGGTCGCCTGGGCGGCACCGCCGGTGCCAGATGGCGCCGAGGAGCCCGAGTACCCCGCCCCGGTGCTGCGGCTGAGTCCCCAGGCGGCGGGCGCGGACGGGCCCCATGACAAGGACAGCGCCCCTTCGGTGATCGGCGCCGCGGCAAGCTCGGCGGACCGGGCCACCGACCCCACCGCGCGCTGGCTGGGCGGCGCGGGACTCATCCTCGGCGCGCTCGGCCTGGGACTGGCGGCCGGAGCGGTGCTGCGTATCCGGGGCGGGGGCATCCAGCGCGGCGGATCCGCATGAGGCACCTCGCGGCGCTGGTCGTGCTGGTGGGGCTGGCGCTGCTGGCCGGCGCCGGCCCCGCGAGCGCGCACAATGTCCTGATCGGCAGCGACCCCCCGGACGGGGCCCGGTTGGCAACCGGCCCAGCCCGGGTCAGCCTCACCTTCGACCTGCCGGTGCAGCCCGGGTTCACCACCGTGACCGTCACCGGCCCCGACGGCAACCAGTGGCAGGCCGGCCCCCCCAGCGAGGTCGGCGCCGTGGTGTCGGCGCCGGTCCGGGCGCTCGGACCGGCCGGTGAGTACGTCGTCGGTTACCACGTGCTGTCCGCGGACAGCCATCCGGTACGCGGGGTGGTGCGTTTCACCCTCACCACGGCCGGCACCGGCACTCCGGCTCCGCCACCGCCGGCCGGCACCGGCAGCCCGCAGGCCGGGTCCGGGGCACCGACCGAGGCCGGCACCACCCCGGTGTGGCCGTGGCTGGTGGGGGCCGTGGCGTTGCTCGCGGCCGGGGTGGCGGTGGCGCTGCGCGTCGGCCGCTCCGGTTGAGCGGGTGGCCCGCCAGCTCGCCCCACGGCGCCGGGTCAGCCTCCCGGCGCTGTTCACGGCCGGGCTGGCGGGCTGCCTCGGGGGGCTGGGCGGGGGCTTGACGCTGGCCCTGCTCGCTCCGCCAGCCGGCCCGGCCGGCCCGATCCTGCTGGATTGGGCGGTACCCGCAGCACGGGTGGTGTTCGACGCCGCCGGCGTGGTGAGTGTGGGACTGACCCTGCTGCCGCTGCTGCTGCGCGGCGCCCGGGCCCTGCCGGCCGGTCCGGTGCTGGGCACCGCGCACCGCGGCAGCGTCAGCACCGGGGCGACCTGGGCCGCCGCCGCCGCGGTGCTGCTGTGGCTGCAGGTCGCCGCGGCGACCGGGACCTCCCCGCTGGCAGTACCCATCCGGCGGATCGGCGACTACCTGGCGGCGGCGGCCGCGGGCCGGGCACTGGTGGTGGCCGGCTTGGCTGGGCTGGCCGTGGCAGTGGCCGGTGCGCTGGGCGCCCGGCGCCCCGCCCTGGTGCCTCCCGGATTGCCGCTGGTGGCTGCCCTGCTCGGGGTGCTCGCCCTCCCGGTGACCGGGCACGCGGCGAGCGCACCCGTCCACGAGCTGGCGGTGGTCGCGGTGGCGCTGCACATCGCGGCGGTAGCGGCCTGGGTGGGTGGACTCGGGACGGTGACCTGGCTGGTCTCACCCCGCAGGGAACTGCTGGCCACCGCCCTGCCCGGCTACTCCCGGCTGGCCACTGCCTGCCTTGTCACGGTCGCGGTCAGCGGGCTGCTCGGGGCGATGCTGCGGTTGCCTTCCGCCGCCGCCCTACTGGGCACCTCCTACGGCTGGCTGCTGCTGGGCAAGGCGGCGGGGCTGGTGACACTGGCGCTGCTCGGTCGCCGGGCCCGGGCTCGGCTGCTGCCCGCGGTGCGAGCCCGGCGGCCGGTGAAGCTGACCGGATGGCTGAGCGTCGAGCTGGCCGTGATGGGTACCGTGATCGGCCTGGCCTCGGTGCTCGCGGGTGCCGCCGCCCCGCCGCCGCCGGGCTGAGCGACCGCTTTCAGTCGATCCAGTTCACCGCTGCTCCCCCAGCATCGCTGCCCGCAACACATCCAGCTCGGCCACGGCGTGCTCGGCTCTGCTCCGCAGCGCGCGGCGGCTGATCCAGCCCTGCGCGTAGTGCCGGTGGTCCTGCGCGAGCATTACCAGCACCGCGAGCGCCTCGGCCGGCTTGCCCCGCAGGTGCACCGGCAGCCGCCGGATGAACTCCAGCTCGGCGTCGACCAAGCGGTCCAGGAAGTCGGCCTCCAGCTTCGCGATCCGGCCGCGACGTACCATCCCGAAATGGCTCCGCGGGCGCACCAACCGGCCGGACTGCCCGACGAGCTCGTTCGAATGCACTGCCAACCCGCACCGCCCTACCTGGTCACGCCTCCCCCCCAACCATCGCCGCAGCGGCGCCCGGCGTTAGCCGCCGTCTGGTTTTCCTCCGAACGGGTCATCGGGGTCGTAGCCGAGCCGAGGCCAGCAGGTCCGGGTCCACCCGCCGGCCACCTGCGGAGCGCACCGTCCGGGCCGACGGCACCAGCAGCAGGGGCTGCTCCGGACAGATGCCATCGGAGTAGACCGGCAGGAAACCCCGGTGCTCCAGGCTCACCAGGAACTCGGCGCACAGCAGCCCCCGACCGTCCAGGCACCCCGTGCCGTGCCACGGCAGCAGCGCCGAGCCGCCCAGGTAGGAGAACCCGCTGCAGCCCGGCCGGGAGGCCACGGTAGCCAGCCGGACATGCGGCGGATATCGCTGGGCGACGCCGGAGGCGACATCGGCGAGCGAGGCCGCCAGATAGTTCACCGTGTCCCGCCATGCCGAGGCCAGCACCCGACGCCGGGCCGAGGCAAGCTCCGGGGACAGGGCCGGGTCGCCGTACTCATCGGGTTGGGCGAGCACCTGGCAGGCCCACCGCCGCGGATCGGTGCGCGGGGGGACCGGCACCGGCACCGAGTACACCAGCGAGGACAGGATGTCGCGGAAGGAAGGCACCCCCGCGAGCAGGTCCGCGGGCAACGCCTCGGCCAGCCGCTGGTCGGCCCCCCGAGCGCACTCCAGCCCGCAGGGCGTCGCGGCGAGCAGCGCGATCACCTCACCGAACCGGTGCCGATACCGCTCCCGCTGGTCCCACCCGTGCGGACCGAGCAGCCCAGCGACGAAGCAGGACTGGTCATGAAAGACCGCCGAGTTGCCGAGCCCGACCATCTGGGCGTAGCGCTGCAGTTGCCTCCGGTAGCGCAGCATCTCCGCCGAGGCCCGCGGCCGCGAGTACCCCCCGTCGTTGAGCACCACCACCTGCAGCCCAGGCGGGTACAGCGCGGCAAAGGCCCGTTGCAGCTCGCTCAACCGCAGCAACGCCCCGAGCTCGGCCAGGTCCGGCCAGGGGCCAGCCGTCTTGAGCCCGTTGTCGTGCTGCTTGAACGGGAAGCCGCTGGCCAGGATCGTCACCGGCTGCCAGGCCTCGACGAAGGGCATGATCTGCGCCATCGCGGTGCGCAGCGGGAAGCAGGAGCGCGAGCCCTTGAGGAACCGCGAGCGGGTCAGGATCCGGTGCAGCGCGGTCACCACGTGCTTCGGGTGCTGCGGCGACCACCGGCCGGTCCGGTGCATCAGATAGGTCCGGGCGTTGTCGGCGACCCGGGCCGACGCGGCTGCCGAGCTGGCCCGCAGCGTGCCCAGCAGGACCCGGATCTCCTCGCTGTCCAAATGCACAGCCGTGCGGCCCCGGCCGGCCGGTGTGGTCAGCATGCCCAGCGGGAGCCCGCGCAGCGAGCGGGCGTGCGAGATCGTGAGCGAATCGGGCAACACCGCGTCGGGTGCAGGGGGATTGCGGGGTGGCAACTGCTCGGCCCGGCGATCTGGCGGGGTAAAAGCGTCTGCGAGCCAAACGGTTCGCGTCACGGTGTCCGCACCCACCGCACCACCGTTCCCCTCGTGCGTCGGCCGGACTGCGCGGTGGCTTCGACAGTAGACGCTCAGCGCCGCACGGTCCACCACCGCTCGGAGCGCCGCCCGGCCCGCAGGCTGGCCATCCTGCGGTCGAACTCCGCCGCCACCGCAGGTGGCGAGCCGGGCCGGGGAAACACTCCGGCGATCAGCTTCAGATCCCGGATCCCCTGCAGCACCTCGAACCCTTCCCAGTCCCGCACGTCGAACCCGTACGTCGCGATGAAGTCGCGCAGGTGCGCCGCGGGCCGGCTGAACCGGACGTCGGCCACCGCAATGGGAGTCAGGTCCCACTCCGGTGGCCCCAGGCTGCAGGAGTCGAAGTCGCAGAGCACCGGTCCCCGCGGCCCGGGAATGATGTTGCCGACATGGGCGTCGCCATGCAGCACCGCCCGGGGCAGTGCGAACGGCAGCTCCGCCGCCGCGGTGGCCAGCTCGGCGCTGCGGTGCAGCAGGAAAGCCCGATCGGCCCGGGTCATCGTGGTGTCCCACACCCGGTTGTCGAAGTCGGTGAGCGGATCCCAGTCCGGCAGCCCCTGGCGAGGTGGTGGGACCGCGTGCACCGCCCGCAGCAGCCGGGCCAGGTCCGCTCCGCCCGGTCGCGGCCCGGTCGGCGGCACCGCCTGCCACACCGTCGCGACGTGCTCAGCGACCCGCACCGGCTGCGGGATCCCCGGTAACAGCCGGATCGCGGGGACGTCGTGCTCGGCGAACACCGTCGCGGCCGCCACCGCCAGCTCGGCCCGCGGCACATAGGAGGGCAGCGTGACCAGGCGGACCACCACGGGGTCCCGGGCCAGCCGGAACACCGCGTTGTTCACGTTGCGCAGCAACCGGGCACCAGCCGGGTCCAGGCCGAGTTCGGTGCAGATCGTCCGCAGGCCCCGTGCCAGCTCATCATCCCGCGGCACGGCGGGAAGTACCGTCACTGCAGACGCCTCAGGCACGCTGGTTCCGGCCCCGGTACTGCCGGATCACCTGGGCCAGCTCGCGGGCGTCCGCACTGCTGGACCGGTGGACCGCCGCGTCCTCCAGCGGTCCCAGCCGGTCCGTCACCCGGGCCGACTTCAGCCCGTTCGCCAGCAGCAGGACGTCCCGGCCGATCCGCACGCCGTGATCCACCTCGCCTTGGCGCAAGTAGTTGGTGGCCAGCGCGGTGAGGGTGAAGGCCCGGCTGCGGCTCATCGCCTCGGTGTAGCCGGCCAGGGCTTGGATCAGCGCGGGAATCGCCAGTGCCGAATGGCCCGGGTCCTGGATGGACAGCTCGGTGTAGACCGATCCGGTCATCGCCTGCATGTCGGTGTCGTTGAAGAACCGGGCCCAGTCCGGCACGTCGTTGGGATCCGCCCGGGCCAGCTCGTCCCGGGCTCTGCCGAGCAGCTTCTTGGCCTGCGTGCTGTCGTTCATCATCGCGTAGGCCCATGCCTCGTTGGCGCACAGCACCGCGACGGCCAGCTCCGAGCCCGATTCCTGGGCGGCGATCTGCCCGAGCTGGAACCACTTGAGCGCGTCGTTGGGCTCGTTGCGGTGCAGGTAGATCCGGCCGATCCGGTACATGATGTTGGAAAGCAGGCCCGCGTCCCCGGACTCCTTGGCGAACTCGAGGGCCTTGGCGAAGTGGGTGCGCGCGGAGTCCAGCAGGCCCACGTCGAACGTGGTCCACCCGGCCAGGTTCTGCAGGTCACCGAGGGCGCGGAAGAGCCGCTTGCGCACGCTCTCGTTCCCCGAGGCGGACAGCAGCCGCTGCGCCCAGGAGAGCTGGGCGACCACCGCATCCCGGCACGCTCCCCCGCCGAACTGGTAGTCCAGATCCCGCATCGCCCGGGTGGCTGCCTCGACCTGCTTGACATCGGTCATACCGATCTGGCTCGGCGCCGGTGTCTGGGCAGCACCCGGCTGCCACTCACCCTTCTCCGCCCCGAACACGGTGGTGCCGAACATCACGGCCGCACCGTGTGCGAGGAGCTTGCGGCGCTTCACCGACTCGTCCTCCTCAGCCTTCGCGTCGTCGGGGGGTCCGGCGACGCTGGTCGCGGTCTCCGCGTCGTAGGCGAGCCCCATGTACCCACGGGGGATGCCCAGACCGTCCGAGATCCGCGCAAGCACGTCGTATGCCATGACCTGGCGGCCCTTGAGGATCTCAGACACCTCGGACTGCGACTGCCCGGTCAAGGCGGCGATCTGCCGTTGCGAGATACCTACTCGCCGCAGCATCCGGTAGACCGAGCTGACGTCTCGGGCCACCAGTACCCGCCGCATCTCCGGCTCCTCCCAGGTATCAGGAGACACCGGATGGTCCTGCGGGCCGGTCACGTTCATTTCGCCCCCTAAGCCGTCTGACGGGCGACGGCTGCAGCGTAGGCACGGTTGTTGTGGCTGGTGAATAGCACATCGGCAGAGCTGATCGGTGCTACCGATCAGCCTGTGCCGCTCACCGTCATAGCACGCCCCCTTGGCGCAGCGCATGCCCGCAAGCGGTTGAATCACCCCACTCTGTACTCATGCAAGCACCCGATCAGGGCATCCAGGCCGGGACAGCACCCGGGCGGTCCGCCCGCACGGTGTCGCACAGAGTGAGTACAGTGGCAGCGTCTGAAGCACCGCTGACCATGGCTGACGGCGGGAAGGACTAACGAGGTGGACCAGATCCTGGGCCAGATCCTCCGGCAGGCCGTGTGGGAACGGCTGGACATGCTCGACGAACTCGCCGCCAAGGCCGACGCGGACTCGCTGCTCTCAGTTGCCCGCACCGAGCTGCCCCGGCTGACCGACGGCTGGCGCGCCCTGCTCGCCGCCCACGAGCCGGACTCCCGGGGTCGCTGTCCGGAGTGCTCGCGCCGCTGGCGCCCCCGCTCCGCACCCTGCACAGTATGGCGGGCCGCGCACGACAACCTGGTCTCCGCCGAGCCCCCGCCGCCGGCCCGGCATGCGGCTGATCCGTTCTCGGTGCGCAGCCCGGTGAGCGCCGGGCGCTGACGTCCTCCGGGTCCTGCCGGCCAACTTCACAGAGCTGGCGGTCTCGCTCGCGGGCATCCCCCCACCGCTGAGTCCGAGAATCCGCCTGGTGGCCGGTGATCCGGCGACGTTCGTGCCCCCCCGACCGCGATGGTCAACGGATCACCGGCCACACCACAACTCCATAGCCAGGACCACGCCACGCACACTTCCCCTCCCCGTGGCGTGCCGCGCCCGGTGGCGCCGTCCGCCTGAACGACCGCCACCGTGACCACGCGGTGTCCGCTAACCGCCGGATCCCAGCGCCCGGTGCCCTAGCCTGAAGCCCTAGCGCACCGCCGGCCGGTAGATCTCAACCCGGCGCCGGACCCGCGTACTGCGCTGGCACCCCCGAAAGGGCGGGGCCGTTCGAGAGGAACGGCCCCGCCCCTTGTTCCACACCTCGGTTAGCGACCCCGCCACTGTGTCGGTTAGCGGCCCCGCCACTGCGGCGAACGGGCTTCCGCTCGTGTGACGAGCCACGGGGGGAGTGGATGATCATGACCTCACCTATGGAGGTCATAGGGGCACCCGACTGCGCCCCAGCTTGTGGTTCGTCCCAGGAGTCGATCGGTAAGGGAGTAGTAGTCGTTCTTTATCTCTTGGGCTAGGTATGGTTCAATACTTGTGACCACTGTCACGTCCCATACCCGTTAGTTCAGCGGTCTGCAGTATGTAGGTGCAGTCCGCTGCGTAGCAGCCTGGCGGCACAGAGCAACGGGTTCCTGGCTGGGGGCCGGGACAGCCAAACCGAGGATGTCGGGGGGACATGTGGCACCTAGGACGAAGGTGAGCACGGGCGGTGATCGGGAGGCTGGCCCAGCGGGTCTGGCTGATCAGCTGTCCCTTGGCTGCATGACGCCGCTGCGCAGCACCATGACCCTCCTTCGCGGCACCGCCCAGGCGGGAGCGGTCACGTTGCCCGCCGCGCTGCTGACCACCCTCGCCATGGTTGGGATCGGCTATGGTGCCGCAGTCACTACGAACCTGCATCGAGTGGATAACTCTTCAGGCTACTTTCTTCTGGCCACGATCTTACTGGCGATCGGCTTGTTCAGCAGTACCTACGACATCGCAGTCGACGAACTTAAGCGCAATGTTAGGGTCGTTCTCGTAGCGGTCACTCTAGGCGTGCTCGCCAAGGCGATATTGATCACCGTGATTATGTACCTTGTTTTCTCCGGTCAAGATTCAGCACACCCGGCATACCTTGTGCTGGGCGTGGCTATGGCGCAGATCGACCCGCTCTCGGTCGCCATGACACGCCACCAGTCTCAGCTCTCTTCGCGGGCACGAGTCATCCTGTCGGCGTGGTCATCGCTGGATGATCCGATGACCGCGATACTCGCCATTTACCTCTCATCCTTCATGCTGACCAACTCTGTCGTGAGTCCCGAGGGGTCGCCAGGCAACGGGGGCACTGAGTCGGTGTCCGGGCTGTCCAATGTAGTAAATGGCCTCCTGGGAAACGGGCTGCTCGTCCTCGGTGCCGCTGTCATTTGGGTGGTGCTGTCCGGGTTAGCCAAGACCACACAGAGCTCGATCACCAGTGGTGCCCAACCGCCGCCGTCCCACGGCCTCCGGCTCGTCGGAATTGTCGCCTTGGTCACCATCGCGGCCGTCGCGGTGGATAACTTCTGGATGCTCGGGCTGGCCGCCGTCGGGCTCTTCTTCCGGCCCGGTATCGGCAAGATTCTCTCCCTTGCGACACTTGCTGCATTCGCCGTGGCCACGTTTGTCCTGGGGATCGTGCTCGCCGACGGGGTGCACCTGGTCCCCGGCATCGTACTGGGCATAGCAACATTCACTGCGCAGATAGTCGTCGGGACGCTGGTGACGTGGAGACTATCCCGGCGTGACTCGTTACGGCTGGCGCTGGGTCAGCAGAGCGGCATCACCGCAGTGATCCTTGCCCTGCTGCTGGAGACCATGTTCCCAGGTACGGTTGCCATCGTGGCGCCGGCGATCCTCGTCATCAACACGCTGCATCTGGTCTCGAACACGCTGCTGAATAAGGCGGAAAAAACACTGGCCGCCAGACGCACTACACCCGCCGAAGGGGGGGCCGACCTCTGTGAAGCACCGTCAGAGGGGCTCGCCGGTAGCCCTCCGCACTCCGCCGGGTTCAATACTGGAAACCACATCGACCAGTTGCCGCAGCTCGCGCCGAATCCCACCGATCTCACGCCATAGCGGCTCCAGCAGGCTGCTCATCTGGCGTCGCTGAACAATCGCAGCTAGGGCCGCATCGAACTCCTCAGCGAACGACGAACTGTCGTATATGACAGGATCGGTGCTGAATATACTGCTCACCCGGGTTGCGAGGTCGTCGGGCAGTATGCCGTTGACGACGAGCAGTAGCTTGCTGTCCGGGGCTGTGCGCCGGACAGCCGACACCCGGTAGATCAAGTCCTCCACTTCGCCATTTTCCAGCACCGAACCGGTAATCAAGACTGCACACCCGGCGTCGCTGTCACCGGCCGGCACCCAGTAGTCGACCAATGACTCAAGGGCCGGACCCAGAAGGTGGTTATGATGGTAGGCTAACCTAAGCGTGTGCAGCCGTCGCCGGACCTCCGCAGTCACCATGCTATTGCTCATCGGAACCAAGTGCTCACGGACGACGTCACGCACCATCTCTGCAGTAACATTGGTCTGGCCGTAGGCCGCTTGATGGTGAAGGTGGTAACATAGACGGATCACTGTTCGTGCGGTTCCCCTGGTCAACCGCACGATGTAGTCCACAGTCTCCCTGGTAAAGGGTTCAAGGGTTTTCTTATCGACGGACCGCTGCTGAAGGTGCTCAATGAGTCTGCAGGTCTGAGCACTACTGAGACCCGACATCACGATGACTCGGCTGACCAACTGTCGAACATCGCATGGCATCACCTGCAGAAAATCTGGCGATCCAGCAAGCACCAAAAAAGTACCGGAACCTATACATAAGGTCAGCAGGTTCCGGAGTGCTGTGCTCGTGTCGGACTGCGGCCGGTTCGAACGCGACCACAGTGTGTCCACGTCGTCGATCATCAGGATCAACCGGTGCGGTATGCGACCGCATAGCGACACGAGCGCGCCCATCGCGGCCAACGCAGTGATCTCGGTGTCCACCGCAGCGACCACCCCTCGCTCCACCAGGATCGGATCCGGTTGCCCGCCCCGCAGCCATTTCCACACCGCTTCGTCGAAACCGGGTCGAAGCAAGAGGGCCAACGCGATCCCGCAGGACTCGTTCCCAGTGATCTCCGTCAGGACTTGCTGCACCTTTGGCAGCAGCACACTCTCCATCAGACCCAGCCGCTCGACCACATCACTCGGCTCGACCCGTCGGTTACGTAACGACTGCGCGAGGTCGGTGGTCAGCCACGACTCCTGCAAGGATGCAGTGACAACATCGGCATAACACTCGCTGACAAGTGCACGCACCGCACACAGCCCAAGTTTCTGGACGAACCGGAGATACAGAGCCAAAAATGTGTCAGGAGTCTTGTCGAGACAGATACAGAACGTAGTAGAACCTGGTGCGCCTCGCGCGTACCGCACAAGGTCCATCAGCAGATGCGTTTTACCCAAGCCGTGATCGCCTATAATCGCGACAATATTGCCGGAAACAGTTGCGTGGACGGGGCCTTCCCCCGTTGTCGTCATAGTGAGATAGTCGGCCAGACATCTCGTTGCTCGACGTACCGAATCGGTTTCTATCGTCACCACGCCGATGTCGGGTTCAAACACCTGGGCAATCGCCGTAGGTGAGAACGGGTTGCTGGCAGCCGCTACGGGTTGCCCAGCGTTGTCTACACTCATCGAGCCTGAATCCCCCTGCTACCGCTTGTCCCCCCGCCCGTCGCTGAATACGTGAATACACCATCCCGGCCACCGGACCAAGCCGGACCCCTTGTTCACTCACACGGGCCGCTTACCGCTCCCACAACCCGCCAGCGATACAGTCCGTGATCGACGGCTCGACACCCATGATGACTTAGCATAACATACTATGGGGGCAACCGCGTGGTACCCCCACAGGGGAGGACGGGTTAGTCATGGTCGCCGTCGTACCAGGTCACACTGCCGGTCAACCGCTCCCGTTCCGCCAGTTCATCCTCAAGCTGCACAGCAGATGCAACCTCGCCTGTGACTACTGTTACGTGTACCGGATGGCTGATCAACGGTGGCGATTGCGCCCGCACGTCATGTCTCGCGAGACCGTGGACTGGACCGCTGTCCGAGTGGCAGAGCATGTCCGTGCGCATACCTTGACCGCCGTCGAAGTGATCCTTCATGGCGGCGAGCCGCTGCTCGCCGGAGCCAGTGAGATCGCCTACTGCGTGACCCGGATTCGTTCCGCTGTGGACGGAGCCGCAGAAGTCGACGTCGGGGTGCACACCAACGGGACCCTGCTCGACTCGGCACACCTGCAACTGTTCGGCGAGCTGGGGGTACAGGTCAGCGTAAGCTTGGACGGTAGCGCTGCGGACCACGATCGGCATCGACGGAGATACGACGGGATGGGCACCCACACGGCGGTGCACCGCGCCCTGTGGGAACTCGGCCGCAACTCCCACCGGGCATTGTTCGCAGGCCTGCTGTGCACCATCGACCTCCGCAACGATCCGGTCGCAACGTATGAAGCATTAGTAGAGTTCGCTCCACCAGTGGTTGACTTCCTGCTGCCGCACGGTAACTGGTCCGCACCGCCTCCCATGCGCTCGGCGGACTCCACCACACCGTATGCGGACTGGCTGATCGCGGTATTTGAGCGGTGGTATGGTGCACCAGTCCGGGAAACTCGGATACGAATTTTCGAGGAGATTGTCAACCTGCTCCTCGGTGGTCAAGCTCGGGTGGAAGGAGTCGGACTGAGTCCGGCCGTGATGGTCGTGGTAGAAACCGACGGGGCTATCGAGCAATCCGACATGCTCGCATCCGCTTATGACGGCGCCGCGGTCACCGGTCTACACGTGGCTCGTAACTCCTTTGATGACGCCCTGCGGCTTCCCGGATTCACAGCACGACAACATGGCATCGCGGGGCTGCCGTCTGCGTGCCGCGGCTGCCGTGTCCGCCGGGTATGCGGCGGCGGTCTACCCGCTCACCGTTATCGACAGAACAATGGCTTCGACAACCCCTCCGTCTACTGCCTCGACCTGTACCGGTTGATCGGACATATCCGTAATCGGCTCGCCACCGATTTGGCAACCCTGCGGAGGAACGCTCTGTGACCCCGCCACCGCATCGAGTACCGGCCAGCGTCTTCTCGGCGCTTGCCCGTGGCGGCGGTGGCCCCGAAGCCATACAGCTCATGGTGACAGCGCGGCGGAGCCGGACGCTGGTCCTGGTCAGGACACTGGTCCAAATGGCCCATGAGATCAACCACAGCGACGCGGTCGATGTGCGGCACGCCTATAGCGCACTGGCTACGGTTCGGGCAGTCGCTCCGCACGCAGTCGACCATGTGCTGGACTATCCATCAGTCGGCGCGTGGGCCACCCGCACCGCCCGCCTGCTGCACCGGCGGGCGACAGCGACTGCCCGTCCGGGATACCTGGCAGCCGTCGCCGCCGCCGCGGCGGTGCATGGTGCGGTTCCCCTCACGATCCGCTTGGCCCCGGACCCGTCCCGGTGGGGGATTCACCTTCCATCGCTCGGTGTCGCCCTAGTGCCCCGTGCAGGTGAAGAGGTCCACGTGCGTTCCGCGGTGGGCGGATCCGAGGTGGCGGTGCCAGGTACCACGGTGACAATCCCGGCCGACCCGCACCAGGATGGACCTCAGTGGCAAGGGACTCGGAAGATTGCCGTCAGCAGTTGTGGGTTCACCGCCAATTTCTTACTGGATGGTTGGGCCTCAGCCCATTTACCGCCCGGACTCAGCGGACGGCAAAACGTCTCCAATCCGGTACAGGTCGAGCAGTGGCGCAGGCGCATCGCCGCGGGATGGGATCTTCTTGTGCAGTACCATGAGGAGGTGGCTCGTGAAGTCGAAGCGGCGATTCGTGTGCTCACCCCCCTGCCGGCTCCATCCCACGACCTGGTCAGCGCCACCCTGACCGATGCGTTCGGCTGCGTATTCCTGTCACTGCCACCAGACGCACGATCGGTGGCCATCACTTTGACGCATGAGCTGCAACACGCGAAATTGACCGCAATCATGGACCTCTTCTCGCTGTTGGAGGCCGATACCGGAGAGTTCTTCTACGCGCCATGGCGCAATGATCCCAGACCACTGGTGGCATTGCTGCACGGAACCTACGCCCACTTGGGCGTCGCCGCATTCTGGCGGCGGCAGCGATACCACGAGGAATATGCTGCCGAAGCCCGCCACGCACATGCCGAGTACGCTCGATGGCGCCGAGCGGCCCACGAGGTTGCACATGTGTTGCTGACCAGCGGGCAGCTCACCCCCACCGGCTGTTCCTTCGTGGCCGCCATGGCACAGATGCTGGACAGGTGGACCGCTGATCCCATCCCTGAGGAGGCAGTGACGCTCGCCCGGCAACTCGCCGAAGAACACCGTACTCGGTGGCTCACCCTGCACTGAGCTCTCCGGTAACCAGGACCGTCCGGTAGAAACAGGTCCAACCTGTCCCCCCGCGCGGGCCTCGTCAGGCTGCATCGCCGGCCGGGCGCCTGGCCTGCCGGGGGCCGAGTGACACTACCGGTGTCGGCCAGAAGGCTTACGATGGCGCAATGGTGTGGATTCGGAACGAACGGTGACGGACGCATGAGCGGTGCAAGCCTCCTAGATCAGGTCACGATTGTCTCGGTTGTGTCCCCGGCCAGTGGAACGGGACGAACCAGCGCCGTGGTCAACATCGCCTGGATCCTGGCCAGTGCAGGGAAGCGGGTCCTCATCGCAGACCTCGACCCGGAGCGTCCGAGCACCCGCGGGTATCTGCAGCCCTTCCATGTGGAAAGCCGACCTGCCGGTGACTGCATCGGCGAGGCGGCGGCGGCCGAACTCAGCAGGCTGGTGGCGGCTAGCTGGGGAGACCCCGGGCTGGGCATCGACCCGTTCTCCCTGGAGATGCGCCGGTACCGGCTGGCCGGGGAAGACGTCGGCCTCGAGCTGGTCGAGTTGCCCAACTTGGCACCAGCCGGCCAGGAACGCGAGGGAGATCGGCTCAGCGAACTGAAAGCTGCCGTGCAGCAGCTCGGGTATCACTACGTGCTGGTCGACCACCCAACCAACGCGTCGGACGCCGCGATGACCCGGATCGCGCTGTTGAGTGACGTCGTGGTGGTCTGCTTCCGACTGCTACCCAGCCACCTACCCGAAGCCCACCACCTCGCGGAAGGCATCCGCAGGGGATCAGCAGACACGGTCCGCGTCATCGCGGCGCCCGCCCAGGTCCAGCCACCGGACGGGCCGCGCACTGATAGACCCATGAACCTGGTGCGGTCCGCCTTCGCCAAGGAGCCGACCGGAGAGTCGCGGGGCGGTATCCCCATCGTGGAAATCCCATACCATCCGTACGGGCACCGCGCACCCCTTGCTGTGTTGGCAGACCAGCCGGGTGAGGCTGGTCTGCTGCGCACCTACGAGCGCCTGGCGAGTGAGATCACCGAGGGCGAGGTCAGCGGGATGGCTCCGATCCCAACCGCCGTCCGTACCCGATACCGGCAAGGCCTCGGGCTGGAACCCGCCGAGCGTGCCGAAATCATCACGATGGTGTACGAGGCGCACGACCGTCGCTGGGCGGACTGGATCCAGAATCAGTTCGAGCGGGTCGGCGTTGTGGTGAAGTGTTTGGACCAACGTGGGGAGCTGCCGAGGACTATTGAAGGCACCGTGGTGGCTGTCATATCACCACGGTTCAGCACGTCGCGGGCCAGAGTCTGGCTGACCCAACTTGCTCGTCCCGCCTCGGGCGGCCCACCAACCGACCTCGTCGGCGTGCAGGTAGCGGGCGGCGTCTCTGAGAAGCTACCTGATACTGTGCATGTCCTTGACATCTCAGCATTCGAGGAACCGCGGGCGCGGGCTGAGCTGCTGAGTTATTTCGGTTTCGTACACTCCTCAACCAAACCATTGTTCCCGCCGGGATTCCCCGGGGTGGGCGCTCCGGCACCACGGTTCAGTAATCTGCTACCCCGTAATCCCGAGTTCGTCGGTCGCATTGAGGACCTGCAGCGGTTGCGCGACAAGCTGCTAGCCGGGCAGAACGGCCGTTGCATGCTCGGCGGGGAAGCCGGAACAGGCAAAAGCGAGATCGCCCGCGAGTACGCCCATTACTTTGCTCTCGACTACGACATCGTGTGGTGGGTTCAGGCTAGGCATCGGCAACAGGTCAGGGAGTGCCTTGCCAAGCTGGCAGACGAGCTGGCTATCGACGTCGCCGGCGACGCGGCGGCATCGGTTGTGAAGGCACTCAGTCATGACCATCGCCGCTGGTTACTCGTCTATGACAATGCCGATGATCCAGATGCACTGAATGGTCTAGTCCCCCAGGGTGGTCTGGGCCACATCATAATTACCTCCCGCTCAGCAGCCTGTGCGACCCCGTGGCCGATGGCCGAGACGACACCGTTGACCCCTGCGGACGCGGTTGCCCTGCTCCGAAACCAGGTGCCAGGGCTCAACGACCAGGATGCCTCCCGCGTGTGCACGAAGGCGGAGCACCTCCCCATAGCACTACACCTTGCTGCGGCCTGGTTGCGAGAGGCTTGCGGTGTGTTGCGCGCCAAGGGCACGAGCATGACGGAATCCGCGGCCTGGGCGAGCCGTGAATTCCTGGTGCGCCACGAGCGGGAGGCTACTTGGTGGCAGACCATCCACTCCTCAGAAATGCCGCCGCTCAGCACGGCCGCCGGGCTCTCGGTGTCAGTACGTGAACTGGAGAAGAGCCAGCACGGTCGTCTAGCCGTCCGGCTGGCAGAGCTGTGTGCGTTCCTCTCTCCCGATGGTGTGGGGTTGGCCACCTTGTGCTCGTCAGCGATGCTCGGCCAACTGGAGCTTGCCGGTGCAACAGATGGTGAGGTGATTGCCCAGGACAGCGCTGAGCTACATTTAGTACTGCGATCAGGTGCCCGCTACGGCCTCTTCGATGTCAACTGGGGTCGTGGCGCGACGGTCCATATGCACTGGATCGTGCAACATCTCGTGCGAGCCTCGATGAACCCCACTGACCGGCAGCACCGGCAGCAACAGGTGCTTCGCGGGTTGGCTGGCTACGCGCCGACAGACGCCGAAGGCAGTGCGCTCGCCCGCGGCGCCAACTACGTCGAGCTGGCGAAGCATCTGATTCCTTCCGGCGCGCTGGATAGCCAGGATAGGGAAGTTCGTCGATGGGTGGTGCAGCAGATCCGGTTTGCCTACCGAGAGGGCGATGCGGAGGTTTGGCGGTCGACCGCCAGACTCGGCGAGCACCTGCTTGAGCGGTGGACCCAGCACTTCGGGGCCGACGACGACCTCCGTCTCCGGCTCGCCGTGCAGGTTGCCAACCTGTACCGCGCGTTGGGCCGGAACGCTGCGGCGCTGCAACTGGACGAGCACGTGCTCGTGGCGCAGCGACGTGCTTTTGGACTTCTTCATCCACGAACTCTCATCACGGGCCGAGGCCGGGCCGGGGACCTGCGCGGGCTGGGCCGCTTCCGCGAAGCACTGGCTGACGATCAGGCGACCTGGGCCGGCTTCCGGGACATTTATGGCCCGGACCATCCGGATACTCTGATGGCCGCGCATAATCTGGCCCTGTCGTCCTTCCTTGTCGGGGATGTCGAAGATGCCCTACGCCGCGGACGCGACACTGTCGAGCGTCGCCACCGTCTTTTCGGAGCTGACCCGTTGTTGTGTAATAGTGTCATCAATATTGGCATCTGCTTGCGTGACCTCGGCCACTTCGACGAGGCAAAGAAGGAGTTCGATGCTGCGCTGGGCTACCTCAAGGAACTGCGCAGGAGAGGATATCAGGAGGAGCTGCGGGTCAGGAAGGATATCGCTATCACAAGACGTCTCACCGGCGACCCGGGTACTGCGTTACGAGGCAACACTGATGTCTTGCGCGGATACCAGAGCATGCTTGGGGAGGATCACCCTGAAACACAGGCGTGCATGATGAGCCTGGCTGCCGACAACCACGAGGTGGGCCAGATCACGAAGGCAGTAGAGCTGGCTACCCGGTGCCTGCAATGGTATCTGCACGAGCTTGCTACAGACCACCCGTTCAGCCATGTCTGCCAGATCAATCTTGCCGTTTTCCAAAGGTCAGCCGGAGATATCGACGTGGCCTTAGCGGCCGGTGCAGCAGCTCTTGAGAGCCTGCGAGATCAGCTCGGCAAGACGCATCCCTGGGCGTTGGGCGCAGCCCTTAACCATGCCGGGCATTTGGCCGCCGATGGTCAACTGCGCCAAGCGCTGGCGGTGGAAGAGTCGACCTACCGATTGTGCCGCGACATCCTCGGGCCGGTCCATCCGTATACCCAGGCCGCCAACCGCAACGTTCTGCTCACCAGCGCCTTGATCGCGGGCCAGAACGCACGAAACAAGCGAGTAAATATACATCTTGAGGTGCCCCTGACATAAATGGGCTGCCCAGTTTCGCAAGTCCAGATAGGAGGGACACTGTGAGTCCGTCTGATATAGGAGATCCGTCCCCCGCAGTGGGAACAGGTGGTCCGAGGTCCCGCAGCGACGTTATAGTGGAAAGCACTGCTGAATATCTTCGGAGGGAGCACGATAGGTGGGCAGAATTCTGTCGAGAAGCCCTGTTAACCCACCATGGACTACACCACATTGCGCACTACGTGGACCGAATGTACGAGTTTGCGGTAGATGCGCTGGCCGATCCAGCGCTGGCAGAAGAAGTAGCCGACATCTCGATTGACCGCCTCCGGGCGGCTTGCCGACAAGCGGGGCAGGAGCTGTGCTACAACATGCTGTGCCTGAATCAGGATCTGCAACAGCTTCAGTCCGGGGATCTCATCCGCATTGTGCTGCACGGCCCGAAAGGTGCGATAATCTGCAACCGGGTGATCCCGGGAGAGTATATCGTCACACTCACCCGCGACAGTTCGGCGGCATATCGACCAGAATTACCGTTGCCCCAAGTCCAGGCCGTGCAGGATGCCGACCGGGTGGCAGCGGATATCGTGGACCATATGCGCGACGCGGTGAGCCTGGGTACGCAAAACCCCGGAGGATGGTCTACCAGCAGGCCCACGGGTGACACCTCCACGGTCAATGACGTCGCTCCCGGCCTGTCCCAGCCAGTTGTCGTGGAGGTAGCAGGGCAGCAGGACCACCCGCTGCGGGAGACCTGCCACGGCGCGCTGAGTACAACCGATCTGCACTATGTTGCCTACATCCATCATGAACACGAGTCCGGAATCTCGGCCGATTGTCTAGAGGACAGCGCCTTGAGCCGATTCTTTCTACTTACCACCGGAGCGGCCAGGCGTAAGATCTACCACGACCTGGGCCGGCAGTTCCCAGTTGTTGCTCGGCAACTCTTCCAAGCGGTCTACCCAGTTATCGGCGGGCCGCTGCCCAGGATAGTGCTGGACGTGGAGCAGGGCGCCCTCTACTTCTACCGGCTCAGCGCTGAGGATCACCTGCTTGGCGTCACGCTGAATCAACGACGGGTTAGTCACACCGATGACAAGATGGCGCGGTTGGCACGCACAGCTCAGATGGAACTGGGCTACGCCACCTCACTCGACAGTTGACGAAGTGGCCGCGGCAAGCATCGTTCGTTGGACCCGAGCACCCAACCCATCGAGCGTCTTACGGACATCCACCCGTCGTAAAGGCATGCCTACCGCCTCGGTTTGCTGGCCTCCGGCGCCAATAGGTAGAGTGGTGAGTTCTGAGAGTCCAGTCAACTGGTGCAGCGGCAAATACTCATAGATTGAATCATAGGTGTAACATAACTCCTGCAACTCCTCCTGGTGTGCGGACCGCAGCCGACCTTGTGGATCATCCGTGTAAGATAGGTACCATTCAGCGATCCCCGTCTGAAACGCCTCTACCAGTTTCTGTAACAAGACAGCCACACCCAGAGATTTCACTGCTTTTTGGGAACGCAGCGCCGCTCGGATTTCAAGACTGGCCGGAGGTGTGTGCGAGGACCGACCGGAACCGACCGCGAAGGCTTCCCGCAGTACCCGGTCCACCTGTCCAATGTCCGCGAGTGAGTCGAGCGCTCTGCTGAACAGCCGAAGCACCTCAGGTGGCATTCGCTGTGGCAGTTCGGGTGCGCGCTCAGGCACCACCGTACTGGAGGCTGCACTGAGTGCCTGGGAGATCCGGGTAAGGTCACTTTGGAGGTGACCTAGACGGCGTTCTGACGATAACTGCATTGCGTCGATCTGGGCGGCTATCTGCTGAATGGACCGATAGATACTCGACTGTTGCCGGTTGATACGTTCTACCCGTTCATGCATGGCACCGATTGTCTGGTCTTCTGTCCCGTGATGCGCCCAGCTCGCCATTGCCTTGAGCATCCCGACGAGATCGTCCTCGAACAACCGCGGGTGGTAAACCATCGGCTGCACACCGAACAACTCGCCAAGGAGAGCCAGGATATCGGGTTCCACATAACCGTTAATTATCAAAAGTGTTCGGATCTCTGGCGCTGCCGTCCGAATGGCAAGTGCCCGTTGGTTGAGCTGCTCGAAATCGTCGTCGTCAAGCACTGGATCGGTGACGAGGATTCCGTATCCGCTGCCGCGATCACCAATGTACACCCATTCGTCCAGCCGCGCCAAGGGCGATGCCTCTAACATATGGTTAGTAGAGTGTTCCCAGCCTTCCCTGCCCAGAACCATCCGCACTCTTGCTCGAATATCCTCTGTACTCAGAATGTTAGTGTGAGTACGCGCGACTTCACGCACCATAGCTGGGGTGACCAATTCGCCCTCTTCAACTGCTCGGCGATACGCATGGTAGCACAAACGAATGACTTTTCGAGGAACACCTTCGGTCAACTGGGTTATGTAGTTGACCGACTCCGGGGTGAATGGCTCCAAATCGGCATCAGGAGAGAGTCTCCGCTGGCTGTCAATAATGAAATCCCGGACGTTGTCGGCGGATAGCGCTGACATGTGCACCACACGTCCGATACGTTGTCGAACATCTTCCTCGAGGCTTTGCAGAAAATCCGGCAAGCCGGCGAGGACCAGAAAGGCGCGAGCTTTAGCGAAGACGGTCAACAATTTCTTAAATGCACCCAGCACCGCTCCTTCCGGCCGCCGTGGCCCGGAGAGAACTTTCTCTACCTCGTCGATCACTAGCACGAAACGGTGATTGCGGCGCCCATAGAGTACCGCGAACATGCCCATCGCCTCAAGAGCCACTTCGTCAGTATCTATCGCAGTCGTAATGCCACGCTCGGTCAGTATCGGAAGCGGTGGACTCCCGGCGAGCCAGCTCCACACGGCATCCTGGAAGCCGGGGCGAAGCATCAGTGTGAGCGCCGTGACGAAGTTATTCTCGAACTCGGTACTGGGGGTAAGTTCCTCCCGCAGACGACGCTCCACCTCACCGAGCAGAGGGGCTTCTCCAGGCCCTAGCTGCTCGGCTATGTCGCGTACATCGATATCGCGATCAACACGCAGGCGTTCAGCGATCGCCGCGGTGAGTTCGGAACTATCTAAGTAATCAATAAGGGCGTCGGAATAGTGTCGACCAACCCGGCGTACGACATCGGACTCCTGCAGTTTGTCGATGAATCTTCTATAGAGGGAGACGAAGCTGGTGCCTACTGCGCCACTGACCACCGGTCCGGTACCTGCCGCTCGTACATCGCCGACTGCCGGTGTTTCACCAACTGCCGGGACGTCACCGGCCGCTGGCGCGTCGATGTACATGACGTGCCCATCCGTGCCCACGCTCCGTCGTGCCCGGCGCCGCAACTCACCTGCGAGGTGGGTCTTCCCGGTTCCGTAGTCGCCCACGAGCGCGATGACATTGCCGGCCCCCACCGAGGAAGGACCAGACTCCCCCGGCGCCGCCCGCAGGTAGATGTCCAGGTATCTGAATGCCTCTCGGATGGCTGGCGTACGGATGGTTACCGGGTCAGCATCAAATTCCCCCGCACTGGCGACTGCGGTAGGTACGAATGGGTTTGTGCTGGCCCACGCGGGATCGTTGTTACTGGTGCTCATGAAGGACCCCTCAGCTAGTGCCACGCTTGAAGAATATGGTCCGTAATATGTGTCATGGTCACTTCTTCCACTGGTTGCTCCTGCTGCAGGACGCCCTCGTAGACCTCGAAGAGCAGCCGCTGTACTTGGCCGATCGCCAGGTCTGGCTTTTTGTCCTGTAGCTCGTTCATAGCATCCTCACGTAGCATGGGTATTTTTCCGTGATGCCGGCTGAGACGTTCTCTGGCAAAGACGTAGCCGTCCCGGGGGTCGAGTATGCCAACGGTCAGCACGATAGGGGGGGCAGGCCCAGACCTAGTCAGCTTCGCCTGCCAGCCGCGATTGGCTGCAAGATAGGAACTTTCGGCGAAGAACAGCAGCCTCGGGCGAACCAGGTCGCTGTACTTCACGACCTCTTCAGCTAGATCATCAGAGGGCGGCAGAAGGACAATGACAGCCAGGTCGGCATCATCAGTGGCCGCAATCCGCTTCAACACCATACTCAAATAGGAATAGGCTTTTTCTGGAGATTCTTTTCTGCGCAGTTCTTCCAGGATCTCTTTGTCCAACCGCTGGTCGACGTCTAGCTGGTCGATAAGCGAGTCACACACGTGACGCATTCGTTCTGCAATGCTCTGATTATTTTTGGCTTCTACAGTCAGATCGACAATAATTGAGGCAACCCCGACCGCTTTTAGATTTTTCTGCGTCGAGGCGATACAACGGTTGATAAGTGACGTCTTCCCGCAGCCTTCCCCCCCGAGGACGACAACCAGACGCCCATGGGCCGTGAGGCTCTCCGGGCTCCGGGTCTGACGTTCGAAATCCGCGAAAGCAGCTTCGGTCTTGTCGACGGCGACATAATACTCCAGATGTATGTCCCACTCCCAAGGCCGCAGTGGCGGGCAGGGTTCTGGTGGCATCTTGGGAAGCTGAAATGGGTTCCTGACGCTGCTTCCATCGGGCAAGTTATGCCTCCTGCCTGTCTTGACCGCCGGTCCGTCGGAATGCCCAGTGCGGGAGTCGGGGAAGCTCAAGCGCCTTGGCGACCTGCTCTGCGGTAATCTCGATGCGACGCAGTTGGGTACGGACGAGCGCAGCCCTATCCTGACGCTGTTGGTGATCAGCCTGGCGCCAGCCCGACGTGAGCTTCTCCCCGAGCGCCTCGGTCGACACGAGTTTCTGCAGGTCGCCTGGCAGTGCCCAGCGACGATGCTCATCGGCGACTCGGCGTGCCGTGGCAAGCAACTCGATACGACGGACATGGACCTCAGCCTGCATCGAGGCTGGGTCGCCAGCTTGTCCGGCCCACGCTTCCAAATAGGTCTCGGTCGCCTGGGCGAACGCGAGCACCGCAGCACGAAGTGTGGAGGCCAGCGCTTGACGTCGGGTGGTGGCGTCCTTCCAGATCGACACCGCCATCGTGGTTGTCCCCGTGAGGACGGCACCGACCACCACCGGGAGGAGCACCCACAGAGCGGACTTGGGATAGCTGGGAACAGGGGACGGGATGGGCAGGAACGTCTTGGATGCTCCCACCAGCGCCGCGCAGGTCCGCTCGAATTCTGGGGTGCGCGTCTGCTTCCACTCATCGATGGTGAGTTCACGACCGGATGACACGACAATCCGATCAGACCGCGATGCGTGCCACCCGAGTCCGAGCGCCACTGCAGCGTCGAGGAGATGAGGGCGCTGGGTCGGTGACAAGCAGAAGACGACATCGACATCACTCGTTCCGGCGGCTGCCGCCGCCCAAGTGGTGGGCAAGATGACAACGAGCGCCACGATGCTTCCCGCCAGCGCTAACCCTATGCGCGCCACTTGATCCTCCACAAGGTGACGATTTCACAGCGCAGACCTCTGGTCAGCACCTGCCGGCCAGGCACTGCCACATCCCGCTCACCAGGTCCATGTCACGGACCTAGGCCCGATGGACCACCGGTATGCCCGGAGATCGTGATCATCTGGGCGGCCGAGCGACTCCACTAAGATCTACCCCACTTCCACTCAGCGCCCCTGTTACCGCCGCAGTACCCCCCGGGACCGCTGGCTACCGGTGTCGGCCGCACAGTTGCCCCTGGGGTTGCTGAGTTAACGGTTCGCCTGTTCATGAAGATGCGCTCAGGCGTCACGCAGATACGGCGGACCTGAGACAGCCCGCAGGCTCTTCTTCGGAGACCGGTAAGACTGTCCGAGCTGCGTAGGTCCACAAGCACGCCCAGCGTCGCATGCAGGACGTGATCCCTGGCAGGGACGGGCGCTGCGAACGCCACCCTGCCCCAGTCAGCCCTGCCCACCCGGGTCCAGCCAAGCTGGGCGCAGTAGATGACCACCCGGAGAGCCGCGACCGACATCCCGGGCACTCAATACCAAAGGTTAACGGCGCTCTGAAACCCAGCGTACTGGTCTGGTGCCGTCCCCCCCTCGGTGAGGATGCGACGCAAGGATGCACGTAGAACCGAGTCAGGCAGAGCATCGAGCTGCTCAAGGGAGATTCCCGTGAGGTCCAAGAGGTCGGACTCCAGGTCCGCCGCATCATCAGTATCATCCATGTGTCGATCACCTCCCCGTCCATCCTCGCCAGCGGCACCAGAACCTGGCGGGCGGTCGGAAAACACCCTCGCACCGGAACGATCATGCCACCGGCCTGGGCTCTACACACTGCCCACTGAAGCCTGTCTGGACCTGGCGCGATTGTTACACAGCACCACGGATGAGGCCCGCCACCCGTGGCGCCTGGCACCGCACTTTGGGATCTGACAGCGCGCTGTTGGCTTGTTATGCTGCTCACCAAGGTCGCTGATGACAGCAACCGGCCGTCACTAGTCCATGATCAAAGTGTCGCGTCCGATGGCCGGAAATCTTTGATCGCAGGCTATCGCCGGCGGCCGGTGTGGCTGCGCACCCTCGCGTACAGCAGCCGGCGTTCGAAGGGCTTCAGGTTTTCGGCCAGGTCGGCCAGTGGTTCCAGGATGTCGAAGGGGCTGGTGCCGTCGCCGACCGGGTGAAAAAGGGACAGGCCGATGAAGCTCGCGCACACCGCACGCGCCGCTGCGGCGGGCTCAACCAGGTCGGCGAGCGGCGAGTCGACGAGCAGGCCCCGAATCACTCGCTCGATCTCGTCAACCCACAGTTGCAGCGCTGCACCGATGGCCGCCGCCAGCGGCGGCTCGCTGTGGGCGATGGCGAGCAACTGGCCCAGCACGACGGCATTGCCCCGCTCCCGCTCCTCGGCCCACAGCGCCCGGCCGCGTACCAGCAGCTCGCGCAGGCTGGTCACCCCGTCGAACCGCGCCCGGAAGGTCCCGACCCGCGCTTGCGCCGCCGCTCGGCTGACCTCGGCGAACAGCTCGGACAGGCCGCCGAAATGCTCGGAGATCAGCGCCTCGGGCACGCCTGCGGTGGTGGCGATGCTGCGCACCGACGCGCTGGCGATCCCCTGGCGCCGGATCGTCTCAATGGCACCGGCGATGAGCTGTTGCCGGGTGGTCGGCTCGTCGGACACCGGTCACCTCCGCATTCTGGACGGGTGAGTGCACCCGGAAGTCCCGGATGGGTGCAGTCTGTATCCCGAATGCGGACCGGTGATCAGCGGGGCCGCAGCAGGCGGTCGTAGACCAATTCGTGCACCCATCGGCTGACCGCACTCGGCGGGCTGTCTCTGAGCGGAGCGGGGCGGCCCGCCTGCACGACGTCGACGGCGTCCGGA
Organism: Pseudonocardiaceae bacterium; assembly: GCA_035714625.1. GTDB lineage: Bacteria > Actinomycetota > Actinomycetes > Mycobacteriales > Pseudonocardiaceae. Next base: position 8,016 of record DASTLT010000259.1, on the reverse strand, counting down.
TCGAGGTCGTGCGGGTCGGCAGCGGCGAGCACGGTGGGTCCGTGGTGTGCGGCGTGGGTGCGGCACTCGACGTCGCGGGCGATGTGCGAGGGCAACAGCAGGGCGGTGGCGCACAGACCGGTGAACGGCGCCGCGGCAGCCAGGCCGGTACGCCAGTGCCGGGCCGGCGCTAGAATGCCGGACAGCCGGACGGCCGGGGGTGGTACGACGCGCCGCATCTCGGGCCAGTGCCAGGTGGCGATCGACATCCGGTCGGTGACCGGGCTCCAGCCGGACCTGATCCGCCGCTCGTGCACCTCCGGGAGGAGCGCGGCAACGACCACGACGCGGCGGCCCAGCAGTGCTGCCGGGGGGAGTACCACGCCGGGCCAGCCCAGCGCTTCGACAGCGGCCTCCGCCAGATGCTCAGGTGCGCACAGAACCTCGGCATCGGCAGCGGTGATGTGGCGACCCAAGGAGGCTTGGTAGTCCTGAGTAAGCGATTCATGTGCCACGGAACATGGTCTCCCATCGTCGCTGGGACATAATTCACTGCAGCGGGGCTGCGGCGAGCTGAGTAAGACCTACCAGAACGTAACTGTCCGACGGCAGCGAGCGATACGCCTCCCGCGTCCGGCGGCAGCGCCGGCGCGCTGACTGGTCGGTTGGGTTCGTCCAGCGATGCCGCCGGAGGGGGTGACCGTTGACCGGTGAGCATGGCGCAGAGCCGAGCTTCCGACCATCGGGGCGGCTGGACACCGCTATCTACCCGACGGTAGGTTACCGAAGGTAACATCGCTAAATGGGGAGCACCGATGAGCCGGCAGACGCATCACCACGTCATCGTCGTCGGCGCGGGTTTCGCCGGGCTGGGGATGGCGATCCAGCTCCGTCGGCACGGCATTACGGACTTCGTGGTACTGGAACGAGCCGGGGAGGTCGGCGGCACCTGGCGAGACAACAGCTATCCTGGTTGCGCCTGCGATGTGCCCGCACACCTGTATTCTTTCTCCTTCGAGCTCAACCCGTCCTGGAGCCGTAGCTTCTCCGGTCAGCGCGAGATCTGGGATTACCTACGGCACTGCACCGACAGCTACGGGGTACGGCCACATATCCGGTTTCATCATGAGCTACTCGAAGCCGCCTGGGATCACGGCGCACGGCGCTGGCGAGTCCGCACCGGTCACGGTGAGCTGACCTCTGACGTGTTGGTGACCGGAACGGGTGCGCTCTCCGATCCCGCTATTCCGCGCATTCCAGGGCTGCCTTCCTTCCAAGGCACGGTATTCCACTCCGCGCAGTGGAATCACGACTACGATCTGCCCGGCCGGCGGGTGGCGGTGGTCGGCACCGGCGCCTCCGCCATCCAGTTCGTCCCGCAAATCCAGCCGATGCTCACCGCACTGACGGTCTTCCAGCGCACCCCGCCGTGGATCCTACCGCGCACCGAGCGGGAAAAAACCGGTCTCGAACGCACCCTGTACCGGGCGGTTCCCGGCCTGCAGCGGCTGGTGCGGTCCGGGATCTACTGGGGCCGGGAGTTATCCGTACCAGCCTTCACCCGCAACCCGCGCCTGCTCAAGGTGGCCGAGTTGATGGCCCGCGCACACTTGCGCCGCCAGGTCCCCGACCCAGCCCTGCGGGCCAAGCTCACCCCTGGTTACGCTATCGGGTGCAAACGCATTCTGCTCTCCAACGACTATCTGCCAGCGCTGACGCAACCCAATGTGGAGGTCGTCGCCTCCGGGGTCGCCGAGATCGGACCGGACTGGGTACGCGCCGCAGACGGTACCCGCCGGGAAGTGGACGCGATCATCTTCGGCACCGGCTTCCGGGTCACTGCCCTGCCGGTCGCGGCACGAATCCGGGGCCGTGCTGGCCGTTCGCTGGCCAGGGTGTGGTCCCAAGGAGCGCAGGCGCACCGGGGCACCACCGTGACCGGGTTCCCCAACCTGTTCATCCTGGTCGGTCCCAATACCGGCCTCGGACACAGCTCGATGATCTATATGATCGAGTGCCAGGTGGCCTACACCATGGACGCACTGCGCTATTTACGTCGCACCGGTGCCACGGCGGTGGAAGTCCGACCCCAGGCACAAGCGGCCTACAACGAGACCCTCGACTCCCAGATGAACCGGACGGTATGGACCACCGGCGGCTGCACCAGTTGGTATCTCGATACCCAGGGCCGAAACGTGACGCTGTGGCCAACGTTCACTTGGCGCTTCCGGCGGGCCACCAGCCACTTCCTCCCCGACGAGTACCTGGTCTACCAGGCGGTCAATGAGCCGGTGACCGGGGGAGAGCCCGGCTGGCGTAATCCGGCCTAACCCGGCTAGGACGCTCCGCCGCAGGCTCCCTGCTGAAGCCCGAGACCGCTACCTGCACGGGGAGCGGCGGCTGCCTACTTCGCCCCTTCGTTAAACCTCCGCACCAGCACCAGAACCCGGCCGGGGGACTTGTGTCAGGAAGGGTTGACGAACGTTCCGCCCGATCGCGCCGCGCCGTACCATCAGCCCTGTCGTACACATCGTGCGGCAATGACCGGCCTCCCGTTGGTCGTGATGGTCAACCGGAGGCTGCGCGGGGGGACCGCCGGCCGGGTAGGGGGGCGGGGGGTGTACCCGACCGGCGGCCGTGCGCCCGCCGGCGCGCCGCAGGCGTGGAACAGGTGCTTCAGTCCGCACCTCCGGGGATACCTCCGCAGGCCTTCAGGCACCGGGCACCAAGGCCCGACATACCGGGCATCAAGGCCCGACATACCGGGCACCAGAGCCCGACACACGGAGTACCAGAGCCCGACATGCCGGGCATGGGGCCCGACATGGGGGCGGCGGGGGGTGCGAGGATGGGGTGGTGCGGCTGTTCGTGGCGCTGAGCCCGCCGGGGGAGGTCGTGGCGGAGCTGTGGGCGAGGACGGCAGCGCTGCATGAGCTGGCCCCGCAGATGCGGTGGACCCACCCGGAGCAGTGGCATCTGACGCTGGCGTTTCTCGGTGAGGTTGACGACGGCCGGCTCGCGGAACTCAGCAGCAGGCTCGGCCGGGTCGCGGGGCGGCATCCAGCCCTGTCGCTGTCGTTCGGGGGTGGCGGCCGGTTCGGGCAGCGGGTGCTGTGGACCGGCGTACGAGGCGATCGCGTCGGGCTAGGCAAGCTGGCCGATTCGGCGCGGGCCGCCGCCCGTCGCAGCGGCCTGGCGGTCGAGCAACGCCGCTACCGCCCGCACCTCACGCTGGCCCGGACTGACCGGGCGGTCGACCTGCGACCCCTGGTCCAGCGGCTGGAGTCCTACGCCGGGGAACCGTGGACGGCCACCCTGCTGTACCTGGTCCGCAGCCAGCTCGGTGCCGGTCCGGACGGCACCGCTCGGCATGAGCCGATCACCAGTTGGTTACTCGGTGGGTAACCGGGCAGCGCCAGCAGGACCCGGCTACCGGGCGAGCTCGGCCGGCACGTAGGCGAGCGCGCCGCGGCTCGTTGCGGCCAGGTATCGCTCCTGGCCCAACGCGCTGCCACAGCAGGCGGTCAGCAGGTCGGCGGTGACGGTCGACCTCGCTTCCCCGGGCAGCGCAGGTTGGTGCCGGTCGAGCAGGGGAAAGTCGGCCAGCAGCAGCGGCAACTCGGCACGGTCGATCCGGTAAGCATCGCAGATCAGCAGGTCGATCTCGGCCCGATACTGCGCGACCTCCGATACCCGGCGCTCTGGGCCAGCCTCGGGATCGGCCTCGGCAGCGACCAGTCGCTCGGCCAGATCGACCAGCCGCCGGCCCGCCGGGCCGGTGGGGTCGAGGGCGGGCAGCGGCAGACCCAGCAGGATGAAGAAGTTCAGACTGGTGGTGACCAGCCGGCGAACGAACCAGTCCACGACGAAGCTGTTCGCGGCGGCGAGGAAAAGCATTTCCCGCTGGTGACGCACGCCGTCGTCTGGAATGCAGAAGTCGAGGGTCGGTACCTTGTTCCCGCATACCCTGCCCGGTGCAATCAACGCCGCCTGCAGGGTCCGCTCGTTGGTCTGGGCGACCACATCACAGAAGCCGACCCGGGGCCGGGAACTGCGCTCCCGCACGGAATCCGGGAGTCGAGCAGGGTTCACGAAGAATTGCGGGAGGGCAGCGTCGGCTGCACCAAGTTGCACCGGCCGCCAGATCGCCGTGCGGCCGGAACCGGACACATAAGTCTTGGCCCGGCCGCGATACTGGTGCACCATCCTGCCCTCGACAACCGGCACCTCAGCTACCGCCGGCCAGGCCGGCACATCGGGCACCGCCGGCCGAGCCGGCACATCGGGCACCGCCGGCCGAGCCGGCACCGCAGACACCGCTGATGGCGTTCTGCGGAACAACCGCCTGTCCCGGGTCATGTCGACCTCGCGGATGATCCGCATCCCCCATGGACTGTCCGGATCGTCGGGACGGCTACCGCATGCCGTCATATGCTGGAAGAGCCGCCATTCACGCTCACCTGGCACCTCGGGCACCGTCAGATCCCGTCGGGCGGCCGCGAGATCAGCAAACGTGATGCGCACGGGTGTCCGTTCGGGAATATCGTGATCGGTGCCTTCGCTGTGCCTTAACCGGAGGGTGGCACCACGTGTTGGACGGCCGGCTACTTGCGCACAGACGGCCAGGAACTTGAACCGGGTGTCGATTCCGAAGAAGTGGCTCCGGTTGTGCAGCACCGTGAGGTCGACTTCGGTCGCGTTCGTCAGCAGATGCTCGCGTAACCGCACCGTTCCCTGGCCCCGGATCAGCCCGGCGGGCAGTAACATACCCAGGCTCCCGCCGGGTCTCACCAGCGAGCAACCCAGCGCCAGAAATGCCTGACAAAGGTCGACTTCTCGGTGGCCGAGGAGCGGGTACCGACGGGCCAAGCCGTCGGCGTAGCGGCGCACCCGGTCGACCTCGGTAAGGTGCGCCCCAGCGCAGGACTCCTGATCAGGGTGGTAATCGGCGCCGTAGTGCCGGCGTGCTCCGCTGGCCAGCAGGGTTTCGTGGCGGGTCACCCGAAGGCGTTCCCAGGGGGGATTTCCGAGGACCGCGTCGAAGCGTCCCTCAGCGCTGAGCCGGCACCACAGTCCGGCGTCGGCGACCAGGCTGTCCGCGGTTCGGACCCTGGTCGCCAGGTCCTTGATGGCGTCCAGGTCGGTGGTGAGCGACGCCAGTGCGGCCACCGTGCCGCGGCGGCACTCCGGGTCGAGATCCACGGCACTGAGCCCGCCCGCGACAAGATCCCGCAGGGCAGCCGGCTCGGCTCGATCTATCTGGGCGCGGCCGATCTGCTCGGCGAGGGCGACCAGCAGTATCCCGGTCCCGGCCGCGGTGTCGATGATCGTGCTGGCCGGGGTCAGCGGGGTGGCGGCGAGCTGAGCGGTCCGGCGAGCGAGGTACTGGGCGAGGCGGAAGTCGGTGTAGTAGGCACCGGTGGTCCGTCTGCGGGTACTGGTCACCGCGGGTTGGGCCAGGGTGGCGAGCGCCAGCCGGGTGGGCACCCCGCTGCCGTCGACCAGATCGAGCAGCTTGCCTGCCCAGCTCACGGCGACGCCCGGCGCCAGCCGGGGGTCGATATCGAGTACCTCACGGTATCCTTCGAGGTCGAACCCGCCGACCTGGCTTGCGGCGGCCTCCAGGACGTCCTGGGCGGCCCGCGGATCACCGTCGGCATCTGCCACGACGCGGCGCAGCAGGGCGACCGCGGGGGCCAGCAGGACCTGCTGAAGGGGCCGGGCTGGGCTCACGCCATCGCCCTGATCCAGCAGGTACTCACCCGTCCCAATCCCTTACCGCACGCCGTCGGGGTAGCGCTGACCGCATCATCCTACGAAAGTCTCCAGTGGCATTCAGCCGGTTAGCCCGCCCCGGATTGAACGAGGGTGCAGCGGCTGAGCATCTCGACGGCCCGCTGCAAGTCCGCTGGATCGATCACCTGCGAGCAGCCGTGGCGGGTGCCCTCGGGGGAGTCCCGTGCGACCCCCACGGCAGCCGCCAGCACGTGGTGGACCGCGAAAACACCTCCTCGGCATACCTGATTCAATCTGACGGTGTGCGGTGACCTTTGGCCGAGCGCGAGCAAACCCGTCCGCAGCACGCCGGGCGCGGCTCGCCTACGTCCACCACATCGAGACGTCGCCATGCTGAACCGGTGAATCACCGAGCATCGACCCGGACCACCTGGATCGGCTGGATCGGCTGCGGGCGGTCTAGCTTGGCGATGCGGCGGTGCGGGGCTGCAGCAGGTCGGCGTTCTGTACCGGACGGGCGATATCGGTGGGCGACACGATCCCGATGACGCGTCCTGCCTCGTCGAGGACTATGGCGCGGCCGTCGGCGCAGCCGGACATCCGGGGCAGGAGCTGGAGCAGATCCTCGTCGGGCCGGGCGACCGCCACCTGATCCGGCGGGCAGGCCACCTGGCGCAGCGACGTGTCGGCGCGGGAGCCGGCCGGCACCTGGCGGATGCGGTTGAGCGTGACGAGTCCGGCGAGCTGCCGCCGGTCGTCAAGCAGGGGAAACGTGGAGAACCGCTGGTTGAGCAGGTGCCGGTCGATGAACTCGCCGACGGTGAGCTCGGGCGGGACGGTGACCGGATCCGGGGTCATGATGTCGCCCACGCGGATCCCCGCCAGCGCCCGCTGAGTGGTGGCGTACTCCTCCTCGGCGCGGGCGGCGGCGACCAGGAACCACCCGATCAGTGCCAGCCACAGACCGCTCAGGCTGCCCCCCACCAGGACCTGCGCCAGCCCCAGCCCCAGCAGGACAATCCCGAACAGCCGACCGGCCCGGGCGGCGGTGACCGCGGCGCGCTGCCGGTCACCGGTCCAGCGCCACAGCGCCGCGCGCAGCACCCGCCCGCCGTCCAGCGGGGCGGCCGGGACCAGGTTGAACACCGCCAGCACAAGGTTGATGACACCGAGCCAGCTCAGTGCCGCGACGATGAGCGGCCCGGCCTGCCCGGCGCTCGCCAGGCCACCGAGGCCGACGAATCCGGCGCCGAGACCGACGCTGACGAGCGGCCCCACCCCGGCGATGCGCAGGTCCGCACCCGGAGTGGCGGGCTCGCCGCGAAGCAGCGCGACCCCACCGAAAAGCCACAGGGTGATCCGCTCGACCGGCAGGCCGTTGCGCCGGGCCAGGACCGCGTGCGAGACCTCGTGGGCCAGCAGCGACAGCAGGAACAGCACCCCCGCCACCACCGCGGTCACCGCGTACTCCACCGGGGAGCGACCCGGCGCGGCGAGCGGCAGCCAGCCGGTGGCGAGCCCGACGGTGACCAGCGCCAGCACGGCCAGCGCACTCCAGTGCGCCCCCACCTGGATCCCGGCGATCCGGCCGAGCCGGAAGCTTTCGTTCATGACACGCCATCCCTCTCCACACCTGCCCCCATCCTTACCCCCTTGGACGGGGTTCCGGGGCCCGACGCCCACCGGGCGGCCAGGCAAGCTGGTCCGGGTCCGGATTCCGGAGATCATCCTGCGGCGTGGGTTCGTCCCCCTTGTCGAGACCGCCTCGCCGGAGGACTACGGCCGGTGCGTGCGCGCGAAGCCGGAAGAGGAGCTTGCGGAGTACCTGAACTCCGGAGACTGGCCCGGCGGGCCGGAGCACCCCGGCCCGGTGACGTGCGCGCGCCCGTCGGCAGCCGAGCGGACCCCCCGCAGCGAGATTCCCCCCGCCCGGCGGGCGCACCACCGCGAGGCCACACCCCAGGCACAGCCGAACTGCGGATCAGGCACCACCTCGCCGGGACCACTCACCGGGCACCCACCCTCACCTGCCGCGCGCCGACCCGTCGCTGGGGGCTGCGCTGCTGGCGCCGCCAGCGCTGCCCCACCTGGCGGATCTCGGCCAGATCGACCCACCCCGCCGGCGGCACCGGGACCGTGTCCACCACCCCCACCAGCCCGTGACTGCCCACCTGCGCACCCTCCAGGAGGTGCGCCACCGGCTCACCACGCCGCCAGCGGATGGTGTAGTCGCCATCAAGCAGCACCCAGCCCACCGGAAGGGTCTTCGGGACAGCTCCCCCGCGAGTCACCAGCACTCCT
>DASTLT010000258.1:0-10870 GCA_035714625.1 Pseudonocardiaceae bacterium | reverse complement strand
GCAGGGGCCCAGCCGCGGACCTTAACGGTGGGTCTAGACGGTCGGTGCTGGTCCGGTGTTGGCTGCTTGGGCGGTGATACCGGCTGTGCCGTGCCCGGCTTCGTCGGTGGGTGCTGGTCCGGTGTTGGCTGCTTGGGCGGTGATACCGGCTGTGCCGTGCCCGGCTTCGTCGGTTGGTGCTGGTCCGGTGTTGGCACTACCGGTGGTCTCTGTTGAGTTCACTGCTACCTCCTCCTTCGATGCGAGAATAGCCGAACTCAGATGGAGTCGGGTTTCCAGACCCGGGAGATTTTCTCGCCGGTGGTAGTGTCTGTCGTCTCCACTTCAACCGTGCCCGCGCCCTGTTGGGCTGTGACGAGAATATCAAAGGTGTTGGTGACGCCGTCGGGTGATAGTTCCTGAATCTTGAACCACGTGCCGGGAGACGCAACCGGAAGAGCTGTGCCGGTCACGACGGTTCCTCCGAAAAGCTGGGCCCAGGCATTTTGCGAGTGGGGCGTACTGTAGACGGACTCGACGGTCGCGCCTCTGATCCTTCTGGCCATGATTGCTCTCCTTTTCGGTGATGTGATGACACTAGAGTTGTCGACTGGGCAGTGAGCCGGGCGCTTCCGCACGTCCGGAGTGAATTCCTGAAACTCGTTGCGGCGATTGTTTCCGTTCCGCTATCGTGCCGAACGGCACGCCCGAGGACGGCTGAACCAATTTGCGCCTTCGATGCTCGCGCCCGTCTCGGGTAGTACGAGTTCAGTGGGTTGGCATTGAGTGATACCTCCTCGCGTCGCATTCATGCGTTGATTGACAGCATCCTTGCTGCGCGTCACCAGACCGTCACAGTGATGTCATCGCCAGTCGGTTTGACGGCCCGGGTGGCGACAGCAGCGATTACCGTAGGGGCGCCAAGATCGTTTAGCGTTAATGGCAGTGACACCACGTAAGTGACACCAGGTAGTAGCGGCATCACCGGCTCAGTACCCGTCGCTCCTCTACCGCATCCAGGTCAGCATCCCTGCATCCCAGGTCGCCGAGGTGTCACCGAAGGTGCGCGCGCTGAAGTGGTGCCTCGGGTGCTTCGGGCAACATTTGCTGGAGCTGGGGTGACGGTTCGATCCCCATCTCGTCGTACAGGAGCTGGCGAAAGAACTCGTAGTGCCGCAGCGCCTCGGCGACGTTGTGCTCAGCCAGATGGATGGTGAGGACCGCTCGATGCGCGCTTTCTCGCAGCGGCTCAAGCTGGACGCACTGCAGGGCTGCCTCCAGGGCGCGGGCGTAGCGCCGGCGCTCGGTCAGATGTTCGGCCAGGGTTTCCAGCGCATGCAGTCGGATCTGCCGTAGCCGCTCCCGCTCGAACAGCACCCAGTCGTCGTACCAGCCGGGCAACAACTCCCCACCATCGAGGACCGGGACCTGGGCTGCGTCAGAGGCGGTGAACTGCTCGATATGCGAGGCGGCATCGATGAATGTGCGGACGTCGACGCGTACCTCCGCCGCGAGTGTGAGTACGTTAGCGCGGCTTTCCACCATCCGGATGCCGCCGCGATGTAACCGCCACATCGTCGTCCGCAGGCTACCGCTGGCCCGAGTCTCGGTGACCTCCGGCCACAGCGTGCCAGCGGAATCGGCGCGAGTTGCGTTGCCACGCAGGGCCAGGAAGGCGAGCAGGCGTTGACCGTTCACGGAGACCGGGACAGTTGTGCTGTCATATTCGAGTCGAAAGCCGTCGAATAGCCGCAGTGTGGGGGCGGCTTTTCTGGTGGGCGCGGTGGTTTCCGGTCCTGCCGTGCACGAACGATCGGACATGCGCTGTACCCCTCTATCGAGCGCAGACTGCTTTTCCCATTCCCATTCCAAAGGACCCGGAGTCATCCCCCGAACGAGTGTAGAGCACACCGTGCGAGTCCGAAACCGGTGAGTGTCATCGGGTATGCGGCACGTCTTGCGGGCGTTCTTCCGTGCTCACCCACGCATGCGGCGCAAAAGCTAAGCATGAATAGGCTGTTTGGGTGGCAGGTTTCGGGCGCCGGCAGAGCCGCGACGCTGCCTCTGGCGGGCACACCTGAGCAGGGCGCGGTGACACGTCCGTTCGATGTCAGGGCGTGTCCTCCCGTAGATGATCAAGCTGGCGTGGTTGCATGCGCGCGTGCCCGTCCTGGTCCGCCCCCCAGCCCGACCGTCCCGCGCGATCTGCTGGGAACCGGAGGCTCGCCGGGTGCTGGAGCACCCGGGCGGGTCGCTGCGGGTGCTGGGTGGGCCGGGTACCGGCAAGACCACGCTGATCGCCCACACGGTGGCTGACCGGGTGCTGCGCCGGGACGTGGACCCGGAACAGGTGCTGGTGCTCACCGCCAGCCGCCGCGCGGCGACGGACCTGCGGGAGCGCATCGTCGAGTTGCTGACCGCGCAAGGGTCGACGCCGACCGTGCGGGAGCCGCTGGTGCGCACCGTGCACTCCTACGCCTTCGCGTTGCTGCGGTTGCAGGCGTCCCGGCAGGAACTGCCACCGCCGCGGCTGCTGTCCGGTCCCGAGCAGGACATGGTGGTCCGCGAGCTGCTGGCCGGTGAGCGGGAGTCCGGTGGTCGCACCTGGCCGCCGCGGCTGCGCCCGGCACTGCACCTGCCCGCCTTCGCCGCCGAATTGCGAGATCTGCTGCTGCGTGCCGCAGAACGCGGCCTGGGGCCGGAGGACCTCATCGCGCTGGGCCGGGCGCACGGGCACCCGGAATGGGTGGCCGCCGGGCGGTTCTTCCGGACCTATGAGCAGGTGATGCTGCTGCGTGGCTCGGTGGGCACCGCCGCCCCGCAGGCCAGCGCCCCCGCGCTGGACGCCGCCGAGCTGGTGTCCGCGGCGCTGCTGGAGCTCGACACCGACGCCGCCCTGCTGCGTCGGGAGCGCAACCGGATCCGGCACTTGATCGTCGACGACGCCCAGCACCTCGACCCGCAGCAGGCCCGCCTGATCACCCTGCTCGGTGCGGGGGCCGACGAGCTGCTGGTACTGGGCGACCCGGACCAGACCATCTTCTCCTTCCGCGGTGCCGACTCGCGGCTGCTCACCACCATCGACGCCCCGGTGCTGCGGCTGACCACCGATTACCGGATGGCGGCACCGGTGCGGGCTGCGGTGTCCCGGCTGGCCGCCCGGCTCCCCGGACCCCGTCCCCTTGAGCCGCACGGCCCGGACAACCCCACGGGTGAGGTGCGCATCGAGGTGTTTCGCTCCGCCGCCGCCGAGGCGTCCTGGATCGCCGACCGGCTGCGCCGCGCCCATCTGCTGGACGGGGTGGCGTGGAGCGAGATGGCGGTCGTGGTCCGCTCCACGGCGCGGGCGCTGCCGGTGCTGCGCCGGGCGCTGCTGGCCGCGGGAGTGCCGGTGACGGTGCCGCGCGACGAGCTGCCGGTGGCCCGGCACAGCGCAGTGCTGCCGCTGCTGGCGGTACTGCGCTGCGCGGTCGATCCGGAAGCCCTGGACGAGGAGACTGCGGCGGCCCTGCTCACCTCTCCGCTGGGCGGGGCGGACCCGCTCGCGCTGCGCAGGCTGCGCCGCGAGCTGCGGTGCCGCGAGCTCGCCACCGGGGGCGAGCGGACCAGCGGCACCTTGCTGGTCGACGCGCTGGCCCCGGACGCCGACCAGCTCGTCGCGCTCGACGAGCGGACCGCCGCACCGGCGCGGCGGCTGGCCCGGCTGCTGGCGACCGCGGCGCGGGCAGCCCAGGGGGGCGGCACCGCCGAGCAGGTGCTGTGGCAGGTGTGGCAGGCCAGCGGGCTCGCCAGGCGCTGGGCGGATGCCGCGCTGCGCGGTGGCCCGGCTGGCGCGCAGGCCGACCGGGACCTCGACGCGGTGGTCGCGCTGTTCGACACCGCCGCCCGCTACGCCGACCGGCTGCCCGGTGCCGCGGCCGGCCCGGCCAGTGTGCTCGGGTTCTGTGCCTACCTCGCCGACCAGCAGATCCCCGGCGACTCGCTAGCGCCCCGCTCCCCGTCGGGGGAGGCGGTGACGGTGCTCACCGCGCACGCCGCCGCGGGCCGGGAATGGGCCGTGGTCGCGGTGCCCGGCGTGCAGGAGGGCCGCTGGCCGGACCTGCGGCTGCGTGGCTCGCTGCTGGGTGTCGAGCGCCTGGTGGATGCGGTGGCCGGGGTCGAGTCCGCCACGGTGTCGCGGGCGGCGCCGCTGCTGGCCGAGGAGCGACGGTTACTGCTGGTGGCGGCCAGCCGCGCCCGGCACCGGTTGCTGGTCAGCGCGGTGCAGGGGGAGGACGAGCAGCCTTCCCGGTTTCTCGACGAGCTGGCCGGCACCGACACCGCCACCGGCGAGGGGGCGCAGGCGGGGTGGGCGGTAGCTGGGCGTAGCCGGGGGTTCAGCCTGGGTGAGCTGGTCGCCGAGCTGCGCCGGGTGTGCTGCGATCCGGCGCAGGAACCGGCCCGGCGGCAGCGCGCCGCGGCCGGGCTGGCCCGGCTGGCCCAGGCGGGGGTGCCCGGAGCGCACCCCGACTCCTGGTACGGGCTGGTGGCGCCGTCCACCGAGATTTCGTTGCGGGCCGAGGGCGAGCTGGCCCGGGTGTCGCCGTCGGAGGTGGAGCTGGTGTCGGCGTGCCCGCTGCGTTGGCTGCTCACCCGGCACGGCGGCGCGGACGTCCGGACCTTGTCCGCGGTCACCGGGACGCTGGTGCACGGGCTGGTTCAGGCCGTCGCGGCCGGGGCCACCGATGCGCAGCTCGATGCGGCACTGGCCGCTGCCTGGGCCGGGGTCGACGCGGGTGCCCCGTGGTATTCGCGCACCGAACAGGCCCGGGTGCGTCAGTTGGTGGCGACGTTCCGCCGCTGGTGGGCCGACACCCGCGCTGAGCTCACCGAGGTGGCCTGCGAGCAGGAGGTCGAGGTCGAGCTGCCGCCCACCGCCGACCAGGCAGCCGTGCTGCTGCGCGGGCGGGTGGACCGGCTGGAACGTGACCAGCAGGGGCGACCGGTGATCGTGGACGTGAAGAGCAGCAAGGCCCTGGTGAGCGCGCAGGCCGCCGCGCAGCACGCCCAGCTCGCCACCTACCAGCTCGCCGCGGCGCACGGCGCCTTCACCAAACAGGGTCTGGCCGACGAGCCCGGCGGGGCCCGCATCGTCCAGGTCGCCGCCCGCAGCCCCGCGGCGGTGCAACGCTGCCAGCCCGCGCTGGACTCCGCCGAGTTGGCGCGCTGGCGTGCGGTCGTCCGGGAGGTCGCCCAGCGCACCGCAGGGCCGGGATTCGAGGCCGTCGAGAACGCGGACTGCCCGCGCTGCCCGGCGCGGAGCGCCTGCCCACTGCACGACGCGGGCCGTCAGGTGACCGAATGACGCCAGCCGGGATCGGGCCTGGTGAGCTGGCCGTCGCACTGGGTGTCCCGGCACCCACCCCGGAGCAGGCCGACGTGATCGCCGCCGACCCGGGTGAGCCGATCCTGGTGGTGGCGGGTGCCGGGTCGGGCAAGACCGAGACGATGGCGGCCCGGGTGGTGTGGCTGGTGGCCAACGGCCATGTCACCCCTGACGGGGTGCTCGGCTTGACCTTTACCCGCAAGGCTGCCCAGCAGCTCGCTGCGCGGGTGCGGGCGCGGCTGCGCCGGCTGGCCGGCTCGGCGGTGCTGGACCGCCTCGACCCCAGTGGGGCGCGCCGCGCCGCGGTGCTCGCTGGAGAGGCCACCGTGCTGACCTATCACGCCTACGCTGGGCGGCTGGTCGCCGAGCACGCACTGCGGCTGCCCGCCGACCCCGGGGCGCGGCTGCTCACTGAGACCGGTGCCTGGCAGTTCGCCCACCGGGTGACCAGCGGTTGGGACGCCGACCTGGATCTGGACGGGAAGGTGCCGTACACCGTCACCGGCTGGGTGCTGGGCCTGGCCGGGCAGCTCGCCGAGCACCTGCGCGAGCCCGAGGAGCTGGGCGAGGCCACCCAGGCGCTGCTCACCGCGCTGACCACCGCAGCACCCGGCCCGCGCCAGCGTGACGCGTTGCATTCCGAGCTCAAACCGGTGGTGGCGCGCCAGCAGGCCCGGCTGGCGCTGCTGCCCCTGGTGACGCGCTACCTGGAACTCAAACGGCGCGAGGGGGTGCTCGACTTCGGGGACCAGATGAGTGTCGCGGCCCGCTTGGCGCGGGAGCATCCGGAGGTCGGCGCGGCCGAGCGGGCCCGGTTCGGCGCCGTGCTGCTCGACGAGTACCAGGACACCGGGCATGCCCAGCGGATCCTGCTGCGCTCCCTGTTCGGGGTGCTCCTTTCCGGGGAGACGGCCATGGCGGTCACCGCGGTAGGTGACCCCTGCCAGTCGATCTACGGCTGGCGCGGTGCCTGCGCCGCCAACCTGCCCCGGTTCACCACCGATTTCCCCCGGCCGGACGGGAGCCCCGCCGGCACCCGCGGGCTGCGCACCAGCTTCCGCAACCCGCTGGAGGTGCTCGCGGTGGCCAATGCGGTCTCGGGCGAGCTGCGCGGCGGCGCGGTGCCGGTGGGCGAGCTGCGCGGCCGGGACGGTGCCGGACCCGGTGAGGTGCGCTGCGCGCTGCTACCCGATGTCCGCACCGAGGTCGAGTGGGTGGCCGGTGCGGTCGCCGAGCGCTGGCAGGCCGGGGTCGCCGCCCAGGGCGTCCCGCCGACCGCCGCGGTGCTGGTGCGCCGCCGGGCGGACCTGGCCCGGCTCGCGGCGGCGCTGCGCTCCCGTGGCCTCCCGGTCGAAGTGGTCGGCCTGGGTGGACTGCTGGACACCCCGGAGGTCCGGGATCTGGTGAGCGTGCTGCGGCTGCTCGTCGACCCGCTGGCCGGCAGCGCCGCGATGCGGCTGCTCACCGGCGCCCGGTGGCGGATCGGGGCGGCCGACCTGGCCGCGCTCTGGCGCCGGGCCCAGGAGCTGGCTCTGGACCGACGGCCCCCGGGGCGCGGGGGGGCCGCTGCGGAGGAGGTACTGGCCGCCCTGCCTGCGGAGCTGCCCGGGGAGCATGCCGAGCAGGCCGGGCTGGTCGATGCGCTGGACTCGCCCGGGGAGCCGGTGCACTACTCCGAGTCCGGTTACCAGCGGCTGCGGGCGCTGGGCGGCGAGCTGCGGGCGCTGCGTCGCCGGATCGCCCAGCCACTGACCGACCTGGTCGCCGACGCCGAACGCACCCTGCTGCTGGACACTGAATCGCTGGCCCGTCCCAGCCCGGAAGGCAGGTCCCAGCTCGACGCCTTCGCCGACGTGGTCGCCGACTTCACCGCCACCAACCCACTGGCCGGGTTACCCGCCCTACTGGACTACCTGGCCACCGCCGAGGATGCCGAGGACGGCCTGCAGCCCGGTGAGGTCGAGGTCGCCCCGGACCGGGTGCAGGTGCTCACCGTGCACGCCGCCAAGGGTCTGGAGTGGGCGGTGGTGGCCGTCCCACATCTGGTGGGCGGGGTCTTCCCAGCGGCGAAGAAGAGCGGGTCGTGGCTGCGGACGGTCACCGAGCTGCCGGTGTCGCTGCGCGGTGATCGGGCTGACCTGCCGGACCTCTCATTGCCGGCCGGCGCCGACCAGAAAGAGCTCGCCGACGCGCTGGCGGCGCACGAGGCTGCTTTCGACGCGCGGCGGCTGATCGAGGAGCGCCGGCTGCTCTATGTCGCGCTGACCCGGGCCGAGCACACCCTCCTGATCAGCGGCCACCACTGGGACGAGACCTGCGCCACTCCCAGAGCGCCCTCGGATTTCCTGCGCGAAATCCGTGACGTTCTCGCCGGTCCGGGTACCGGCGTCATCGAGCAGTGGGCACCGGATCCGGCCGACGGCACGCCCAACCCGCTGGACACCACCCCGCGCCGGGCGCACTGGCCCACCGACCCGCTCGGCGCCCGCCGGCCCGGGGTCGCCGAAGGCGCCCGGATGGTGCGTGCCGCGCTCGTGAGTGACAATCCGGGTCAGAGCACCGAATGCCACTCACGAGAGTGGGATCGCGAGATCGACGTGCTGCTGGCCGAGCGGGACGCCCGCCGTGCCCGGCAACGGGTCATCCTGCCCGCGCACCTGTCAGTCAGCCAGCTCGTCGAGCTTGCCGCCGACCCGTCGGCGCTGGCCGAAAAGCTGCGCCGGCCCTTGCCGTACCCGCCGAACCCGATGGCCCGGCGCGGCACCGCGTTCCACGCCTGGCTGGAACGCCGGTTCAGCTCCACCCGGTTGATCGACCTGGACGAGCTGCCGGGCGCCGCCGACGCTGGTGCCGCGCCCGACGCCGAGCTTGCCGCGCTGCAGGAAGCGTTCCTGGCCAGCGAGTGGGCGGCGCGCAGCCCGCACGAGGTGGAGGTGCCCTTCGAGACCGTGGTCGACGGGATCGGCCTGCGGGGGCGGATGGACGCGGTGTTCGCTGACGCTGATGGCGGCTGGACCGTGGTCGACTGGAAGACCGGTGCGATGCCCGATCCCGAGGTTCTGCCTGCGGTCAGCGTGCAACTCGCCGCCTACCGGCTGGCCTGGGCCGCGTTGGCCGGGGTGCCCCCGGAACGGGTACGGGCGGCGTTTCACTACGTGCGCCACGGCCGTACGCTGCGCCCGGTGGACCTGCTCGACAGTGAGGGGTTGCGCGACCTGTTGCGCGCCATTCCCACTGGCTGAATAGGTACTCGTTTCGCGACGGCTACGTGGGCCGTGGCCGCTGCTTACGTGTCCGAGTAGGGCCAGCACGATTACGTGGTCGCTGCCCGGGAATACGTATGGCTAGCGGTTGCCGGACAACCCCGCTCACCGGCAGGGTATGAATGTGCCGAATCGGTAATTTTGCCGGTGCGGTTCTTCTGCGCGAAAGACCCACTGGGGGTCTTGAGTTTTCCTGGGAGGACATGGATGTCTGACGCACTGCGCTGTGACCTACTGAGCTGGGCCGAGATCGACGGTCAGCAGGTGGAGCTGCTGCCGGCCCGGACCGTGCTCTCGATGTTCGACTCGTGGAACTTCGGCGGTTACGGCGACGACGGCGGCCCCGGCGGCGAGGGTGGCGAAGGCGGCTACGGCGGTGAGGGTGAGGGCGGGGACGGCGGTGACGGCGGTGACGCGACGGTCGTGGGCCATAACTACGGAGACGGTATTCAGATCAACATCGCCATCGCTGGAGATGGCGGCCACGGCGGCGACGGCTACGGCGGCGACGCTGACGGTGGCCCCGGTGGTGAGGGCGGTGACGGCGGCGACGACGTCGAGGAGTGAGCCGAGGCGGTACTGCCCGTACTCGTCTTGAGAAATATGCGTGTCACCGGGCGCCAGGTACGTGTTCGAAAAGCAACTTCAGGCCCTAGGTAGTCGGTGTGGAGATTTACGTGCGGGAACCGGTTGCCGGTTGACCGTGTACCCCGCCAGGATATGGGGGTGTCAAATCAGTTACCGCACCGATGAGGTGTTCGTGGGGCACATCGGAGTGCCACAACTTTTGAGGAGGAATTGATGGCTGATGTCCTGAGCTGGCCGGAGATCAATGGGCAGCTCGTCGAGTTGCTGCCGGCCCGTACCGTGCTCTCGGCGTTCTATGGCGGTTACGGCGACGACGGTGGTCCTGGCGGCCACGGCGGTGACGGCGGTTTCGGCGGTGAAGGTGAGGGCGGCGACGGCGGTGACGGCGGCGACGCGAAGGTCGTGGCCCACAATTACGGCGACGGCGACCAGTACAACGTGGCGTACGGCGGTGCCGGTGGTGATGGGGGTGACGGTTACGGCGGTGACGCCAACGGCGGTGCCGGCGGCCACGGGGGCGACGGCGGCGACGACGAGGACTGAGCCCACCCAATGCTGCTGGGCGGCCAGTTGATCGTGACTGCGCCGGGCGTGCGGGAGGGGTGACCGGGCACCCGGGCGCCCCTTCTACGCGTTATGAGGGCAACATCACGCAGTGGACCGCAGAGAATTAGGTAGGGGCCACTCGCGCTCAGTGGGTTGACGGTCGATACGATGAGGCAGTGCCTAACAGGCACGGTAGCTGATCATATTTCATGTGCCGGAGACCTCACCGGACAGCGCCTCGGCAGAGTGGACTTTGCCGAGGCGCTGTCTTGTCGGAATCAGGTCAGGGTGGTGGTTCGAGATGGAGACTGCTCGGTTGGCGTCGCATCCACTGGATAGCGTCCCGCGACTGGTGTGGCGGCCTGTCCAGAAGGCCGCACAGCTAGTGCATCAGGTGTGGGAGGCGGTGGTGCACGTGGGAGGTCAGGTGCGGGAGGTCGCAGCCTTGGTGCTGCGCACCCTGGATGGGGCGACCCAGCAGATGACACGAATGCGGACGCACTCCCAGATGGAGGTGGTCTACGGGCCGTTGACGTTCTCGTTCGCCAGTGGAGTGATCTTCGCTAGGCCGGAAAGCGACTAGCGGACTAGGTAGTCGATGTGGGGATTTAAGTACGGAAAGCGGTTGCCGGGCAACCGGGGTCTCGGCAGGGTAGGGAGGTGCCGAAGCGGTTTTACACACCGGTGCGGCTGATCTGCAGGGGTCCATTGGAGGGCCCATGTTCGCTAGGGGGAACTGAATGTCTGATGTCCTGAGCTGGTCCGAGGTCGATTCTCAGCTCGTTGAGCTGCTGCCTGCTCGTACTGTGCTGTCGACCTACGGTGGTCACGGTGATGACGGCGGCCTTGGCGGTGCCGGCGGTGCAGGTGGCTGGGGCGGCGAAGGTGAAGGCGGCGACGGCGGTGACGGCGGTGACGCCACGGTCGTGGCGCACAACTGGGATGACGGCGACCAGTACAACGTGGCCATCGGCGGTGACGGCGGTGCCGGTGGTCACGGTTTGGGCGGCGACGCCAACGGCGGTGCCGGCGGTCATGGCGGCGACGGCAGCGACGACTGAGCCGAGTCCGTGCTGCTGGTCGATGGGCTGATCGCGCGGGAGTTGTCGGCGTAGGAGGGGTGGGGGGG
>DASTLT010000257.1:0-1715 GCA_035714625.1 Pseudonocardiaceae bacterium | reverse complement strand
GTCGGTGGCCTACTCCCCGGACGGCACCCACCTGCTCAGCGGCGGCGACGACGGGTCGGTGCGGGTCTGGGACGCGGCCACCGGAGCGCCCGTGCACCAGCTCAGCGGCCACACCGGCGCGGTGTGGTCGGTGGCCTACTCCCCGGACGGCACCCACCTGCTCAGCGGCGGCGACGACGGGTCGGTGCGGGTCTGGGACGCGGCCACCGGAGCGCCCGCTGGGTTCACCATCGTCATCCTGCCCGGCGACGAGCTGGCCGTGTTTGACGCGGTCTCTCAAGCGCTTGCCGGAGCCAGCGAGGGTGCCTGGCGGTGGCTCGGCTGGAACGTCGTCCAGGACGGCCGCCTGATATGTCTCCCCGCGGAGACATACGGCAATCTCCCACCACTGAGGAGCGTAGCAGGCGCCGAGCGTTGACCTGGTGGCTGTCCGCGGGACCCCGTGCTGCCGCTACCGAGCTCCGCTGAGCACATCCGTGGCTTCATCCGGCTGTTCGGCGGCAAGCCGCTGCCGGGCGCGCCATCCTGAGATCTGAACCGGCGGCTGAAGTACGAGCTGATACTCGGCGACGGCTCAGCCAGCTACGACTTCAACTACCACGAGGTCGGACCATGGGAGCCCTGATTCCCCGGGATAGCCACCTGGAAGGCTATACACGGATCACGTCCGCTTTGACTGAGAGCGCATCGAGCAAGTTCCGTAGGTCGTCAGGATCGCTGGTGAGCACCTGGTCCCCCACGCGGGCCAACGACGCGACGTGCGCATCAACGACGTCGCTGCTACCGGTAGTTCCGAGTAACGCGCCCAGGCGTTTCCCGGTGTCCAGGTCCAGCGGCGGTACCGCGACACCGGCCATGACCCGGGCCAACTGGGCCTGACGCGCCCCGTGGCGCCACACCTGGGCCACCGCCGCTGGGCTGGTGCAGACCGGGATTCGCTGCTGCTGCGCGACCCGCAGCATGGCGCCCACCCGCCGGTCTCGTCGGTCGATCGCCAGCAGCGCGCCCGCGTCGAGTACCAGGCTCACGCGACGCGGCCGCGGGGGCTGCGGGTGACACCGAGGGTGGTGGCGGCAGCGTCGAGTTCTTCGTCACCGAACGGCCCGTCCTCGGCTTCCCACGCATCCAGGGCTGCTCCGAGCAGGTCGTTGCGCAGCCGGTCCGCCGCAGCCTGCGCCAGCCAGCTTGACACGCTCATCCCGGCCCGCTCGGCCGCATCCCGCACAGCCGACCCGAGTTCGGGATCCATCGTCACCGAGAAACGATCAACCTGCATGCACACCAACGTAACACATACAACTGTATGCACGGCGTCAACGCCGAGGGCTACTCGAACCGGGATGGGTCGCCGGCGCCCCGGCGCACGATCTCGGGTTCGGATCTGCAGAGGTCGATCACGGTCGTCGGCTCGGTGCCGCAGTCACCTGAGTCGATGACCGCATCCACCGCATGGTCGAGTCGTTTCTTGATCTCCCAGCCCTGGGTCAGTGGTTCGGGCTCGTTCGGGAGCAGCAGCGTGGACGACAGCAGCGGCTCCCCCAGCTCGGCGAGCAGCGCATGCACGACGGCGTGCCGCGGAATCCGCACCCCCACGGTCTTCTTCTTCGGGCGCAGCAGCCGGCGCGGGACCTCCTTCGTCGCGGGCAGGATGAACGTGTAGCTCCCCGGGGTCGAGGCCTTGATCAGCCGGAACACCGTGTTGCTGACCTGGACGA
>DASTLT010000256.1:0-10863 GCA_035714625.1 Pseudonocardiaceae bacterium | reverse complement strand
GTCTCTATCAGCGGTCGTTGGCGCCCTCCGGCCCCGGTGACAACACCCCCCAGATCATCAACGACAGGGGGACTCAGTCATGCCGGAGACGGTGGCCTGCAACCCCTCACCGGGGCTGATCAAGAAGGTAACGGGGGGGGGACGATCAGGGCCGGTCCGGCGGGGTTCTTCGAGTCACGCACTGCCCGGCCGCCGTCAGCGAGGGCGGCGATCTCCACGCAGTCACCGGAGGCGCCGCTGTAGCTGCTCTTGCGCCAGGTGGCGGGGGCTAGCCGGGGGTGGGGGGTGGGCATGCTTCGACCTCCTCTGCCAGTGCGGCGATCCTATCGCGGGACTCATCCGGTCCCAGCGCCAGCGCCCGGAGCCGTTCGTGGGCGAGCTGGTAGGCGCCGACCTCGCGGAGGCCTGTCAGGTAGTAGCTGGTGATGAGCACGTCCAGGTGGACGATGTGCGGGTCCTCGGGGTCCGGGAACTCCAGCACGGCGAACGGCCCGTTCGTACCTGGGTGCTCCCCGGCGGCGAAGGGCAGCACCCGGATCAGGACGTTCGGCAGGTCCAGCATGGTGAGCAGGTAGGCGAGCTGGTCACACAGCACGGCCGGGCCGCCCACCATGCGGCGCAGCGCGCCCTCGTTGATCACCGCGTCCAGCTCGACCGGATCGTCACTGGTGAGCCGGGACTGGCGGGCCCGGCGGAGCTGCGCGGACCGCTCGATCTCATACGGCATCACGGTCAGCGGGTGCTGGGCGAGGACCCGGCGGGCGTAGTCGTGGGTCTGCAGCAGGCCCGGGATGACGTCGGGCTGGTAGGTCAGGATGCGCGATGCCTCGGACTCCAGCGACAGGTAGCCCTCGAACTCGGGTGGGAGCACCTCGCTGTACTGCCGCCACCAGCCGGGCGACGAGGTCACCATCACCCGGCATGGCCAGCCGGTCGCGGTGCTCGTCCGGCCGGACGCGCTGCGTACCCGCAGAGCCGAGGCCACGATCGGTCAGGCCCGGCAGGTTGCTGACCTGCTGGCTGCCGCCGGTCAGCAACCCTTGGCCACGGCCGGCATCTCGGCCGAGCGCGCTGACGAGCTCATCCAAGCGGTCCGCGACGCCCGCGACCGTTCGTAATGGACGCCTTCGATGCCGATGTCCTCATCTACGCGGCAGTAGGCGACCACCCGCTGGGCCAGCGGATTAGAGCGCTGTTCGCCACGGAACCGGGACCGCACGCCGGGGTGGGCTCGGTGCTGCTGCTGCCGGAGATTCTCGCGAAGCCGATGCGGGACGGGCGCGCTGAGGAACTCACCGCGCTTGCCGGACTGCTCAGCCGGCTGGAACTGCGGGTGTTCGACGCGGTGACCGCCGAGGTGGCGACCTCGCTGGCAGCCACCCACGGGCTGCGCGCGGCGGACGCGGTCCATCTGGCGACTGCCGTCGTCGCAGGCGCGGACAGGTTCGTCACCAACAACCGGCGCGATTTCCCCACGCCCCTCACCGACATCGACCTCACCTACCCGGACACGCTGCCGGACCCCTCAGGAGGTTGATCAGCAGGCCGATCAGGTGGCGCGCCCCTGGCGAGGGGTGCCATCACCGCATGAGATCGAGGATCAGGCCGATCACCTCACGGACCTGAGCAAGGGCCTGGGTACCAACGTTGCCGCACACCTGTTCGATCCGGCCGGTCGACACGGCTCGCAGGTGCTGGCACTGAGCTGCCGAGGGTTGCTCAAGGCCGTTCGACGCGTCCGGGTCGATACCGACCTCGGAACCAAACCGTCGGATCCTCGAGGTCAGCGGTACGACATGGACGACGCTGGGCCTGGCGTCGAGGATGCGTTGGGCCGTCACCACAACGGCTGGATGGCGGAACTCGGCCTCGCGTCCGGACGGCAGCCCCAGATCCAGATCCAGATGGACGACGTCACCCGAGTTCAGCATCGAGCCAGTCGACCTCGGCCGGGGTCAGCTCTGCGCTGAGCTGGGCCCCGATCTGGTCCTGCCGGAGCCTGCGCACGGCCAGCGCCACCGTCGCTCCGACGCTCGCGCCCAACTCCGCCGCAAGCCGCTTCAGCTCCTGGTGGGTGGCAACATCGATCCGGACGCTCGTCCCCTGCATGCAAATCAGCCTACACCATTGCATACCTACGAGGCGCGTCGCCGGTGGTGGCCGGCTCACGCGCGCGGTCAGGCCAGGTCAACCAGCGGCTCTGCGGTTGCGGTCGGTCACCCGAGAGGCGTGGCTAGATGCCTACCTCGACCACGTCGCCTCCCGGGACGGTCGGCGGATGGATCCGGCGGGGGTGTGGTTCTGGACCAAACCGCGGGTGCGGATGTACCTGCTGTTCGTGGCCGCCGTGCTGCTCGCCGGGATCGCGGTGAGCCTGCTCGTGCTGGCCGGCGCGCTGGCCGACGCGGCGGGGCTGCGCGGCGTGCTGATGGCCGGGTTGCTGCTGGCGCTGGTGACGCTGCTGGTCCGGATCGGGTCGGACATCGTCGGCGCCACCCGGGCGTGATCCTGGGACGGCTGGGTGGGGTTAAGTTGCGGCGCGGTCCGGGTTGATGATCTCGATGAGCTGGTCGAGGTCGGGCAGGCCGGGGTGGTGAGTGCGCAGGGCGCGCAGCCGGATGGTGTGCGCGCGGCGCTGCAGCGGGCTGGCCTGTTCGGTGAGCTGGTGGGCGACGCCGTGGGCCGGGTCGGGTTGGTCGGCGGCGAGCAGCAGCACGGCGCAGAGCACGCCCCACGTGGTGGGCCGGGTTCGCAGGGCGGGGGCGGCTGCGGTGGCGACGGCGGCCAGGCGGGGGAGGTCGGCGCGTTCGATGGCGTCGAAGGCCGCGTCCTCGGCTGCGCCGGGGTCGGTGATGAGGGTGTACACCTGCTCAGCGGGCAGCACGGCGGTCAGATCGAGGATGGCGAGGTGCTGGCGGGCGGCGGCGGCGTCGACGCCGGCCAGGAGCGCGCGGGTGTCGGGCGCGGTGAGGTCGTTGTGGTGCTGGCGGTAGAAGTCGAGGGAGTCCGTCCAGGTGGGGGTGCTGATCCAGGCGGTGAGCAGTGCGCTGCGGTCGTAGCCGGCGCGGTGGTGGGCAAGCGCGGCCTCGATGCCGGCCTCGTCGATCTCCTCGAGCAGCCCCAGGAGTTGGCCTGGAACGGGGTTGGTGAGGTAGAGGTCCGCCAGGGCGGTCAGGGTGGTGTGGAACTGGGGGGAGGTCAGGACCTCGCGGTGGTCGTGGAGCATCGCCTCGGCGGCGGGCCAGTCCTCGGCCTGGGCGTAGGCGTTGACCAGATCGAGGTGCGGGCCGGGGATGGGCGCACTGGCCCAGCTCGGGAGTTCGTCGGTGGCTGCTGGCGGGGCCAGGTCGTGGGCCAGGGAGCGCACCGCCTGCCGGGCCCGCATGATGAGGATGACCGACATCCGATCCGGCGGCTGCTCATCGGAGGGTGGCAGGTCGGTGTCGGCTGCGGCACGGCGAAGTTGTTCCCAGGCATGCTGCGATTCCCCGGACGCGGCGAGCCGGTGAGCCCAGGCGGCACGTAGCTCGGCCCGCGCGGCGGGATGAGCGATCGCGTCAATCGCTGCCTGCCAGGCGCCGCGTATCGCACCGGTCTGGTCAGAGTCGGCCAGCCTGTCGGAGAGGTTGTTCAGCGACGTGGCGAGGTCGGGCAGGTAGGCGGCGGGGTGGGCTGCGGCCAGCTCCCGGCGGATGCGGACGGCTTCGGTGATTGGGGTCAGGGCCCCGGCCCGGTCCCCGGTCTCGGCCTGGCAGCCGGAGAGGTTGTTCAGCGACATGGCGAGGTCGGGCAGGTAGGCGGCGGGGTGGGCCGCGGCCAGCTCCCGGCGGATGCGGACGGCTTCGGTGATCGAGGTCAGCGCGCCGGCCCGGTCCCCAGCGTGGGCGGCTCGGGCACTCAATCGCAGCAGGAGCTCGGCGATCGTGGCCTGATCCGCGCCGGTGTCCCGGGCCGCGTCGAGCAGGCGCTGGTCGACGATCAGCGCGAGCTGGTAGAGCCCCAGCGAGGAGAAGGGCAGGGCTGCCGACAACTCGGCCAGTGGCAGCGGCGGATCGGCCCGCGACGCGAGCTGTTCCAGGGCGGCTGCCGCGGCACCGCCCTGGGCGGCCGCGACGGCCAGCACGGCGGGCCAGCGGGCGACGTCGGCGTCGAGCAGGCTGGTGATCAGCCGGGTCGCGGTCTCCGAGTCGTTCTGGCCGGCCCGCACCAGCGTGACCAGGGCCTGCCCCAGCAGCACCTGCCTCAGGTCCGGCTCGTCACTGGCGGTCAGGGTCCGCAGCAGCAGCCCCTCGTCGCTGCCGAGTTCGCGCAGCAGTAGGTGGTCGCCGACCGGGTCGGGGCGCAGTGCCAGACCTTCACCGGGTGCGGGGCGCAGGCAGGTGATCAGGGTGTCGCGGACGTCCTGGAGTTCCCGCGGGTCGGTCTGGAGGTCGTCGACCGCGGTGAGGACGGCGTCAGCGTGCTGCTCGGGGGCGGCCACCAGTGACAGGCACGCGGCCGCCTTGCCCAGCCGGGCCCGTCGCGGCTCGCGGTCGTGGATGTTGTCGCGGTAGACGGTGCACCAGTAGTTCTGTTCGTGTTCGAGAGCCTGGTCATAGAGTTCCGATCGGCTCTTCGGCAGGGTGGACGCGCCCTGGGCGGCGATCCAGCCGAGCAGCACGTAGTCCAGGGTCGTCCACCGGATACCCTGCGGTAGCGCAGGTGGCTGCACGGCGGTGGTGGTGAGCGCGGTGACGGCGCGGCGGTAGACGTCGCCGGGGCTGGGGTGGGTGTCGGGCAGCGCAGTGTCCTCGCGGCGGTAGAGGTGGGATTGACTGTCCAGCGACTCGATGATGGTGGCCAGCCAGTCACCCTCAATGGCCCGGGCGGTGAGCAGCACCACCGCGGGTGGCCCCCCGCGGGCTTGCAGCGCCGCCAGCAGCGCGGTGGCGTCGGCGACCCGGCCGTCCGCGTAGTCGAGCACGACCAGCACCGGGGACACCACGCCGGCCAGCCAGTCGACCCCCGCCACGCTTGTGCCACGGGGAGGCTTGGGCAGGGTGCCGGTATACCAGCCCTCGGCGCGCAGCTTGTGGGCGAGTTCCAGCGCCAGCCGGGTCTTGCCGCAGCCGCCGATCCCGGTGACGACGGCGAGTCCGGTGCGGTCCCCGTTGGCGGTGCGGTGGCAGAAGTCGCGCAGCACGGTCAGCTCGTCGCGGTTCTGGAAACCCACCAGCCGGTACTCGGCGCGCAGCAACCGCAGCGGCGACTCCGCGGTGTCCGCGGGGCGATACGGCGCGCGCAGCGGCTCCACCGCCGGGTGGGCGTCGAGCGGCTCGACGTCCTGCGCGCGCCAGGTGGCGCCGATGTCCACACCGACCTTCCAGTCCCACCCAGCGGCGCCGTCGGCGCCGGTGAGATAGCGGGCACCGCTGGCGACCGCGTCGTCGAAGCTGACGTTCAGCCCGCGGGTGCGGGTGACCCCCAGCGACACCGCCACCCCCACCGGGTCGACCGCGATCACCTTCCCTGGTTGGCCGTTGACCTGGTGTTGCAGCTCGGCGAGCCACCCGGCAGGTCGTGTGGGCCACACCGTCTCGGTGGCTGGTCCAGGCTCGGTGTCGTGGTCCAGGCGCACCAGCAGCAGGGCGTGCAGTGACCCGTGCCCGTCAGGTGGGACGAGGATCACCACGGCCGGGTGCAGCCCGGCGGTCAGGCAGCCACCGGCCAGCACCAGGGCCAGGTCCAGGCAGGTGGCGTGCCGGGGCGCCCACAGCACCTGATCGGGCGGGCGGATCACCTGTCGGCCCGCCTCGTCGGTCGGGGCCTCGTAGGCGTAGCCGATCTTCCGCTCGGCCAGCGCCTCGTACACCGCCCGCAGCCGAGCCAGCGGGCTTTCCGCTGACCGCCCCGGCAGCGACACATGCCGGGCGACCCCATCCGGCAGCACGTAGCGACGTAACGCCAGCGGCTCGCCGTCCAGCGCCCAGCGCGGCCAGCTACTCACCGGACACCACCGCCACCGTGTCGCTGATGTCCAGATCCCCCGCACCGGGGACCTGCTGGCTGAGCACCTCCACGTCGTAGAGCCCCTCGGCCTGCCCAGGCAGCGTCCCGCGGAAACAACCCAGCCCGCCGTCCCACTCCAGCCGGGTGCCGACCGGGGCGGCGGTCTCGTCGCCGTGCGGGCGAAGCAGCGCCCACACCCCCTGCCCGGACACGTCCGCGTCGACTTCGCGCAGCGTCGCCGTCACCGCAATGGGCTCGCCGGCGGCGTGCACTTCGTCGAGGTCCAGTCCGATCGCCGGCTCACGTTCCGCCCCGCGGATGTGGTCGATCCGAAGCCAGCCCTCGTAGTCGGCCAGCAGCTCCATGATCCGCGTGGAACACGCCATCGGGATGTGCCGGTCCGGCAGCCGGTCCGGGCCGCGTGGCTGGTTGTCCAGCTCGACTGGCAGCGCGGAGTACGCGGGCACGGTGCCGTCACCGAAGTCGCGGCGCCAGTTCCCGGCCAGCTCCAGCCAGCCCGGCTGGTCCTTGGTCACCCTGAGACGCCGCCCGTCCCAGTACCCGGCGTCCGGGGTTCGGTGGCTCCAGCCCAGACACGCCACCATGCCCGGGCCGCTGCGCGGCATGTCCTGCCAGCACTGCTCGATCTGGCGGTGCAGGTCGAACGCGACCTTCGCGGCCGGGGCCAGCAGCGGGAGCGGCAGCTCATGCGGGTACCGCGCGGTGCCCGCGGTGGTGTCCCACACCGACCGGTAGCGCGGCAGCAGCTCGGCCACCGCCGGCCAGCCGCGCAGCAGCTCAGTGGGCCGCGACAGCTCGCACCCCACCAGTCGCACTCCGTTGACCAGGCAATTCAACGCCTTCGGGGCGCCGCGGTGCGGGGTGCCCAGGGTGATCAGCGCGCGGCACCACGGCCACCGGCCCAGCAACCCCAGCCAGACCCGGGCGACCAGGCCGCCCATCGAGTGCGCCACCACGATCACCCGCCCGGCCCGCTCGGCCTGGCTCAGCCCGGCCAGGTGCGCGCAGACCACCGCGTCCACCCGCTCGGCGGCCACGACGATGCTGCGCCGGAAGTCATACGGCACCGCGACCACCTTGGCCCCCGGCACCGGGTAACACGGGTCACCGCGGCGGTCCACCCTCCCGTATTGCCCCAGTTGGTCGAGCAACCGCTCATAACCGGGGACCAGCGTGAAACCCAGGAACTTCGTCGACTCGGTCAGCCCCAGCGGGGTCAAGCACGGCGACTCGGCCAGGCTCATCCGGTCCGGCCGCAGCACCAGGTCGGCGATGTCGCCTTTGCCGGCGTCCCACACCACGTCCTCGGGGCTGCCGGGACGGGCCAGCACGCTGCCCCCGATCCCGGGCAGCACCACGATCAGGTGCTGCCATTCGGCCATATCGTCCCCCTGCCCGTTCGGGTGAAAACCGGAGTCTCACCTGGTGATCGTCCCCTCGGCCCGCCGCATTACAAACCGTCGCATGACAAACCGGAGGGGTGGTACGGCTCGCGATACGCCGGGATTCCTGCATCCGCGACTGGTCCGGTGCGGCCCCGGGACCGCTCTGGGGCAGGACCACGCACATCTCAAGATCATCTAAGCAGGGCCGGGAGTACGTCACGGGTGACAACAGTGGAGTTGTGTCCGAGATCCTCGGCGGTGACCCGCCTCCGGGGTGCGTCCTCCTCGCCCGGCGGGCCGCTGCTGAGATCATCTCGATCATCGATGATCCGACACCTGACGAGGTGCTGAGCTACGCCGGCGCGCCCTGGGCGTCTGCGTCGCCGACGCGCCTCTGGGCGCCGTCCTCGCGAGTGCGGCGGGCCTGGTGGCCGTGCTCACCAGCGATGTCACCGACGTCCGCCGGATAGCCGGATATCTCAACATCGAGGTGGTCGTCGTCGCCCTGCGCGCGGACCGGCGGCAATTGGGCTGGTTGCGGTCGTGTCACCTGAGGGCGCTCCAGCAGAGCACCGTCATCTCGACCTGACGGATTCGTGACATGGTGCGTATCCCAGTATCTCAGCTCTGCGTACAGCGCTCTGAGAGAGCAGTCCGAGGAAAAAGAGGGAACCACGATGAGTTCAGCCCTGAGCGACGCTAAGGCGGTTTGCCTTCGGTACATCGAGGTCATGACCAACGGCTCGATCGAGGACTTCGAGGCGATCGTGCACCCGGACGCGGTCAACCGGCAAGCCAAGAGCGAGCCGCTCGCCTGCCGAGGCCGGGGTCCCGCTGCCTACTACGCCACCGCGCTGTGGGTGCGGGACGCCTTTGCCGACCTGCACTGGGAGATCCACGATGTGATCGCCGAGGGCGATCTCGTGGCGCTGCACTGCACCATGTCGGGCCGTCATACCGGCACTGTCTGTGACTACCGGGAGGACGGCCGGGTCAGCGTCGCTTTCCCGCCCACCGGGAGGCGGTTTGCCGCCACCCAGACCCAGTGGTACCGGATCACCGAAGGCAAGATTATCGAGTACTGGGCCAATCGGGACGACCTGGGGATGTCGAGGCAGATGGGCTGGCTCCCGCCGGCACCGCTCTACCTGCTGCGAATGGTCCTGGCCAGAGTCCGCGCCCGTCGCGGCGCAGCACGCTGACCTCCTGCTGGCGGCGCGCAGGCGGGCAAAGCCCCCTGCTGGGTCCACTCGAGCAGGTCACGCTCCTCGAAATCGACCATAGGTTTCGGTCGGCGGCGCTTCCTGCCGGTAGGTGTCCTTGACCCGACGAGCCAACGGTTCCAGCCCCGTCACGTCACATCCCCACATCTGATGGTCCGAGCCGGGCCAGCCGAACCGGTAGATCGGCTCGAACAGGGCGAGCCGCCCGCCCGGACGCAAGACGCGGTGCACGTTCGCCAGTGCGGTGGGCTTGTCGGCGACGTAGATGAGCACCGAGGCAGCCATGAACGAGGACCGGAGTTCCCCGCGCTAAGCCTCGATGCCGACACCCCACGTGTTGTCGAGGCCCAGAACTGCCATGTGCTTCGAAAAAATGGTGATCACCGTTGTCGATCTTGAGGTTATGGTTCCCTTGGATCGATTCAGCTAACCACAGCATCAAGATCGATCCGCCCGGCGGGCCATCAAGCGAGACGTCTAGTCGTGTCCTTCGTTGCAGGGTTTGGGGGCGGCGCGCAGGGGCTCACGAGTTTGGCTCTGAATGGTAGGGACGGTGACGGGTCCGCGCGGGGCGGGAGGTTGGCGCGGTAGACCTCCCGGCTGGGGCCGCGACGCTCGTCCATTACGCGGCGCGTGATCGGTGGACGGGCTAGGGTCACTCATCTGATCGTGTAGTGCGCCCGGGTGAGGGAGGAGCTGCCGGTGGGGGAGCTGAAGATGGCGGTGCCGCTAGCGGATGGCAGTGAGGTGCTGGTGGCCGTGGAGCGCGGCGACGTGCCGGAGGACCTCGTGCTGGCCGGGGCCAGTCCGGAGGGGGTGGCCGCGCGGGCAGCCGAAACGCTGGAGCAGTTGCTGGAGAAGATCACCCCGACAGTGCACGCGGTATCGGAATGGGTGCGGGCCCGGTCGCCGGATGAGTGCGGGGTGGAGTTCGGGCTGAAACTGGGCGGCGAGACCGGGGTGATCGTGGCGAAGGGCACCGCCGAGGTGAACTTCCTGGTCAAGCTGACCTGGAGGAAGAACCCGTAACCGCCCATGCCCACCACAGACCCCCGATTCCTGGTCCGCTTTCCCCAC
The DNA here is from genome assembly GCA_035714625.1 of Pseudonocardiaceae bacterium. Classification (GTDB taxonomy): domain Bacteria; phylum Actinomycetota; class Actinomycetes; order Mycobacteriales; family Pseudonocardiaceae. Next base: position 1,169 of record DASTLT010000256.1, on the reverse strand, counting down.
CCGTCAAGGCCGGACCGCACCGTAGGAGTGGGCTTTCTTGTCACTCCGGAGCGCATTCTCACCTGCGCGCATGTGGTGAACCTGGCGCTGGGCCGGGACCGGCACGCCCAGGACCCGCCCACCGAGCACGATTACGTGCTCGTCGAGTTCCCGCTGGCTGAGGACGCCATCTGCCGCGCCCGCGTGCAGATCTGGGTGCCCCCACCGGCCAGCGGTATCCGCGGAGGTGACATCGCGGGGTTGCTCGTCCGCGGGAGGGTGCCCGCCGGGGTGGCACCGGCGCAGCTCAGCAGTGGCGCGGCGGTGGGGCGCCAGGTGGAGGTGTTCGGTTATCCGGACGCTGTGGCCCGCCCCGACGGGGTGTGGGCTCCCGGGCGGGTGGCCGGCGAGGTGAGCGGGGGTCTGCTGCAGATCGACGCCAGCGACGACGGGGCGTGGCGGGCGCAGCGCGGATTCAGCGGTGCCCCGGTGATCGACCTGGAGACCGGCACCGCGGTCGGCATGTTCAAGGCCGCCAGCACCTTTGACGAGCACCGGGACAGTTACGCCATCCCCACCCGCCTGCTGCGCGAAAAATGGGCGGACGTCCTCGCCGTCCTGCCACCCAACCCGTACAAGGGGCTCGCCGCGTTCACCCCGGACGACGTCGAGCTGTTCCTCGGCCGCGACGCCGAGACCCAGGACCTGGTGGCCAAGGTCAAGCGCAGTCCGCTGGTGCTGGTCCTCGGCCCGTCCGGGGTCGGCAAGTCCTCGCTGGTCCAGGCCGGCCTGATCCCCCGTCTGCTGGCGGAGGGCTGGGCCTGGGTGATGTGCCGGCCCAGCGAGCACCCCGATGACCCGTTCGGGGCACTGGCCGCCGCGCTGCGCCACGCCGAGGGTGCCGCACCTGATATCGACCGGCAACGGGCCAGGGCTGCCGAGATCCGTGACCATGGGGTGGCGAAGCTGGCGTCCGATCTCCGCATGATCTCCGGCAAGCGCACCCTGCTGGTCGTCGACCAGCTCGAAGAGCTGTTCACCCAGGGCCAGGACCGCAGGGTGGTCGGACCCTTCCTGGACCGGCTGCTGGAGCTGCCCCGGACGCTGCGCGGGGAGCACCCGCTGGCCGTGGTGGCGACGCTGCGCGCCGACTTCTACCACCGGTTACTTGGGCATACCGGCGCCGCGCC
>DASTLT010000255.1:0-2992 GCA_035714625.1 Pseudonocardiaceae bacterium | reverse complement strand
GCTCCAGTGGCGCCGTCGAACGCGGGCCCGGCTTCCATGCCGGACTACAGCAAGCTGCGGCAGGAGGCGACCGTCCCGGTCGAGGGCGGCGGGCAGAGCTTCGTCGGCCAGGCAGACGACCCGTTCTTCCTTGACCTTCGTGTCTTCGACCTGCTCTACGGCGGCAACCTGACCGAGGTCGGCCAGGACACGCTGGCCGGCTATAACGCCAAGACGCTGGCCATTCAAGTGCCTAAATCTGCGCTTGCCCTAGGCGGCAATCCTGAGGCCAATCCGGTGATCGGGGTGTGGAGCGACACCGAGAAGCAGTCGATGCAACTCGCAGCCGGGGTGGCCAATCCCGCGGGGGAGCATGTGCAGGTGTCCCGGTTGGGCAGCCCGCTGATCAACGAGGTCGTCGTCCCGGTTCCATTGAAAGATGCGTTCAACGGCTCTCAGCCCGTGGAGGACGCAGACAATCAGGTGTTACTCGATCGGGTCGTGAACCCCGAGGTGCCCCGGCTCATTCAGGACATCTACGGACTGCCGGCGCCGGCGACCCCGCGTGATGATCTGGTGGAGATCTTCCTCACCGGTATCACCGACAAATCCGGGGATCAGATCAACAGGGGGCCGTTGAACTCCCAGCTTGACAATGCCGATGTCAACCCAGCTCAGTTCCGTCCCTCCGAGCAGTTGCGGCTGAACATGGCGACCCCGGTGGCTGCCGTGCCGAACCGGCTTGGAGTGGTGGGCGGTGACCTGCAGGGCTACCCGAACGGTCGGCGTCTGGTCGACGATGTGGTGGACATCGAGGTCCTGGCGCTGCAGGGCGCAGCGCGGGGCGAGCCACTGGCTGTGGCGCTGGCTGGCGGCGATCTGGTCAACGCCAACCAGAAGCCATTTCTCAACACCTTCCCCTATGTCGCGACCGCGAACAACCAGGCGGTCAACGCACCGGGGAGTGGGGTGGGGCTGCCCCCGGCCGTCCCCTCCGTCAATGGCGGGCCATGGTTGCCCATCCCGATGGGAGCCGGTCTGGCAGCACTGGCCCTGATCGGTACCGGTTTCTGGATGCTGCGTCGCCGTCCGGAGCCGACTGCGGCTCGCGTGCGCGCCAATCCGGCCGTTAATTGACCGCTGAGGGGGTGTGGCCGGAGACTGATCTGGCCGCACCCCCTCGTCAGCTTCCCAGTTCCTGGTGAGGAGGTGCCTGCGTGCCTATCTCCAGCACCTGCTCCGCACGGTTTTGGCGGAGACGAGGGCTCCCAATCGCGATGCTGTCCACCGGCCTGGTCCTGCTTTGCGCTTCCGTCGTCAGCATCAGTGGCGCGATCGGCGCGCCGAGCCCGCTCGCGGCCTCGATGGCCAGCGGTGGGCACGCGCTCGACCCGCTGTCTCGCATGATCGAATCCGCCCAGCAGGAGCTGCGCGACGATCCCGACGATGCCCTGACCTGGGCCCAGCTCGGCTCGGCGTACGTGGAGCAGGCACGGGTGCGAGCGGACCCGTCCTACTATGACAAGGCGCAGGGTGCCCTGGACCGGTCGATGCAGTTGCAACCCGTGGACAACGGCGAGGCGATGATCGGGCTCGGAGCCCTGGCCAACGCCCGCCACGACTTCGGCCAAGCACGGGACTGGGCGCTACGAGCCCGCGAACTACGCCCGGCCACTGGGGAAGTCTACGCTGTCTTGGCCGATGCGCTGACCCAACTGGGCGACACGGAGGCGGCAAGCGCCGCAGTACAGCGCATGCTCGACACGAAGCCGGGCATCGCGGCATTCACCCGGGCCTCCTACGACTTGGAGCTGCATGGCCGGGTGGACGATGCACGCCGGGCGTTGCAGCGGGCACTGCAGGACTCCCACTCGCCGGCCAGCATTGCGTTCTGCCAGTACTACCTGGGTGAGCTCGCCTTCAACTCTGGTGACCTCGACGAGGCCGCCGAGCAGTACCAGCGGGGGCTGGGCGCCATGCCCCAGGACCCGGCGTTGCGGCAGGGCCGGGCCAAGGTCGCCGCCGCGCGCGGCCACCTTCAGCAGGCGCTGGCCGACTACCAGGCCGTGACCAACCGGGTGCCGCTGCCGCAGTACCTGCAGGAGTACGGTGAGCTGTTGCTTGCCACCGGTCACCCGGAGCTGGCGGCCGTCCAGTTCGCCCTGGTCACCCAGCAGCAGCGGCTCTACCAGGCGGCCGGCTCCGCCGACGATCTCGCGGTCTCGCAGTTCGCCGCCGATCATGGTGACCCGGCCGAGGCGCTCCGCCACGCGCAGGCCGAGTGGCAGCGTCGGCAGAGCGTGTTCGTCGCCGACGCCATGGCCTGGGCGCTGCACGCGGGTGGCCGCGACGCCGAGGCGCTGCCCTACGCCGATCGCGCCGCCACACTGGGCTGGCGCAACGCCACCTTCGCCTACCACCGCGGGATGATCCTGGCCGCCCTGGGCAGGCACACCGAGGCGCACCACGAGCTGACCGAGGCGCTGGAGATCAACCCGTACTTCTCCCCGTTGCACGCGCCCCGGGCTCGCGCGGTCCTGGACGAGCTGGGCAGTACCAGGTGAGCCGAACGCTGCGCCGCCTCGGCGTGCTGGTCGGAGTGATCGTGACGCTGGTGCTGGCGGGCGCGGGGAGCGCGTCGGCGCATCCGCTGGGAAACTTCACGGTCAATCACTACGCAGGTCTGACGGTCCACCCGGACCGGGTCGAGGTGCTCGCCGTGGTGGACAGCGCGGAGATCCCCACCCTGCAGCAGCGCCCGCAGGTCGACCTCAACGGCGACGGCACCGTGTCCGGCGCCGAGCAACAGGACTATGCCACCACGCAATGTGCCCAACTGGCCGACGCGGTGCGCGCCACCGTGGACGGGGAGGCGCTGCGCTTCACGGTGCCTTCTGCCGAGGCGGATTATCCGCCCGGCCAGGCCAACCTGCCCACCACCCGGCTGACCTGCCACCTGGTCGCACCGGCACGGCTGGACCAGCCCGCCACGCTCAGCTTCCGGGACGACTTC
>DASTLT010000254.1:0-1785 GCA_035714625.1 Pseudonocardiaceae bacterium | reverse complement strand
ACCCGGCGAAAGCAGCCGACGGAAAACGGCTGCACCGGCTTGAGCCGGACCCAGAGACCGCACCAGTCGTCCACCGGATCTATCACGAGTACTTGTCCGGGATCGGGGTGTTCGCGATCGCGCAACGGCTGACCGCGGAGGATATTCCCTGTCCGCGCCCGCGTGGAACTACGTGCTTCAGACCGTTTTGCGCGGCACTCCTCACGACGAGCGGTCAGTCGCCCTCGCCCACCGGTGGCTGCACCAGACCGATCCAGCGCACCCGGGCGTGGAATCGTGTGCTCCAGACGCTGCTGATCACAAACGCTCGAGACCAGACGGCCCGCCGGCTGGCCGAGCACTGGGTGGACATCAACCGCAACCATCCCGCGCGGAAACGTGTGGAGAATCTGCTGTCACGCGCTCGTCGATCGTGACGTGGCGGGCCTGTGGGTGCCGAAATCCCGTCCACGCGCTGTGGCCTGCACCTTCGTAAGCGTACCGAAGATCACAGGATAGGGCAGGCGAGGATCATCCTGCAGGGTGCCAAAATCCGATGTAGGCCTGTGGCCAGCACCTTTGCGGCTCTTCGAACTTGACCGGGACGGAGTGACCAGACGTAACCGTGTGTGATCTATATGCGGCCACTCTGCGTGTTCGGTGATGGAACGCTGGCGATGCCCGAGGCCGACGACCTGGGTGTCTCAGCCGCCCGACAACGCGCGCTGACCGTCCATCGCCACAAACAGCAACAGTCGATAACCACGGAAAGTGATCACTTGACTACGCGTCCCGGTTAACTTCGAAGAGCCACCTTTGCTCATCGGACACGCTACGACTTGAACGCGTCCAAAATCTTGCTACACCAACTTGAACTTAGCAGCGTCTTGGGCTGCACAAAGAACACCGGCCAGCGCACCCGGGGCAGCGCAGCAGACAGCGCGGCCAGCACGGCTCGGTCGGTCAAGCGGGGTCGCGGAGGGGTGAGCTGGCGGCGCACACGCTGACCTCAGGGCGGAGCACCAAGATTTCGACATTCTGGCTGGCGTCTCTCCGAGCACGCAGCACCAGCAGCACGGTCGTTCCAAGATCAATCCAGGAGCTTGAGGATTTTGAAGGGGCGGTCCATGGATCGGGTTGCCCAGCGGGTTGCTTCGGTGATGTCGCGTCGGCCGAGCAGGTGGAGTGCTCCGATGACAAGGTTGCGGAGCGCGGCCATCACGCGGGGTCCGGAGCGGGTGTGGGCGGTGGAGTCGTCCTCGCGGTAGACGGTGTCGCGCAGCCAGTGCAGCGACTCGATGCCCCAGTGGTCGCGGACCAGCCCGGCGAGTCGCTCGGGGTTCGCGTGGGCGGGGGTCAGGCTGGTCACGCCCAGGGCCGCGACCGCGGACTGGCTGCCGGTGGGGTCGGTGACGTAGCGTTCCACCAGCCAGACCTGGTTGACGTGCGGGAACGGTAGGTCTGGCGGGGCGGGGGCGACCTGGATGGTGCGGGTGGTGACCCGGGGTGTGGCCGCGCTCGACCTCGCGGGCGGTGATGGGGGTGGCCGCCCAGGGCAGCGCGTCGAGTGCGGCGTACAGGCCGGGCTGGTTCTGCTCGGGCGGTGAACACGAACTCCGCGCCCCGGTCGTGCAGGTACTCGGCGTGGCCGCGCTGGGTGTGCAGGGCATCTGCGGTGATCACCGCGTGGGCCAGGTCGATCCCGGCGGCGGCGAGGGTGTCCAGCAGCGGGGCGAACATGGGGATCTCGTTGGTCTTCGCGCCGACCTCGACCTGGCCGAGCACCAGGGTGTCCTGGTGCGTCGC
>DASTLT010000253.1:0-3471 GCA_035714625.1 Pseudonocardiaceae bacterium | reverse complement strand
ACCCGGCGAAAGCAGCCGACGGAAAACGGCTGCACCGGCTTGAGCCGGACCCAGAGACCGCACCAGTCGTCCACCGGATCTATCACGAGTACTTGTCCGGGATCGGGGTGTTCGCGATCGCGCAACGGCTGACCGCGGAGGGTATTCCCTGTCCATCGGCCGCTGACCGGGCGCGCAACCGGCACCGCTCAGGAGTGGCGTGGTCGAAAAGTGCGGTGCGGGCGATCTTGGTCAACCCTCGCTACACCGGCTACCAGGTATGGAACAAGCAGCGCAAGCAGGAGTCGTTGATCGATGTGGACGACGTCGGGCTCGGGCATCAGACGGTCCTGAAGTGGAACCCGAAGGACGTCTGGGTGTTCTCCGACCACCCGGTACACCCCGCCCTGGTCTCCAGGGAGGTCTTCGACCAGGTGCAGCGTCGTCTGGCCTCCCGCGGACCGACCTCCACCGGGCGAGTGGTGCAAACCCGCCATGCCTACGCGTTGAAGGGGTTAGTGTTCTGCGCTGCCTGCGGGCGGCGGATGCAGGGCAACTGGAACCACGGCACGGCGCACTACCGGTGCCGGTTCCCCAACGAGTACGCCGTGGCGAACAAGATCAATCATCCCTTGGCGGTGTACCTGCGGGAGGACGCCGTGCTCGCGCCCCTGGACGCGTGGCTGGCCGAAGCGTTCGCACCCGACCACCTCGAGCACTCGCTCACCGCGCTCGACCACGCCCAACCCGACACCATCCCCGAACACGAGCGCGCCCGGCGAGTGATCGCCGAATGTGACCGCAAGCTTGCTCGCCACAAGGCCGCGCTCGAGGCCGGAGCCGATCCTGCGCTGGTGGCCGCCTGGAGCCAGGACGTCCAACGAGAACGAGCCCTGGCTCACGCCAGACTCGCCCAAATTGATCACCACGCGGGCAACGGTCGGATGACCACGGACGAGATCCGAGCCGTGATCAACGCCCTCGGCGGACTGCTGGCCATCCTGCAACAGGCAGACCCCACCGACAAGGCCGAGGTGTACCGGCAACTTGGCCTCACCCTCACCTACGACCACGAAAAACGGATGGTCGTGGCCGAAACCCTACCAAGATCACCCGTGGGCGTAGTGGTCGTGTCCGAGGGGGGACTTGAACCCCCACCCCCTTGTCGGGGACTAGCACCTCAAGCTAGCGCGTCTGCCATTCCGCCACTCGGACATTCCACCACTGGAACATTCCACCACTGGGACGTTCCACACTGGTCCACCAAGACCTCGCGCACACGAAAATTGCCGTGCGACGCTCAACGAGGGTAGCCGATCGCCGGGCTGCGCCCAAACCCGGACCGCGCGTGGGCCCCGGCAGATGGTGGTAGGAAGGCCAGGTGGGCACATCGGCAGGCAGCACCAGCGCAGCGCAGGACGAGGTCGTCGGCCTGGCCAGCGACCTGATCCGCATCGACACCACCAACACCGGAGACCCCGACACCCTGGTCGGGGAGCGGGTCGCGGCCGAGTACGTCGCGGAGAAGCTGTCCGAGGTGGGCTTTGAGCCCACCTACGTGGAGTCCGGCGCTCCCGGGCGGGGCAACGTGATCGCCCGGCTGCGCGGTGCCGACCCCAGCCGGGGCGGGCTGCTCGTGCACGGCCATCTCGACGTGGTGCCCGCCGACGCCGCCGAGTGGTCGGTGCATCCGTTCTCCGGTGCAGTCCAGGACGGCTATCTGTGGGGCCGCGGCGCGGTCGACATGAAGGACATGGTCGCCATGACCATCGCGGTGGCCAGAGGACTCCGCCGGGACGGCGTCACTCCGCCCCGCGACCTGGTGTTCGCGTTCCTGGCCGATGAGGAAGCCGGCGGGCTGCAGGGCTCGCACTGGCTGGTCGAGCACCACCCGGAGCTGTTCGAGGGGTGCACCGAGGCAGTCGGTGAGGTCGGCGGGTTCTCCCTGACGGTGCGGGAGGGTCGCCGGCTCTACCTGATCGAGACCGCGGAGAAGGGTATCGCCTGGATGCGGCTGCGGGCTCGGGCCAGAGCCGGGCACGGCTCGATGGTGCACGAGGACAATGCGGTGACCGCACTGTGCGAGGCCGTGGCCCGGCTGGGCCGTCACCGGTTTCCGCTGGTGCTCACCGAGACGGTACGGGAGTTCCTGGCCGCAGTGGGCGCGGAGACCGGCCTGGACTTCTCTGGTGACGACCTGGATGGCGTGGTCACCAAGCTCGGTGGACTGGCCCGGCTGATCGGCGCCACCCTGCGCGACACCGCCAACCCGACGATGTTCACCGCTGGCTACAAGGCCAATGTCATACCGTCCACTGCCGAGGCAGTGGTGGACTGCCGGGTGTTGCCGGGTCGGCAGGCGGCCTTCGAGCGTGAGGTCGACGAGCTGCTCGGTCCGGACATCACCCGCGAATGGGTGGTCAACCTGCCGCCGGTGCAGACCACCTTCGATGGGGACCTGGTGGCTGTGATGGACACCGCGATCCGGCAGGAGGATCCCGAGGCGCGCACGATCCCCTACATGCTCTCCGGGGGCACCGACGCGAAGGCCTTCGTCCGGCTGGGAATGCGCTGCTTCGGGTTCTCGCCACTGCGGCTGCCACCCGATCTCGATTTCGCCGCGTTGTTCCATGGCGTCGACGAGCGGGTTCCCGTCGACGGGCTGACCTTCGGTGTCCGCGTCCTCGACCGGTTCCTACGCCGCTGCTGACCCTCGGCGCGGGAGCGCACCGTCCCGCGGGCCGGCAGCGCCGCGCAGGGGGGCCGGTCGAGGGGTCCGGGCGGTGAGACGATCCAAGCTCCCCCTGGCGCGACGCTCACATTCTGCTAACGTCTGCGCCCGTAGCAGTCTTGGTTCCAAGGACGCCTGTGGAGCAAGCGCCACAGGCGTTCAGTGTGTCCGGTTGGCGCGGTGCCTGCACAGCGCCCCGGGTGATCACGATGGCGATCCGGGACACCCGCAGTACGGGCCGCACTGGCGGCCCGAGAAGGAGATGGAAGATGGCGACCGGCACGGTCAAGTGGTTCAACGCGGAGAAGGGGTACGGCTTCATCACCCAGGATGGTGGCGGCCCCGACGTGTTCGCCCACTTCTCGGCGATCCAGGCGCAAGGCTACCGCACGCTGGAGGAGAACCAGCGGGTGGAATTCGAGATCACTCAGGGGCCTAAGGGTCCGCAGGCCGACCAGATCCGCGCGCTCAGCGCCTGAGGTCTGCTCGCCGGGGTTGGTCCCAACCACCCGCGCCGACCAGACTCACGAGTAGGGTCCGCACCGGCAGGTGCGGGCCCTATGTCGCTGTTGAGAGACGCTTACAACGACAGCTTGGGCTGAGCGACCGAGGTGCGCTGTCGGCGCAGCAACACGGCGCGGGTGCCATCGGAGTACAGCCGGACCCGCGAGAGTTCCCAGCCGGCGAACTCGGCCTGCACGGCGAGCTGGGTCGCTGCAGTCCGCCGAGACACGCCCCGCGGTAACCGCAGCGGCTGGTAC
>DASTLT010000252.1:0-14635 GCA_035714625.1 Pseudonocardiaceae bacterium | reverse complement strand
GGAGGATCGTTGGTGAAATACCGACGTGTTGTCCCAGCGTCGCGGGTAGGAAGCGCGCGGGGGCAAGCGAGCAACAGGGGGAGTGCTCACGGTGGTCGCTAGCGCTGGGGCCGCCGGTGCCGGGAGTTGTTGTGACCGGATCGGCAGCCTTGACAGTATTGAGTCGGCAGTACGTCAACTCGTCCAACTCGTGCGCCTGCAGCGGCGCATGTCCGCTGCCCCCACCAGTGGGGTCCTGCTCGACCTGCAGGTCGACGATGTGCGGTGCCGACTGGAGACGCCCGAGCCTCCGTCGGCCACATTGACCGCAAACCCGCTCAGTAGGCGTGAGACCGAAGTCGCCCTCATGGTGGCCCAGGGTTATCCCAATAAGACGATTGCCGCAGCGCTTGAGATCAGTTCTTTCACGGTGTCTTCTTATCTCCGGCGGATCTTCGCCAAGCTCGGGGTCAACTCACGGGCGGCGATGGTCGCCCAAGCGCTGGAGAACAATCTGTTGCCGGAACTCGTCACGCGGCCCCACCCCGCGGATGCTCCTCCGCCGCACAAGGAGCAGCGCGAGCGCCCTTAGGGTCGTGGGGTGCCCGTGCATTCCGATGTGGTTTGGTCATGCCACCACAGGGCGGGCAACACCACTGTGCACCCACAAAGCAGGGAGTGTGCAGATGTGGTCAGAGTGCATAGCCTGGGGCGTACCGCCACCATTAGGAGGCCGATTGTGACAGATCCCAGACTCGATAAAGAATTGCTTACCACCGTCCAGGGCAGCGCTGAGGAGCGCGAACCGGGCGAGAAAGCCCGCGCCACGGCCGTCGAGCTGGACGTCGCCGGCCAACCCGATCTGCGAGGTGTGCGCGACCGTGACCCCAGTGCCCCGCACCCGTGGCGACTCACATGATTCCCGTCCACAAGTACTCCAGCCGGCTCGGTGAGCGGGTCCGCCTGGTCGTCATTCACACCAGCGAGGGTGCCCGCGACGTCGACGTGCTGGGCGCCTACCTCAACCGTCCCGGGGTCAACGCCAGCTATCACGCGGCCGTGGACGACGAGCGTTTCGAGACCTACGTCGACTACGCCAACGCCTGCTGGGCGCTGCGCAACGGCAACCAGGAGTCCGACAACCTGTGCCTGTGCGGGTTCGCCGGTTGGTCCCGCGCCGAGTGGCTGCGCCATCCGCGGATGCTGGAGCTGACCGCCGCCTGGATCGCCCAGCGTTGCCTGGCCCGCCGGTTGCCTGTGGTCCTGCTGACCGCCGCGGAAGTCGGGGCTGCCATGCGCAATGACGCCCATCCCGGTGGGGTGTGCGATCACCACCGCTACACACAGGGCACCGGGGACGGCACCCACTGGGACGTCGGCCCCTCCTTTCCCTTCGACACCGTCATGTCGCGCGCTGCACAGCTCGCCGGCATCCGCCCTCCTGCGGCAGTGCGCCGCACCGTCACCGAGGACCAGACCATGTACATCGTCACCGCACCCGGCATGGGCAGTCGCAAGCAGGACTGGCCGACCCAGCGGGTCAGCTTCGGGTTCGATCCCAAAGGCGGATGGGGCGGTCGGGCCCTGGTCAATTTGCATTTTGGTTTTCCGGGTGGTTGGGTCCACGAGGCGAAGTGGTGGGTGCGCGGCGGAACCGGTGTCGGTGAGGTGAACAGGCCGCACACTCCCGTGCCGTTGAACTTCGGCAGTGTCGCCGGTCAGGAGCGGTTCGGCGGGCTGGGCTGGCAGTTAGTTCCCCCGGACCGAGCCGACGAGTTGGAGATCCTTTTTTCGGCGCCCGGCGGCGTGCACATGTTCCCCGTCTACGAGCGATAGTCGTGAGGGCGTAACGGTGTTCCAGCACCGAAACGCACTCATGAGGTGAAGTCGCCTGCGGCGCGGCGTACCTGGGTGAGCAGCGTGGTGAGTTGCGCGATCTGCGCAGCGTTCAGCCCGATCAGGCCGAAGTCGATGTCGGTGAGTGCCACCGTCGCCAGCTTCTGGCGTTGCCGCCCCGTCTCGGTGATCGCCACCAGAGTGGTGCGCCGGTCGGTGGGGTGCGGGGTGCGCTCGACCAGATGGTCGGCCTCCAGCCGGTCGACGATGTTGGTGACGCTGGTCGGGTGCAGTTGCAGTCGCTGGCCCATCACCTTCATCGGCAGGCTGCCCCGCCGGGAGAACAGCAGCAGCACCAGCGCCTCGTAACGGGCGAAGGTCAGGCCATGCGGGCGCAGCGCGGCGTCCACCGCCGACTGCAGGATCTGCTGCACGCGCATCACGTTGGTGACCGCGGCCATCGTCTCGGCGGGTCCGATGCGGTCTTGCCACAGTTGCGCAGCACGGTCGATCGGGTCGAAGGGCAACGGGAGGTGCGACGGCATGGATGAACCGTAGCGGGTGTGACGGGAGGCACCTGGCGCAAGTTAGTTTGACATCCTACTGTCGGATGTAACACTGCTGCGCTCAGGAGGTCTCGGGATGACACCTGGCTACGGCTCCCAGCACGCCGACCCGCAGGCCGGTCGGCAGCGCTGGCAGCGTCGTTACGCCGAGGCGAGCGCCGCCGGCCAGCTCCGGGACGCCGACTTCACCACGTTGTCCGGGGTCGAGGTCGAGCCGGTGTACGGGCCGGGCGAGGGCGACACCGTCGAGGGGTTCGAGCGGATCGGCTGGCCGGGGGAGTACCCGTTCACCCGCGGCATCCACGCCACCGGCTACCGGGGACGGACCTGGACGATCCGCCAGTTCGCCGGGTTCGGCACCGCGCGCCAGACCAACCAGCGCTATCAGCAGATCCTGCGCGGCGGCGGCGGCGGGCTCTCGGTGGCCTTCGACATGCCCACCCTGATGGGCCGCGACTCCGACGACCCGCGCAGCCTGGGCGAGGTCGGGCACTGCGGGGTGGCGATCGACAGCGCCGCGGACCTGGATGTGCTGTTCGCCGGCATCCCGCTGGAGCAGGTCAGCACGTCGATGACGATCTCCGGCCCCGCGGTGCCGGTGTTCTGCATGTACCTCGTCGCCGCCCAGCGGCAGGGCGCGGACATCGGCCAGCTCAACGGCACGCTGCAGACCGACATCTTCAAGGAGTACATCGCCCAGAAGGAGTGGCTGTTCCCACCCGAGCCCCATCTGCGGCTGATCGGGGACCTCATGGCGTACTGCACGGAGCGGATCCCGGCCTACAAGCCGCTGTCCATCTCCGGCTACCACATCCGCGAGGCCGGGGCGACGGCCGCCCAGGAACTCGCCTTCACCCTGGCCGACGGCTTCGGTTACGTGGAGCTGGGCCGCTCCCGCGGGCTGGACGTCAACCGCTTCGCGTCCGGCCTGAGCTTCTTCTTCGACGCCCATGTGGACTTCTTCGAAGAGATCGCCAAGTTCCGCGCCGCCCGGCGGATCTGGGCCCGCTGGATGCGCGAGGTGTACGGGGCGACCAGCGAGAAGGCGCTGTGGATGCGCTTTCACACCCAGACCGCTGGGGTCTCGCTGACCGCCCAGCAGCCATACAACAACGTGGTGCGGACCGCGATCGAGGCGCTCGCCGCCGTGCTGGGTGGCACCAACTCACTGCACACCAACGCACTGGACGAGACGCTGGCGCTGCCCACCGAGCGGGCCGCGGAGATCGCACTGCGCACCCAGCAGGTGATCATGGAGGAGTCCGGGGTGACCAACGTGGCCGACCCGCTGGGGGGCTCCTGGTATGTCGAGGCGCTGACCGACCGGATCGAGGCCGAGGCCGAGCAGATCTTCGACCGGATCAAGGACCTGGCCGCGGCCGCAGTTCCCTCCGGCGCGCACCCCATCGGGGAGATGACCTCGGGCATCCTGCGCGGCATCGAGGACGGCTGGTTCACCGGCGAGATCGCCGACGCCGCATTCGCCTACCAGCGGGCGCTGGAGAAGGGCGACAAGAAGATTGTCGGAGTGAACACGCTCACCGAGTCGGTCACCGACGAGCTGGAGATCCTTCGAATCAGCCACGAAGTGGAGCGCGAGCAGCACCAGATGCTGGCCCAGCGCCGGGCCCAGCGCGACCAGGCAGCGGTGCAGCGAGCGCTCGCCGCAATGGTCCAGACCGCCCGGGGCGAGGGCAATCTGGTGGAGCCGATGCTCGACGCGGCGCGCGCCGAGGCCACCCTGGGGGAGATCTGCGGGGCACTCAAAGCGGAATGGGGTGAGTACCGGGAACCGGCCCGGTTCTGACGGCGGAGCTGAGGCGTTCTCGGACCCGTGCCAGGATAGGGGGCGTGAGCAGGCCCAAACCGCAGCAGAGCCGAGCCATCTCCGGTGCCGTCGACCTGTCCGCGCTGAAGGCGCGGGCTGACTCGGCCGGTCAGCAGCAGGCGCGAGGTCCCGGCGCCGCAGGCGGCGGGTGGATCCTGGACGTCACCGAGCAGAGCTTTCAGGCCGAGGTGGTGGAGCGCTCCCTGCAGGTGCCCGTGGTGGTGGATCTCTGGGCGACCTGGTGCGGCCCGTGCAAACAGCTTTCCCCGGTGCTGGAGCGGCTCGCCGAGGCCGACGGGGGGGCGTGGGTACTGGCCAAGGTGGACATCGATGCCAACCCCGGGATCGCCCAGGTCTTCGGTGTCCAGTCCATCCCCACCGTGATCGCCATCGCCGGCGGCCAGCCGGTGGACGCCTTCTCCGGCGCCCTGCCCGAGCCGCAGGTGCGGCAGTGGATCACCCGGATGCTGGATGCGCTGCGGGACCAGATGCCCGCCGTCAGAACTGCCGAGCAGGCCGTGACCGGCCGGGGCGGGGCACCGCCCGAGCCCGCCAGTGATCCCCGGTTCGCCGCCGCCGAGGCCGCCCTGCAGTCCGGTGACTACTCCGCCGCGGAGGTCGCCTACCAGCAGCTTCTGGACAGCGAACCGGGCAACGCGCAGGCCAGGGCCGCGCTGGGGCAGGTCCGCTTTCTGGCTCGGGCGAGCACCGCCGACCCCTCGGCGGTGGCGCGGGCCGATGCTGCACCCGAGGACGTCGACGCCCAGCTCGCCGCGGCCGACGTCGAGGTGGCCAGCCGGCAGGTGGAGCGGGCCTTCGATCGGCTGGTCGGTGCCGTGCGCCGGCTCACCGGCGACGATCGCAACCGGGTCCGGGCCCACCTGGTCGAGCTGTTCGAGCTGTTCCCGCCGGACGACCCGCGGGTGGCTGCCGCCCGCCGCGCCCTGACCCGCGTCCTGTTCTGACCGCTGGTGTCCACCGGTATGGTGAGCACCCCCTCCCCGGGCCTGGCCCGCCCGGGGATCACGGTGGCGCAACCCGCTGCGACCAGCAGCACCGGGGTGAGCAGCACCGGGGTGAGCAGCACGACCGGGGCAGCGCGGCGCGGTGACCGGGCGGCCCGGGGAATCAGCATGAGGGTCCGGCGGGGACGAGCCAGAGCACGCCGGCGGGTGGCAGCCGCAGCACGGCGCAGTGGCGGCGGCCGTGCCACGGCTCCGCGGTGGCGATCACCTCACCCAGGTTGCCGACGCCGGAGCCGCCGTAGACCTCGGCGTCGGTGTTGAACACCTCGCGCCAGCGTCCCGGGAAGGGCAACCCGACCCGGTAGCCCTCGTGCGGGGCGCCCGCGAAGTTGGCCAGGCAGACCAGCACCGAGCCGTCGTCACCCCAGCGCAGGAAGCTCAGCACGTTGCCCTCGGCGTCGTTGGCATCGATCCACTCGAACCCGGCCGGGGTGGTGTCCTGGCTGAACAGCGCGCGGTGCGTCCGGTAAGCGGCATTGAGATCGCCGACCATCTGCATCAGTCCGCGGTGCAGGGGATCGGCCAGCAGGGGCCAGTCCAGGGCCCGGCTCTCCGCCCATTCCGCGGGCTGTCCCAGCTCACCGCCCATGAACAGCAGTTGCTTGCCGGGGTGCGCCCACATGTACCCGAGCAGGGCGCGCAGGTTGGCCGCCTTGTTCCAGTCGTCGCCCGGCATCCGGGTCCACAGCGAGCCCTTCCCGTGCACCACCTCGTCGTGCGAGAGCGGTAGCACGTAGTTCTCGCTCCAGGCGTACATCAGCGAGAAGGTCAACTGATTGTGATGGTAGGTGCGGTGCACCGGATCGCGGCCGAGATAGTCCAGGGTGTCGTGCATCCAGCCCATGTTCCATTTGAACCCGAAGCCCAGACCGTTCAGATAGGTGGGCCTGGTCACACCGGGCCAGGCGGTGGACTCCTCGGCGATCGTGATCACGCCGGGATGGCGCCGGTAGACGGTGGCGTTCATCTCCTGCAGGAACGCCACCGCGTCCAGGTTCTCCCGCCCGCCGTGCACGTTGGGCAGCCACTGCCCGGGCTCGCGGGAGTAATCCAGGTAGAGCATCGAGGCCACCGCGTCCACCCGCAGGCCGTCGAGGTGGAACTCCTCCAGCCAGTACAGCGCGTTGGCCACCAGGAAGTTGCGGACCTCGTTGCGGCCGAAGTCGAAGATCAGCGTGCCCCAATCCGGGTGCGTCCCGCGCCGCGGGTCGGCGTGCTCGTAGCAGGGTGCCCCGTCGAAACAGGCCAGCGCCCATGCGTCGCGCGGGAAGTGCGCGGGCACCCAGTCGACGATCACTCCGATCCCGGCGGCATGCAAGGTGTCGACAAAGTAGCGGAAGTCGTCAGGCGAGCCGTAGCGTGCCGTCGGCGCATAGTAGGAGCTGACCTGGTAGCCCCAGGAGCCGCCGAACGGGTGCTCGGCTACCGGCAGCAACTCGACATGGGTGAACCCGATGGTCCGGACATGCGCCACGAGCTCGTCGGCGATCTGTCGATATGCCGGGGCCTGGCCGTCCTGGCCCGAGCGCCAGGACCCCAGGTGCACCTCGTAGATGCTCATCGGCTCCGCCGTCACCTGCACCTGCGCCCGGCGGGTCAGCCACTGCGCGTCCCCCCACTCGTAGCTGCTCGGGGCGGCGACCACGGAGGCGGTCTGCGGGGGCACCTCGGTGACGCGGGCCAGCGGGTCGGCTTTCTCGTGCCAGTTTCCGTCCGGTCCGAGCAGGCGGAACTTGTAGCGGGTGCCCGGTCCGACCCCGGGCAGGAAGACCTCCCACACCCCCGAGGAGCCCAGCGAGCGCAGCGGGCTCGCCACCCCCGACCAGCCGTCGAAGTCC
The DNA here is from genome assembly GCA_035714625.1 of Pseudonocardiaceae bacterium. Lineage (GTDB taxonomy): Bacteria > Actinomycetota > Actinomycetes > Mycobacteriales > Pseudonocardiaceae. The sequence goes on along the minus strand of DASTLT010000252.1, from coordinate 7,563 downwards.
CCGCACACCCGCGCCCCCCGGGCATGCGGCGCCCACACCGCGAACGAGGTGCCCGCCACGGTGCCCCCCGGCGTCTCATACGCCCGCAGGTGCGCGCCCAGCACGTCCCACAGCCGCTCGTGACGGCCCTCCCCGATCAGGTGCAGGTCGACCTCGCCCAGCGTCGGTAGCCAGCGGTACGGGTCATCGGTGATCTCGGTGTGCTCCCCGTAGCGCACCCGCAGCCGGTAGTCGCCCGGGGGTCCGGGCAGCACCCCGTAGAACAGGCCCTCGGGGCTACGGGCCAGCCGGTGCTCGGAGCCCGGTTTGCCGTCGGTGCGCAGCACCGTGATCTCGTCGGCGTGCGGGCGCAGCACCCGGATCACCGTGCCGTCGCGGTGCGGGTGGGCGCCGAGCACCGCATGCGGGTCGTGGCACTCACCCGCGAGCAGCCTGCGCAGCTCGGCGGCTGGCACAACGTCGTCCTGTACCCGTCCAGTTCTAGCCATGTCCCCAGTGTGTCGGCTCGCTTCGCTGAGTGCCATCCGGCACCGAATCACAGTTTGTGGCGGTTACCCAGTGCTATTCGGAGTCGAATAGCGGTTTTCTTGGCCGGCACCGAGGTAATGGGGTGTGCGTTCGAGGGTCAAACGGTGAGCAGGCGGACTGGGTATTCGGCCGCAGCGGCAAGTTTGGCGAGGTCTTTGGGGGCGGAGGTGAGCACGGCGGCGTTGTGTTCAACGGCGGCCAGGATCACGGCCGCGTCGACGGCATCAGACGTACCGCTGCGGGGGCGGCAAGCGCCCGACGTCCTCGGCGTTCTGCTCGGTGCAGGGGAGTAGCAGGCATAGCCGGCGCACCATCCGCACCGGATGCTGTCGGGTCCGATTGCGCCATACTTGCGCGAGCACCACAGTTGGCAGGTACGGCCGGTAACCGTCCTCGAATGCCTTTACCGAGCTGCGAAAGGGTCTCGCCTCGAGGATGCGTCTCGATGTCAATGAGCGCGCCTGCGTCGAGGACGAGACGTCGTTGCCGGCTTATCCGGTTCGTCGCTGGGGTTCGGTAGGAGGTTCGCCTCGCATTCTGGCCAGTGCGGCCATACGGGCGGCCTCCTCGGGGCTCTCCCACTGGCCGGCACGGCCTGGTCCAACCGGACGGGTGGTAGCATATCCGGAAGGTAGCACCTCAGTATGACCGGCTGGTGGGACCGGAGAAGCTGCCTGCTGCCTGCCGTGCAGCGGCTATCTGCTGCTCTGGACGTCGAGCAGCCGCTCGATGTGCTCCGGTGGGCCCGGTGGGCCGAACAGGGCGCCGACCGCCCAGTTCGCGCCCACCCACTGCCAGCAACCAGCCTGCTCGCGGCTGTCGACCGGGTAGGCGATCACGTTGATCCCGGCCTCCCGCACCAGATGGACCAGGGCATGCACCGCCTGGGACAGGAGCCGGGACGGGTCGTCAGCCACCTGCCGGGACACCGGCTGGGCCACCTGCACCGCGCCCACCGGCAGCTCAGCCAGGCAGCGCAGCCCGCCGATACCGCCGCCGAAGTCGCACAGTCCCGCGGGTACGCCCAGCTCGGTGAGGACTTTCAGATTGTCCTCGGCCTGCTCGCCGCCCTCGCCCGCGAGCAGGCCATGGACCGTCCGGATCGCGCCGACCGGCACGCGCAGCTCCAGCCCGGCTGGCGCCAAGCCGGTCTGCACCAGCACGGCTCGCACGGTGGCCACCAGATCCGGGTCCTGCGCTTGCCGCGGGGTCAGGTTGACCACCACCGGCGGCACCGGACCGGCACCGCGGGGCTGAACGGGGTGGCTGGCGTCTCGTTGCCAGGACACGGCCTGCTCCGCGGCGGTCCGCAGCAACCACCGGCCGACCGCGTACCCCGCGCCGGTCTGCTCAGCGACGTGGGCGCATCGCTCGGCGGACAGCGGCCCGTGCTGGGGATGCCCCCAGCTCAGCAGGGCCTGCACAGCTACCGGCCAGCCGGTGTCCAAGCTCACTACCGGCTGGTACTGCACCCGCAGCTCGCCGTTTGCCAGCGCGGCAGGCAACTGCGCCGCCAACTGGAACTCCACGCGTTCCGCGGCATCGATGTCGGCGTCGAACAGGGCCCACTGCCGCTTGGCCCTGCCCCGAACCCGATGCAGCGTGGCGCCGGCGGCGCGGAGCAGTTCGGCGTGCGCCGTGCCGGCGCCCTGCTGTTGCACCACCCCGATGGTCGCGGTGAGCGCCACCTCGGTCCCCGGCAGCGAGATGGGCTCGGCGAGCCTGGTATTGATCGTCTCGGCCAGGGCCGCCACGTTCGGCACCGGGTCCTCGGGCTCGATGAGGATCGCGAACTCGTCTCCGCCGATCCGGCCGACCATCGCCTGCCGGTCGGCGACCACCGTCCGCAGGCGCTGGCCCACCACCTCCAGCACCTGATCACCGGCCTGGTCACCCAGCCCGTCGTTGATCATCGAGAAGCCGTCCAGGTCGAGGTGCAGCAGGGTCACCACCGCTGATGGCTCAAGCCGCGCGAGCACTCGCTCCAGGCGGGAGAAGAAGTGTTGCCGGTTAGGCAGGCCGGTTTTCACGTCGTGCAGGGTCTGGTGGGTCACCCAGTCGTGAAACAGTTGCAGGTCGGCGGGGTCAGCGAGGACAGCGGGGGGCTGTGGCGCGAGGTGGGCCGGTGCCGGGACCTCGCTGCCGCGGTCACCGGAGTCCGGAGCAGGGCGGTACTGGATCACGACCTGCGACCCAGTCCGGCCCGGATCCCCGTCTGGTGGGCGGCGCAGACCGCGACCGCACTGGGCGGCGTGGCGGCGACTTCAGCCGGTCTCTGCGTCTCTTCGATCATGCCCCGTCCGTTCCCCCCAGTCCAGTATGGAAACTGCAGGTGAACACAGGTACCGCCAATCCGCTTCTGATCACGGGCACGCAGCGTGACGCACACCAGGTGGGCCGCTCTGCAAGTACCGCCAGCCCCGGATCGCTGCTCGTAACAACAGCCAACCTGGGAGGACTGGTCCCGCGGTCAGCGCTCCTGCTCCAGCCGCTCGGAGCAGGGCGTGCCCACCGTGCGCAGACAGTGACCTTCGGCATGATTACTGCGGAACGGGCGGAGTACCCGGCCGGTGTGCAGTGTGCCGTTTCGGTCTGGCGGTGCCGCGCATCCAACTACGCTGCCGGTGCGCTGGGGGAGTCGGGTGCAGCTCAGGCAGGAGCGTGATGGCAGACGGTTACCGGGTGGAGCTGGACGACCTGCACGGCGGCGGGCGGCGGCTGATAGGGCTGACCGTAGGTGGCCGGAGGGGCACGGCCGGGAGCACGGGGTCGGCCTGCTCGTCGACCGCATTCACACCACCTGACGCCCAAGGAGTGATGCGTGGATCACAATCCGCCACCAGAGTCGACGGGTGACCACTCGGTCAAACCTGGTGGAAAAGGCGGGCTGGCGCTCAAGAAGAGCACAGTCCTGACTTCTCTGATTATTCTAGTATTGACTCCACTTCTTGCGCTTGTCGTGACAGACCTGTACGACCGGTTAAAAAAGATCATCGTCGAGCCGGTTCCATTCGACGTAGTCGTGAAACAGGACGACAGTTGTCCGAACGGCAGTTGGATCTTTCCTGTGGGTTTCGAGACCAGGATGCTGCCTGGATTTGATCAGCTCAACTCGCGTTGGGCCTACCGGCACGGCGGCTATAGTGTGGAAAGAAGTGTCATAGAATTGTCCTTGCAGGGGAAGGGTGATAAGGTTGTCGTCCTGCATGGCCTGCAGGTGGAGGTCGCAGAGCGGAGGAGCCCGCCCGCTGGAGTGATCGTCACTAAGTGCCATATCAGGCTGCATGAGGCGGTCAATACGCGGAGGTTCGAGATAGATCTCGACGAACGAGAGCCGGTGGCTGTGCCCAGACAGACACAGAATCTGCGCACTGAGCCGGACGAAACCCCGCAGTTTCCCTACGTGATCTCAAGTTCCGAGCCGGAAATCTTTGAGATCTTCGCTTATGCGAAGGATTGCTTGTGCTCGTGGACGGCGGAACTAGACTGGACATCTGGCGAGAAATCAGGGACGGTTAACGTGCTCTCCGGAACCGGCCTGTTCAAAACAAGCGGGCGCGGTACCGCCGCGGTGCTCTACTACTATCCTGATGGCTCATTGAAGACAGTGCCTGACCCGAGCATCAGATAGGACGCAAAGCCGCCTTGGGTGGCGCTGATGCCGGTGATAGGACCGGGCCATTAGGGCTGATGGCTGATCTGGTCAGTGCGGCGGGCGATGGCGGTCAACGGGATTGGCAGCCAGCTCGGGCGGTTGTGGTGCTCGTAGCTGACTTCGTACACGGCCTTCTCCAGCTCGAAGGCACGCAGCAGGACGGCCTGCTCCCGGGGGTCGGCGCCGACTTGAGCGTAGCCGTCACAGAACGCTTCCTGGTTACGGGTGACCCATTCCAGCGCCACTGTGGCGCGGTGCTGCGGGTCGGCGTCGCCGAGCGGTAGGTGGTGGGCGGCGTAGTCGAAGGAGCGCAGCATTCCGGCGACGTCGTGCAGGACCGAGGCGGGAGCGATCCGCTCGGCCAGCGGCGCCATCGGTTCCCCCTCAAAGTCGATCAAGATCCAGCCGGTGACGCTACGCAGCACCTGCCCGAGGTGCAGGTCGCCATGCACCCGCTGGATCGGCACCGGCCCGGGGTGGTCCCGTACCTCATCGAAGGCCATCCGCAACGCGGACTCGTACGGCGCCAGGTCGGGGACCTGGGCGAGCGTGGCGTCCAGCTTGCGGTGCATGCGATCGGCCACTGCGGGAAGGTATCCGGATGGGCCGGCAGAGCTGCCCAGCGCGGTGGCCAGGTCGGCGTGCACGGTGGCCACCGCATGGCCCAGCCGGTGGGACTCGGAGGCGAAGTCGCCGCCGACGTCCCCCGGGTCTACCGGCCCGTCCGCGCCCTCGGCAAGCTGGTTCTCGGCCAGCAGGTCCCGGACGCTGGCGGTCGCCATCGCCCAGCCGTCTGCGGTGCCCCGCAGGTACTCGGTGAGCATGCCGTAGCTGGCCACTCCAGAGTCCAAGGCACCCTCAATGCTGCCCAGCGGCGTGGCGATGTGCTTGCAGCCCACGGCAGCCAGCGCGCGATGCAACTCCAGGTCCGGGCTCAACCCGGTATCCAACTTGCGGAAGAGCTTGAGGATGTAGGTCTGTCCGTACACCAGCGAGGTGTTGGACTGCTCGCCCCCCACCGGGCGGGAGCGTAAGCCGGTGTCCAGCGTGACGCCGGGCTCGGTGCCGAAGCGCAGCCCGTCCACCTCGGCACCCGCGGCCATCAGGCTCAGCAGCCAGCCCGTCAGCTCCGGGTCGTGGATCGCCTGGTACACCACGCGGTCACCGGACGCGGCCACCCAGGCGTGCCCGAGGGAGTCGGGGAGCTCGCTGCGTACCCCGAGCAGGAACTGGTAGCGGTCGCGACGGGCCACGCCCTGGTCGACCTCGACGACGGCGTGCAGCAACTGCGGATCGGTGCCGCCCAGCACGGTGGCCCGCACCGGGCTGACGCCGTGCACCGGCAGGCCCTTCCCCGCGAACCAGCGCTGCTCAGGCAGCAGGGTGCGCAGTGCGACGGCGATGCTGGTGAGCCATTCGGCGGGGCTCATCAGGTGCCACGTTCCACAGCAGGTGTCACGTCTCACCCCCGGGTCTGATGATCTGGAACCAGTAGAAGCCGTGCCCGGGCAGGGTGAGCAGGTAGGGCAGTTTGCCGATGGGGGGGAAGTGCACGCCTCCGGTCAGCTCGACCGGGATGCCGCCCTCCTGTTCGGACAGGTCAAGCTCGACCGGCTGCGGGAACCGGGACAGGTTGTTCACGCAGATCACCAGATCCTCGTCACCGTTGGCCTGGTGATGCCGGCGGTAGGCCAGCACGCTGGGGTTCGAGGACCCGAGCTCGGTGAAGTCGCCCAGCCCGAACGCCGGGTGCTCGTGCCGTACATGGATCATACGCCGGGTCCAGTTCAACAGCGACTGCGTCGAGTTCGACTGCGCCTCGACGTTGAGGGCCTGATACCCGTATACGGGATCCATAATCACCGGTAGGTAGATGCGACCGGGATCACAGGTGGAGAAGCCGGCGTTGCGGTCCGGTGTCCACTGCATGGGGGTGCGCACCGAGTCCCGGTCGCCGAGCCAGATGTTGTCCCCCATCCCGATCTCGTCACCGTAGTAGAGCACGGGGGAACCGGGCAGCGACAGCAATAGAGCGGTGAAGAGCTCGAGCTGGTTGCGATCGTTGTCCAGCAGCGGCGCCAGCCGCCGGCGGATCCCGATGTTCCTCTTCATCTGAGGATCGGTGGCGTACTCGGCGTACATGTAGTCGCGTTCCTCGTCGGTGACCATCTCCAGGGTCAGCTCGTCGTGGTTGCGCAGGAAGATCCCCCACTGGGCGTTCGCCGGGATGCGGGGCGTCTGGGCCAGGATCTCCGAGATCGGGAACCGGGACTCCCGCCGGACCGCCATGAAGATCCGCGGCATCAGCGGGAAGTGGAACGCCATGTGCGCCTCGTCACCGCCGGTGGCCGGGTCGCCGAAGTACTCCACCACGTCGGCGGGCCACTGGTTGGCCTCGGCCAGCAGCACCCGGTCCGGGTACTCGTCGTCGACCAGTTTGCGGCAGCGCTTGAGGAACTCGTGGGTGCGCGGCAGGTTCTCGCAGTTGGTGCCTTCCTCCTCGAACAGGTAGGGCACCGCGTCGAGCCGGAATCCGTCGATGCCGAGATCCAGCCAGAACCGCAGCACGTCGAGCATCGCCTCGCCAACTTCGGGGTTCTCGAAGTTGAGATCTGGCTGGTGGGAGAAGAACCGGTGCCAGTAGAACTGGCCGCGCACCGGGTCATAGGTCCAGTTCGAGCTCTCAGTGTCGATGAAGATGACCCGGGCTTCCGAGTAGGCCGTGTCCTTATCGCTCCAGACGTAGAAGTTGCCGTAGGGTCCCTCCGGGTCCCGGCGCGACTCCTGAAACCAGGGGTGCTGGTCGGAGGTGTGGTTCATCACCAGATCAGTGATCACTCGGATGTCCCGCCGGTGGGCCTCGTCGAGCAACTCCACGAAGTCCTCGACAGTGCCGAACTCAGGCAGCACGGCCCGGAAGTCGGAGATGTCGTAGCCCCCGTCGCGCAGCGGGGAGGCATAGAACGGCGGCAGCCACAGGCAGTCGATGCCCAGCCACTCCAGGTAGTCAAGCTTGCTGGTGAGGCCGCGCAAATCGCCGGTGCCGTTGCCGTCGTGGTCGTAGAACGCGCGGACCAGCACCTCGTAGAAGACCGCCCGCTTGTACCAATGGAGATCTCTGGGGGCGGCTTCGGCATGCCGGAAGTCTTCGGCTTGGGGCTCCGCCAGGTACCCGCCGGTGAGCACCGTCTCACCGGTGTGCGGGATGCCTTCAAGGTCGGGGTTCGGCTCGGGGCGCAGATCAGCGGACATGCGGAGGTGGCCTTCGGGGAGTGCGGGACGGGCAGCGGTAGGGCCAGGGCGTGCTCGCTGGCGTGGGCCGGCCTGGGGTACCGCTCCAGGCTGCCGGACCTAAAACCCGATTCGCTACCGTCGGGGGG
>DASTLT010000251.1:0-19204 GCA_035714625.1 Pseudonocardiaceae bacterium | reverse complement strand
CGTGCCGCGCTGCGCGGGCACCGGGTGGTGTTCTTGTCGGTGGGCATGGCCGAGGGGGTGCGCCGCACCGGGCTGTCCACCGCGCGCCCGCTGCTGGCCGGGGTGAACCCGCGGGCCACCTTCGCCGCCCTGCTCAACGCCCGGTTGCCGCTGTACCGGGAGGTGGCCACGGTGGAGATCGCCACCGACCGGCGCAGCCCCGAAGAGATCACCCAGGACGTGCTGACGGCCCTGGGAGGAGCGGGATGACTGGGCCGGTGCGGATCCGGGTGGCGACGGCGCAGCCCTACGACGTCGTGGTCGGCCGCGACCTGCAGGAGGAGCTGCTCAAGGCCATCGGCGGCGGCACGGTGGCGATCGTGCACCAGCCGACGGTGATCGATCGGGCAGAGGCGCTGCGCGTCGCGCTGGAGTCCGCCGGGGCCAACGCGAACCGGATCGAGGTGCCCGACGCCGAGGACGGCAAGAGCCTGGCGGTGGCAGCGTTCTGCTGGGACATCCTCGCCCGGATCGGGCTGGACCGCACCGGCACCGTCGTCGCCCTGGGCGGCGGCGCGGTCACCGACCTCGCCGGTTTCGTCGCCGCGACGTGGCTGCGCGGGGTCCGGGTGGTGCTGGTGCCCACCACGTTGCTGGCGATGGTGGACGCCGCGGTGGGGGGCAAGACCGGGATCAACACCGAGGCGGGCAAGAACCTGGTCGGGGCGTTTCACGAGCCCGCGGCGGTGCTGGTTGACCTGGACACCTGCCAGACGCTGCCGAAGGCGGAGCTCATCGCGGGCATGGCCGAGGTGGTCAAGGCCGGGTTCATCGCCGATCCGATCATCCTGGACCGTATCGAGGCCGATCCGCCCGCCGCGCTGGACCCGGCCGGGCCGGTGCTGGCCGAGCTGGTCGGCCGCGCGATACAGGTCAAGGCCAAGGTGGTGTCGGCCGACCTGCGGGAGTCGCACCTGCGCGAAGTGCTCAACTACGGCCACACCTTGGGCCACGCCGTGGAGCGCCGCGAGAACTACCGCTGGCGGCACGGCCATGCGGTGAGCGTCGGGATGGTCTTCGCCGCCGAACTGGCCCGACTCGCGGGGCGGCTGGACGAGGCCACCGCGGCCCGGCACCGCCGGGTGCTCACCGCGCTCGGGCTGCCCACCGGCTACGACCCCGACGCGCTGCCTGAGCTGCTGGCCATCATGCGCAATGACAAGAAGACCCGCTCCGGGGTGCTGCGCTTCGTGGTGCTCGACGGGCTGGCCAAGCCGGGGCGGCTGGAAGGTCCCGGCCCGGAGCTGCTGGCCGGGGCCTACGCCGCGGTCGCCGTCGGCGCCGGAGCCGGCGGGGTGGGAGCCGGCGGGGCGGGGGTGGCGGGCGTGGGAGGTCGGCGGTGAAGGTACTGGTGCTCAACGGGCCGAACCTGGGCCGGCTCGGCACCCGCGAACCGGACATCTACGGCACAACCAGCTATGGCGATCTGGTCGCGCTGTGCCAGCGGGTCGGCACCGACTTGGGACTCGTAGTGGACGTGCGGCAGACCGACCACGAAGGCGAGATGCTGGGCTGGCTGCATGAGGCCACCGACACCGCCACTCCGGTGGTGCTCAACGCTGCGGCGTGGACGCACTACTCGGTCGCGGTTCGCGATGCCGCCGCCCAGGTGTCGGCGCCGCTGGTGGAGGTGCACATCAGCAACGTGCACACCCGGGAACCATTCCGCCAGCACAGCTACCTCTCGGCGATCGCCTCCGGGATCATCGTCGGTTTCGGGGTGGACGGCTACTCGCTCGCGCTGCGCTGGATTGCCGGCCGCGCCAGCACCTGACCCGGCACACACCGGCTACCGTCAGAACATGTCCTATTCCCGGCGTCGCGACGCGCTTCGTGTCCAGCTCGGTGACCTCGAGCTGGACGCCCTGCTGATCACCGACCTCATCAACATCCGCTATCTCACCGGGTTCACCGGCTCGAACGCTGCCTTGCTGGTGCACATCGGGGGCGAGGACCGGACGGTGTTCTGTACCGACGGTCGCTACCGGACCCAGTCCGCGCGGCAGGTGCCGGAGCTGCGCCTGGTCATCGACCGCGCCAGTGCGCTGCGTCTGGTGCAGGAGGTCAGCGAGGCGGGAATAAGCCACCTCGGGTTCGAGAGCCATGTGGTGACGGTGGAGCGGTACGGGGCGCTGGTCGAGGTCGCCGGCGCGGAGCGGCTGATTGCCGTCTCCCGGCCGGTGGAGAAGCTGCGGTTGGTCAAAGACGAACACGAGGTGGCCGCGTTGCGGGCGGCCTGCCTGGCCGCCGATACCGCCCTGGCCGGGCTGCTCGCTGAAGGTGGGCTGCGGCCCGGCCGTACCGAGCGGGAGGTGGCCCGCGACCTGGAGGCGCGGATGATCGCAGCGGGGGCGGCCGGGCCGTCGTTCGAGACGATCGTGGCGACCGGGCCCAACTCAGCGGTTCCGCACCACCGCCCCACCGACGCGGAGCTGCACCGCGGTGACCTGGTGAAGATGGACTTCGGAGCACTGGTCGACGGCTACCACTCGGACATGACCCGCACCGTGGTGCTCGGTGCGCCCGCGCAGTGGCAACGCGAGCTCTACCACCTGGTGGCGGTGGCCCAGGCCGCCGGCCGGGCCGCACTGCGCGCCGGCGCCGACGTCCGCGAAGTGGACTCCGCCGCCCGGGATGTGATCAAGCAGGCCGGCCATGGTGCGGACTTCCTGCATGGTCTGGGACATGGGGTCGGCCTGCAGATCCACGAGGCCCCGGCATTGTCCCAGCTAGGGGTCGGTACACTGGCGCCAGGCATGGCGGTCACCGTCGAGCCAGGTGTCTACCTGGCAGACCGGGGCGGTGTGCGCATTGAGGACACCCTCGTCGTCTCCGACGGTGAGCCGGAACTCCTCACCCGGACCACGAAGGACCTCGTGGTCGTTTAAGACCACCTTCTCACCATGGGAGTGCAGGCTGACGTGGCCACCACCAATGACCTGAAGAACGGGCTCGTGCTCAACCTCGATGGCCAACTGTGGTCTGTCGTGAGTTTTCAGCATGTCAAACCAGGAAAGGGTGGCGCTTTTGTGCGCACCACCCTGAAGAACGTGCTGTCGGGCAAGGTGGTCGACAAGACCTTCAACGCCGGCACCAAGGTCGAGACCGCCACTGTCGACCGCCGGGACATGACCTACCTGTACTCCGACGGCGCCGATTTCGTGTTCATGGACACCGACACCTACGACCAGATCACCATCCCGGGTGAGGTCGTGGGGGAAGCGGCGAGGTACCTGCTGGACAACCAGGATGTGCTGGTCGCGGTGCACGAAGGCACTCCACTCTACGTCGAGCTGCCGACCTCTGTAGAGCTGGTGATCTCGCATACCGATCCAGGGCTGCAGGGGGACCGGTCAACCGGCGGCACCAAGCCCGCCACGCTGGAGACCGGCGCTGAGATCCAGGTGCCGCTGTTTGTCAGCACCGGCGAGAAGGTGAAGGTCGACACCCGGGACGGGCGTTACCTCGGCCGCGTCAGTTCCTGAGGTGGGCGCCCGGAGCAAGGCCCGCAAGCGCGCCGTCGACATCCTGTTCGAGTCCGACCTGCGCGGGCTGGACCCGCTCGCGCTGCTCGCCGAGCGGGTCGGGGCACCAGAGGTGCCTCCGGTGAGTGACTACACGGTGTCCTTGGTACAGGGGGTAGCTGCGCACCGGGAGGACATCGACCGGCTGCTCGCCGCGCAGGCCCATGGTTGGACTCTCGAACGGATGCCCCCGGTCGACCGCGCCGTGCTACGGCTGGGCCTGTTCGAGTTGTTGTACTCCGACGAGGTTGATGACGCGGTGGCCATCGACGAGGCCATCGAGCTGGCCAAGGCACTGTCAACCGAGGACTCGCCGCGGTTCGTCAACGGAGTGCTCGGAGCTATCGCCGCACTGCCGCGGGGCTCGTGAGCGTCAAGTGCCCGCGCGAGCGAGCCGCTCGCCCTTGACGAGCGGCAGCCCCCCTCCTCCCCTACTCCTCCTTCGCGGGACGGGCCTCCGGAGGGAGCACTCCCCAGCCGATCAACTGCTCGGTGAGCTCGCCCGGTGACATGTCGTAGATGATCGCCAACGACCGCAGGTCCTCGGTGCGGATAGACAGCACCTTGCCGTTGTAGTCGCCGCGCTGGCTCTGGATCGTCGCAGCGTAGCGGGCCAGCGGCCCCACCTTCTCTACCGGCAACTGCTGTAGACGCTCCAAGTTGATCACGATTTTGGTCGCTGGCTCCCCACCGGAGGGCACCCGGCCCTCAGGCAGTAGTTCGGCGACCGGAACCCCATAGAAATCGGCAAGCTCAGCGAGCTTCTGCACGGTCACCGCGCGATCACCTCGCTCGTACGAGCCGACCACCACGGCCTTCCACCGGCCACCTGACTTCTGTTCGACACCATGCAGAGACAGACCTTGCTGCTGACGGATGCCACGCAGCTTGGATCCTAGAGCCTTGGCATAGTCGCCCATCTGGCGCTTCTCCTTCGTCAGATCCCCGATCCAGTCAACGCCGTGGAGCGTCGCGGTAGGATCGGGATGATACGGAGAGTAATGCTGCGCTGGGTAACCTCCCAGGTCAAGCTGTTGCAGCCGGATCGCGTCGGCGAGTCGCGGACACCACCCGTACGGGGCAGCGGAGGGGGGTACCAGCCGCCAGCACGCGGTCCCTGATACCTTCGCCCTCAGGTCCGGGTGCCTGCCCGGTACCTGACGTCCTTTAAGACCCGTCCGGCGAGGCGGGGAAGGAGGTCGACCGTGTCGTCCCCCTGCGGGACGGGCGCGGCGGGCGAGACCGGCCCGGCCCGGCAGCACGAGCTGCTCACCGCGGCCGCCGTCGCACGTACCGTGGCCCGGATGGCGCACCAGATCATCGAGCGCACCGCCCCCGAGCCGGTGCTGCTGCTGGGCATTCCCACCCGCGGTGTCCCGCTGGCGCACCGGCTGGCCAGCCGGATCAGGGAGTTCGGTGGGGCGGTGGCCGGGGTGGGCACGTTGGATATCACCCTCTACCGGGACGATCTGCGCCGCAGGCCCACCCGGCCGCTGCTGGCCACCGCGCTACCCGAGAGCGGGCTTGACGACGTGCTCGTCGTCCTGGTCGATGACGTGCTGTACTCGGGGCGGACCGTGCGGGCGGCGCTGGACGCGGTGCGCGAGTACGGCCGGCCGCGGGCCGTGCAGCTCGCGGTGCTCGTCGACCGGGGGCATCGGGAACTGCCGATCCGCGCCGACTACGTGGGCAAGAACCTGCCGACCTCCCGAGACGAGGAGGTTGGCGTGCTGCTCGCCGAGACCGACGGCACGGACGCCGTGGTGATCCGCCGGGTGTCCCGGTGAGGCACCTGCTGAGTGCCGCGGGCCTGGGGCGCGACACCGCCCTTGCCCTGCTGGACACCGCCGACCGGCTCAAGCAGGCGCTGCTGGGCCGTGAGGTGCGCAAGCTGCCCACGCTGCGCGGGCGCACCGTCGTCACCCTGTTCTACGAGAGCTCGACCCGCACCCGGGCCTCGTTCGAGATCGCCGGCAAGTGGATGAGCGCTGATGTGGTCAACATCTCCGCAGGCGGATCCTCGGTGGCGAAGGGAGAGTCGTTGCGGGACACCGCCCGCACCTTGGCGGCAATGGGCGCGGACTGCGTCGTGGTCCGCCACCCGGCCTCGGGCGCCGCGCACCGCATCGCCGACTGGGTGGCTGTGCACGTCGTCAACGCTGGCGACGGCACCCACGAGCATCCAACTCAAGCGTTGCTGGATGCGGCCACGCTGCGCGACCGGTTGGGCCCCCTGGACGGGCGGTCTGTCACTATTGTGGGTGATGTGCTGCATAGCAGGGTCGCCCGATCCAACGTGTTCCTGTTGACCACGCTGGGTGCACGGGTGCATCTGGTCGCTCCACCCACGCTGCTGCCGTACGGCGTACCGGACTGGGGCGCGGACGCAAGCTGCCCGGTGACCGTCGGACACGATCTGGACGCCGCCCTGCCCGGCACCGACGCGGTGATGATACTGCGGGTGCAGGCAGAGCGGATGCACGGCGGATTCTTCCCCTCGGCCCGGGAGTACGCCCTCGGCTATGGGTTGTCGGAGGCGAGGCTGCGCCGGTTGCCCGAGCATGCCGTCGTGCTGCATCCCGGGCCGATGCTGCGGGGCATGGAGATCGCGCACTCGGTGGCCGACTCCCCCCGCGCCGCGATCACCGAGCAGGTCCGCAACGGGGTGCACGTGCGCATGGCGGTGCTCTACCACCTGCTCGCAGCCCAGGAGAGTGCCGCATGACCCGGCCGCTGCTGTTGCGTGGAATCCGGCCTTACGGCGAGGGCGCACCAGTGGACCTGCTGGTCCGGAACGGGATGATCGCCGAACTCGGCACCGGGCTGGACGGCACCGGCGCCACCGTGCTCGACCTGGGCGGGCTGATCGCCTTGCCCGGCCTGGTGGACCTGCACGCCCACCTGCGCGAGCCCGGACGGGAGGACGCCGAGACGATCGCGACCGGCTCGGCAGCCGCGGCGCTGGGCGGATACACCGCGGTGTTCGCGATGGCCAACACCGACCCGGTGGCCGACACCGCGGTGATGGTCGAGCACGTGTACCGGCGCGGCCGCGAGGTCGGGCTGGTCGACGTCCACCCGATCGGCGCGGTCACCGTGGGCCTGCGGGGCGAGCGGCTCGCCGAACTGGGTGGGATGGCTGCATCCCTGGCGGCGGTACGGGTGTTCTCCGACGACGGGGTGTGCGTGCACGACCCGCTGCTGATGCGCCGAGCGCTGGAGTACATCCGGGGCCTGGGCGGGGTGCTCGCCCAGCACGCCGAGGACCCGCGGCTGACCGCGGGATCCCAGGCGCACGAAGGGCCGGCGGCCGCCCGGCTCGGGTTGACCGGCTGGCCCGCCGCTGCTGAGGAGTCCATCGTCGCCCGGGACTGCCTGCTGGCCCGGGACGCCGCCGCGCGGCTGCATGTCTGCCACGCGTCCACCGCCGGCACGGTGCACCTGCTGCGCTGGGCGAAGCAGCACGGTGTCCAGGTGACCGCTGAGGTGGCCCCGCACCACCTGCTGCTCACCGATGAGCGGCTGGCCGGCTACGACCCGGTGAACAAGGTCAACCCGCCGCTGCGCACCGCGGCGGACACGCAGGCGCTGCGGGCCGCGCTGGCCGAGGGACTCGTGGACTGTGTAGCCACCGACCACGCCCCGCACGCCCCGCAGGACAAGGACTGTGAGTGGCTCGCGGCCCGCCCCGGCATGCTGGGCCTGCAGACCGCGTTGTCCGTGGTGGCGACTACCATGATCGGCCCCGGGCTGCTGACGTGGCGCGGGGTGGCCACGGTGATGAGTGAGCGACCGGCCCGGATCGGCGGGGCGACCGGGCAGGGCCGCCCGGTCGCGGTCGGCGAGCCGGCCACCCTGGTCCTGATCGACCCCGAGGCCACCTGGACCGTGCGTGGGGCAGAGCTGGCCAGCCTGGCCGCCAACACCCCCTTCGAGGGGATGACGCTGCCGGCCCGGGTGGTGGCCACCCTGCTGCGTGGCGAGCTCACGGTCGAAGACGGAAAGGTACGGGGTTGACGACAACGAGGCGCCGGTGCGCGGTGTTGCTGCTCGAAGATGGCACCACCCTGCGCGGTGCGGCCTATGGCTCGGTGGGGCAGGCACTGGGTGAGGCGGTGTTCGCCACCGGGATGACCGGCTACCAGGAGACCCTCACCGATCCGTCCTACCGCCGCCAGATCGTGGTGCAGACCGCCCCGCACATCGGCAACACCGGCTGGAACGACGAGGACAACGAGTCACACCGGATCTGGGTGGCCGGCTATGTCGTGCGCGACCCAGCACGGCTGGCCTCCAACTGGCGGGCCCGCCACCCGCTCGACGAGGAGCTGTGCCGGCAGGGCGTGGTGGGGATCTGCGGGGTGGACACCCGGGCGCTGACCCGCCGGCTGCGTGAGCACGGCTCGATGCGGGCTGGGGTGTTCTCCGGGGACGCACTGGCCGACCCGGCGCAGTTGCTGGCCAGGGTGCTGGCCAGCCCCCCGATGGCCGGGGCGGACCTGGTCGGAGAGGTCACCGTCGCCGAGCCCTACGTCGTGCCAGCCGTGGGGGAGCGGCGGTTCCGGGTGGCCGCGCTGGACCTGGGCATCAAGTCCAACACCCCGCGGATGCTGGCCACCCGCGGCATCGAGACCCACGTCCTGCCGGCCACCGCCACCTGCGAGCAGGTGCTGGCACTGGAACCCGACGGGGTGTTCCTGTCCAACGGCCCAGGCGACCCCGCCACCGCGGACCGCGCGGTGGCGTTGACCCGAGGGGTGCTGGCGCACCGCGTGCCGCTATTCGGGATTTGCTTCGGCAACCAGATCCTGGGCCGGGCGCTGGGCCGGGGCACCTACAAGATGCGCTACGGGCACCGCGGGCTCAACGTCCCGGTAATCGAGCACGCCACCGGCCGAGTCGCGATCACCGCGCAGAACCACGGGTTCGCCGTTGACGGCGAGCCGGGGGAGCGCTTCGACTCCGACTTCGGCCCCGCCGTGGTGAGCCACTCCTGCCCGAACGACGGCACCGTCGAGGGGCTGACCTGCCTGCAGGTGCCCGCGTTCAGCGTGCAGTATCACCCGGAGGCCGCTGCCGGCCCGCATGACGCCGCCGACCTGTTCGACCGGTTCTGCGACCTGATGGAGGGCCGCTTATGACCACGAAAGCAACTTCGCGGGCGACAATCCAGCGGCTCCGAATCCAGAACTACCGAGTGCTGCGTGACGTGGAGTTTCGCGACCTTACACCACTCACTGTCCTGCTCGGTCCGAACGGCAGCGGTAAGTCCACGGTGTTCGATGTTTTCGCTTTCCTGCATGAAGCGTTCACCACCAACCTCCGCGCGGCCTGGGATCACCGCAACCGCATCCGCGAGCTGCGCAGCCGCGGCGAGAGTGGCCCGATCACAATCGAGATCGCCTACCGGCAGGCCGCCGGAGAAAGACTAGTGACTTATCGCTTGGAACTCGACGAGGAGAACGGCTCGCCGGTGGTCCTGGGAGAGTTGCTGCGCTGGAACACTTCACCAGGCTCGGGGCGGCCAAGAGACATCCTCAACTTCCAACGTGGCGAGGGATTTTTGTACGACGATGTCCACGACAGGTACACCAACGAGCGGCTTAAGTATGCCTCCGACGGAACTCTCAAGCTACTCGCTTACCTCACTGTGCTGTACGACCCCGAGCCACCCCCGATAGTGGGTATCGAGGAGCCGGAGAACTTCCTGCACCCAAGATTGCTTCCGGTCCTAGCCGAAGAGGCACGGCTGACAGCGGGCCGCAGCCAACTGCTCGTCACCACGCACTCACCGCACTTCGTAGACGCGCTGCGCCGCAACGAGCAGCGCTCTGCACGGCCTATCCCCGGGTTCCCGCATCGCTTGGGACGAAGGCGAAGTATCGCAATCCTGATGCGATTTCTGGTGGCACTTGTGAAGCACTGGAGCGGGTGCTGCAGGAGTATGGTTACCACCAAGGTGGCCTGGCGAAGGTTGTGGCAGCCACCGAGATCGCGCAACACATGAATGTGGACAACAACCGCTCCCGGAGCTTTCAGGTGTTCCGGGACGGAGTGCGACGACTCGTCGCGGGAGGCAGCAGTGCCGCGCAGGACTGATATCTCGCACGTGATGGTGATCGGGTCCGGGCCGATCGTGATCGGGCAGGCGTGTGAGTTCGACTACTCCGGCACCCAGGCCTGCCGGGTCCTGCGCGAGGAGGGGCTGCGGGTCAGCCTGGTGAACTCCAACCCGGCGACGATCATGACCGATCCGGAGTTCGCCGATGCCACCTACATCGAGCCGATCACCCCGGAGTACGTCGAGAAGGTGATCGCCGCGGAGCGGCCGGACACGCTGCTGGCCACCCTCGGCGGGCAGACCGCGCTGAACATCGCCGTCGCGCTGCACGAAAGCGGGGTGCTGGCGCGCTACGGGGTGGAGCTGATCGGCGCCGACATCGAGGCCATTCAGCGCGGTGAGGACCGGCTGAAGTTCAAGGACGTGGTCCGCTCGGTGGGCGCCGAGGTGCCGCACAGTGCGGTCTGCCGGTCCATGGCCGAGGTGCGGGCGGCCGTCGACGAGCTCGGCCTGCCAGTGGTGATCCGGCCCTCGTTCACCATGGGTGGGCTCGGTTCCGGGATGGCACACACGCCGGCCGATCTGGAGCGCCTGGCAGCAGCGGGCCTGGCGCAAAGCCCGGTGCACGAGGTGCTCATCGAAGAGAGCGTGCTGGGCTGGAAGGAGTACGAGCTCGAGCTGATGCGCGACCACCGCGACAACGTGGTGGTGGTGTGCTCGATCGAGAACATCGACCCGATGGGCGTGCACACCGGGGACTCGGTGACCGTCGCCCCGGCGATGACCCTGACCGACCGCGAGTACCAGCACATGCGCGACGTGGGGATCGCGGTGCTGCGCGAGGTCGGGGTGGACACCGGCGGATGCAACATCCAGTTCGCGGTGCATCCGCGCAACGGCCGGCTGGTCGTGATCGAGATGAACCCACGGGTGTCGCGATCGAGTGCACTGGCGTCCAAGGCCACCGGGTTCCCCATCGCCAAGATCGCGGCGAAGCTGGCTGTCGGCTACACCCTGGACGAGATCACCAACGACATCACCGGGGAGACCCCGGCGAGCTTCGAGCCCACCCTGGACTATGTGGTGGTCAAGGTGCCCCGGTTCGCCTTCGAGAAGTTCCCCGGCGCCGATCCCACGCTCACCACCACGATGAAGTCGGTGGGCGAGGCGATGGCGCTGGGCCGGTCGTTCCCCGAGGCGCTGAACAAGGCACTGCGCTCGGCGGAGACCGCCGCGGCCGGGTTCTGGACCGTGCCCGACCCGCCGGACGCCAGCGCGGGCGCTGAGCTGGCGGCGCTGCGGGTGCCGCATGACGGCCGGCTCTACACCGCCGAGCGGGCGTTGCGCCTGGGCGCCACCGTCTCCCAGGTTGCCGAGGCATCGGCCATTGACCCCTGGTTCATCGACCAGATCGCCGGCCTGGTTGAACTGCGCGCCGAGCTGGCCGCGGCACCGGAGCTGGACGAGCCGCTGCTGCGCCAGGCCAAGAGGGCCGGGCTGTCCGACCGGCAGCTCGCCGCTGTGCGTGGCGAGCCGGCCGAGTCCGAGATCCGGGCCTTGCGGCACCGGCTGGGGGTGCGGCCGGTCTACAAGACGGTGGACACCTGCGCCGCGGAGTTCGCCGCCCGCACGCCATACCATTACTCCGCCTACGAAAGCGACCCCGACGCGGAGACCGAGGTCAGCGAGCAGCGCACGCGGCCCAAAGTGGTCATCCTCGGTTCCGGGCCGAACCGGATCGGGCAGGGCATCGAGTTCGACTACTCCTGCGTGCACGCCGCCATCGCGCTGAGCGCGGCTCCGGACAACAACGGGCTCGGCTACGAGACGGTGATGGTCAACTGCAACCCGGAGACCGTCTCCACGGATTATGACACCTCGGACCGGCTGTACTTCGAGCCGCTGACCTTCGAGGACGTCGCGGAGGTGGTCGACGCGGAGCGGGCATCGGGGACCGTGGCCGGGGTGATCGTGCAGCTCGGCGGGCAGACCCCGCTGGGGTTGGCGCAGCGGCTGGCCGACGCCGGGGTGCCGGTGGTCGGCACCACACCGGAGGCGATCCACCTCGCCGAGGACCGTGGCTCCTTCGGTGCGGTGCTGGAGCGGGCCGGGCTGCCCGCCCCGGCCTACGGCACGGCCACCTCCTTCACGGACGCCCGGAAGATCGCCGAGGAGATCGGGTACCCGGTGCTGGTCCGCCCCTCCTACGTGCTGGGCGGGCGCGGCATGGAGATCGTCTACGACGAGACCACCCTGGCCGGCTACATCACCCGGGCCACCGAGATCACCCCAGAGCACCCGGTGCTGGTGGACCGTTTCCTCGACGACGCCATCGAGATCGACGTGGACGCGCTGTGCGACGGCACTCCCGGCCCGGACGGGATCTACCTCGGCGGGATCATGGAGCATATCGAGGAGGCCGGAGTGCACTCCGGGGACTCGGCCTGTGTGCTACCGCCCATCGCGCTCGGTGAGGCCGACCTGGCCACGGTGCGCGCCTCCACCGAGGCGATCGCCCGCGGGGTGGGCGTACGTGGTCTGCTCAACGTGCAGTATGCGCTCAAAGGCGATGTGCTCTACGTGCTCGAGGCCAACCCCCGGGCGAGCCGGACGGTGCCGTTCGTGTCCAAGGCGACCGGGGTGCCGCTGGCGAAGGCCGCCGCCCGGGTCATGCTCGGAGCCAGCATTGTGCAACTGCGTGCCGAGGGCCTGCTGCCACTACAGGGTGATGGCGGGGACCTGCCGGCGAGTGCGCCGGTGGCCGTCAAGGAGGCCGTGCTGCCCTTCCACCGGTTCCGCACCCGGGAAGGGCATGGGGTGGACTCGCTGCTCGGTCCGGAGATGAAGTCGACCGGCGAGGTGATGGGCATCGACGCCGCGTTCGGACAGGCGTTCGCGAAGTCGCAGACTGCCGCTTACGGTTCGTTGCCGACCTCGGGACGGGTATTCGTCTCAGTGGCCAACCGGGACAAACGGGCTTTGGTGCTTCCGGTGAAGCGGTTGGCCGATCTCGGTTTCGAGGTGCTCGCCACCCGGGGAACGGCCGACACCCTGCGCCGCAACGGCATTCCGTGCACCGGGGTGCGCAAGCATTTCGAGGGTTCGGGGTCTTTTCGCGGCCAGTCCCGCGAAGGCCCGGAGCTGGGCCAGGGCAACATCATCGACCTGATCAACTCCGGCCAGGTCGACATGGTGATCAACACCCCCTACGGCAATCCTGGCCCCCGGGTGGACGGCTATGAGATCCGCACCGCCGCGGTATCCCGGTCGATCCCGTGTATCACCACCGTGCAGGGCGCGGCGGCGGCAGTGCAGGGCATCGAGGCACTGATCCGGGGGGACATCACGGTTCGCCCGTTACAGGACCTGCATGCGGCGCTACGGGCAGCGCCGGCCGACCTTCGGCGGCCTGCGAGCCGAGCGAGGTGATCACATGCCGGAAATCCCGGTCCAACCCGCTGCACCTGCGGGATTCGGTGCGCGCTTGACCGCGGCGGTGGCTGCCCGGGGGCCGTTGTGCGCCGGCATCGACCCGCATCCCGGGTTGTTGCGTCACTGGGGGCTGACCGACGACGTGGGCGGTCTGGAGCGGTGTGCGCTGACCGCGGTCGAGACGCTGGCACCAGAGGTGGCGGTGGTCAAGCCGCAATCGGCGTTCTTCGAGCGCCACGGCGCCCAGGGGATCGCGGTGCTGGAGCGGGTGCTGGTGCTCGCCCGCGACGCTGGTGCGCTGGTTCTGCTGGACGTCAAACGGGCCGACATCGGCTCGACCATGACGGGCTACGCCGATGCCTATCTGAGCGATGGCGCGCCGCTGACGGCGGACGCCATCACGGTGTCGCCCTACCTCGGGGTGGACGCCCTGGACCCGGCATTCGAGCTGGCCGGCCGCACCGGGCGGGGGGTGTTCGTGCTGGCCCTGACCTCCAACCCGGAGGGGGCGCAGGTGCAGGCCGCGTACACCGCAACCGGTAGCACAGTCGCGCAGTCCGTGGTCGACGCCGTCGCGGCCCGCAACGTCGGCCGGCAACCGATCGGTGACATCGGTGTGGTGGTGGGGGCTACCGCCCCCGCTGGGATGCTGCGACTTGAGGGGCTGAACGGCCCAGTGCTGGCTCCGGGCCTGGGCGCTCAGGGCGCCACCCTTGCTGACCTGCACCGGGTGTTCGGCCCGGTGGCCGACCGGGTGCTGCCGGCCACGTCGCGGGACCTGTTGCGGCGCGGCCCCGAGCCGGCCACCCTACGCTGTGCCGCCCGGCGGATGGCCGCCGAGGCCGCTGCCCTGCTCCGGCAGCCGTCAGGGCAGGTTGATGGGGGCACCCCGCGTTGAAAGGTGGACTGTCCGGGGGATACGGTCGCCGCACCATATCCAGACCATCCGTAAGCACCAGAAATCGACGGAGGAGACCGTGGCCCTTCCCGAGCTGACCGAGGAGCAGCGGGCCGCTGCGTTGGAGAAGGCGGCTGCCGCCCGCCGCGCCCGGGCCGAGCTCAAGGAGCGCCTAAAGCGTGGTGGGACCAACCTCAAGGAGGTCCTCGCCAACGCTGACAGCGACGACATCTTGGGCAAGATGAAGGTCTCGGCCTTGTTGGAGGCCTTGCCGGGCGTGGGCAAGGTCCGCGCTGCGCAGATCATGGAGCGGCTGGAGATCGCGCCGAGTCGCAGACTGCGCGGGCTTGGTGAGCGCCAGCGCAAGGCACTGCTCACCGAGTTCAGCGGAGAGTGACCTGGCGGTGACGACTTGCGAGCCGGGGTCCGCTGAGACCGCCGGACCTCGGCTCGCCGTAGTATCGGGCCCCTCCGGGGTCGGGAAGTCCAGCGTGGTGGCTGAGATTCGGCGCCGCTGCCCGGAGCTGTTCGTCAGCGTGTCGGTCACCACCCGAGCACCCCGGGCGGGGGAGCGGCCCGGTCAGCACTACCACTATGTGGACCCAGCCACCTTCGCCCGCCTGGTAGAGCGCGGTGAGCTGCTCGAACACGCCGAGTACGCGGGTCACTCCTACGGCACTCCGGCCGGGCCGGTGCGTGCGGCGCTGGCCGCCGGCCGTTCGGCATTGCTGGAAATCGAGTTGCAGGGGGCCCGGCAGGTTCGGGCCGCGATGCCGGACGCCCTGCTGGTGATGCTGGTGCCGCCTTCCTGGGAGGTGCTGCTGGGGCGGTTATCCCAGCGCGGCACGGAGCATCCGGCCGCGCGAGAGCGCCGGCTGCAGTTGGCCCGCACCGAGTTGGACGCCGCCGATGAGTTCGACGCGATGGTGGTCAACGACAATGTGCAGCGGGCCGCCGATGAGTTGATAGCCTTAATGGTTGGCACCCGTCCTGAGCACTGCCGGGGCCGGGGGCACTGAAGGCCTCTGACGGCATTGCGATCTCTGATGGCATCTGGAGCGAGTGAGTGAGCATCCCCACCGAACTGGGCGCGCTGGGCGCGCCGTCGGTGATGGCCCCCGAGGGCATCACCAACCCCCCGATCGACGACCTGCTGAGCAAGGTCAGCTCCAAGTACGCGCTGGTCATCTTCGCGGCCAAGCGGGCCCGTCAGATCAATGACTACTACGCCCAGCTCGGGGAGGGCCTGCTGGAGTACGTCGGCCCGCTGGTCGAGCCGGGGGCGCGGGAGAAGCCCCTTTCGATCGCGCTGCGCGAGATTCACGCCGGACTGCTTGAGCACACCGAGGGCGAGTGACGCCCGTCCCGGCCGCGCGATCCAACCGCCTCGTCCTTGGCATCGGGGGTGGCATCGCCGCCTACAAGGTGTGTGAGGTACTGCGTCAGCTCACCGAGGCCGGGCACCAGGTGCGGGTGGTGCCCACCGAGTCCGCGTTGCGCTTCGTCGGCGCGGCGACCTGGGAGGCACTGTCTGGACTCCCGGCATGGCACAGCGTCTTCACCGACGTCCCCGAGGTGCCGCACGTCCGGCTTGGGCAGAGCGCCGATCTGGTGCTGGTCGCCCCGGCGACCGCAGACCTGCTGGCCCGCGCCGCGCACGGACGGGCCGACGACCTGCTGACCGCTACCTTGCTCACGGCCCGGTGTCCGGTGCTGCTGGTGCCCGCCATGCACACCGAGATGTGGGAGCATCCGGCGACGGTGCACAACGTCGCGGTGCTGCGCGCCCGGGGAACCGTCGTCGCTGAGCCCGCGCACGGCCGGCTCACCGGCCCCGACTCCGGAGCGGGTCGGCTGCCGGAGCCTGCGGAGATAGTCGAGCTGGCCACCCTGCTGCTGCACTACCCGGGCGCGTTGCGCCGCGACCTGGCTGGCCGGCAGGTAGTGATCTCCGCTGGCGGTACCCGCGAACCGCTGGACCCGGTCCGCTATCTGGGTAACCGGTCCTCCGGCCGGCAGGGTTTCGCGCTCGCCCAGGTGGCCGCGCAGCGCGGGGCCCGGGTGCACCTGGTGGCGGCGCACACCGCTGATCTGGCCTATCCCGCCGGGGTCGAGGTGACTCGGGTGCGCACCGCCGTGCAGTTGCAGGAGGCGATGCTCAAGGCGGCACCGGACGCGGACGTGGTGGTGATGGCGGCGGCGGTGGCGGATTTCCGCCCGGCCCGGCCCCAGACCAGCAAGATAAAGAAGTCCGGCTCGGCACCAGACCCGGTTGCGCTCACCCTCAACCCGGACATCCTGGCCGAACTGGTCGCGCGCCGCCCAGCGGGCCAGCTCATCGTCGGCTTCGCCGCCGAGACCGGCGACGTCGCGGGTGGCGTGCTGGCACACGGCCGGGCCAAGCTCACCCGCAAGGGCTGCGATCTGCTGGTGGTCAACGCGGTGGGGGAGGGCCGGGCCTTCGACGTCGGATCCAACTCCGGCTGGCTGATCGGTGCTGACGGTGCCGAGGTCGAGCTGGCCGAGGGGCCCAAAGCCCTGCTCGCGGCCCGCGTCTGGGACGCCGCCAGCGCCCGTCTGAACCCGCCCGCCTGATAAACCCGGTCCGGAGAAATCCAGCCGAGTAGGGTGCGATGCGCCATGTACCCCGTCGGAAGGCAGCCCGTGAGCCGTCGCCTCTTCACCAGCGAGTCGGTCACCGAGGGACACCCGGACAAGATGTGCGACGCGATCAGCGACGCGGTGCTGGACGCGCTGCTGGCCAAGGACCCGCGCAGCCGGGTGGCGGTGGAGACCATGGTCACCACCGGGCAGGTGCACGTCGCCGGGGAGGTCACCACCCAGGCTTATGCCGACATCCCACGCATCGTGCGGGACAAGGTGCTCGAGATCGGCTACGACTCCTCGGCCAAGGGGTTCGACGGGGGCTCTTGCGGGGTGAACGTCTCGATCGGCGCGCAGTCCCCGGACATCGGGCAGGGCATCGACCTGGGCTACGAGAGCCGGGTGCAGGGGCAGGGCGACGAGATCGGCCGGCAGGGTGCGGGAGACCAGGGGCTGATGTTCGGTTACGCGTGCACCGACACCCCGGAGCTGATGCCGTTGCCGATCGCGGTGGCGCACCGGCTGGCGCGGCGACTGACCTGGGTGCGCAAGGAGGGTGTGCTGCCCTATCTGCGACCGGACGGCAAGACTCAGGTGAGTATCGAGTACGTCGGCGATCGAGCGGTCAAGCTGGACACCGTGGTCATCTCCACCCAGCACGCTGCGGACATCGATCTGGAGCAGATGCTGGCCGTCGACGTGCGCGAGCAGGTGGTCGGGCCGGTGGTCGCCGGGCTGGAGCTGGACACCGCCGAGGTGCGGCTGCTGGTCAACCCCACCGGCCGGTTCGTCATCGGCGGACCGATGGGGGATGCCGGGCTGACTGGCCGCAAGATCATCGTCGATACCTACGGCGGGATGGCCCGGCACGGTGGCGGCGCCTTCTCCGGCAAGGACCCGTCGAAGGTGGACCGCTCCGCGGCCTATGCCATGCGCTGGGTCGCGAAGAACGCCGTCGCCGCTGGGCTGGCCGCCCGGATCGAGGTGCAGGTGGCCTACGCGATCGGCAAGGCCACCCCGGTCGGCCTGTTCGTCGAGACGTTCGGTACCGAGACGGTGGACCCAGCGAAGATCCAGGCCGCCATCAACGAGGTGTTCGACCTGCGCCCGGCCGCGATCATCCGGGATCTGGACCTGCTGCGGCCGATCTACGCGCCGACTGCGGCCTACGGTCATTTCGGCCGGACGGACCTGGACCTGCCCTGGGAGCGCATCGACCGCTCCGAGGACCTGAGGACCGCCGCCGGAGCGTGAACATCGCTTACCCGAGGCCCTCTCGCTACCCCATGGTCTTGGCCCCGTCTAAAGACTCGCGGATGATGTCGGCGTGCCCAGCGTGCTGGGCGGTCTCGGCGAGCACGTGCAGCAGGACCCGGCGCGCTGACCAGCGCGCGCCCGGCTCGAACCAGGGAGCCTCGGGCAGCGGGTGGGAGACATCCAGATCGGGCAGGGTCGCCACGAGCTCATCGGTCCGGCGCGCCACCTGCTCGTACTCGTCCAGCAGTCCGGCCAGGGTTTCCCCCTCCAGCATGCGGAATCCCCCTGCCCAGTCAGCCGAGTTCCCCTCCTCCGAGCCACTCAGGACCGAGGGGCCGTCGAGGATGAAGTTGATCCACTGCCGTTCGGTGAGCGTCACGTGCTTGATCAGGCCACCCAGGCACAGCTCACTCACCGTGGTGCGCTGCGCGGCCTGCTCGTCGGTAAGATCGCGGACGGTGTAGCGCAGGAAGTACCGGTGCTGGGTCAGCGTCTCCAGCAGGTCGGCCCGTTCGCCGGTCACAGTCTTCTCAGTTCTGGTCATGATCTCCGTCTCCCGTTTGATGTGGGCAGGTAGCACGGTACGGCCCGGTACTGACAGTTCCGGGGCGGCGTGTGATGAATGTCCGGGTGCCTTGGGCGGGATGGGGCTGACCGGCGGCTCTGGTAGACCCGCGGGGTGAGCAAAGCCGGTCGGTCGCGTCGTGGGCAGCAGATCCCGGCGGCCGCGCTGCCGGTCGCCCGGGTGTGCGTGGACATCTCGCTGGCCCATCTGGACCGTCTGTTCGACTAC
Source organism: Pseudonocardiaceae bacterium (assembly GCA_035714625.1). Taxonomy (GTDB): domain Bacteria; phylum Actinomycetota; class Actinomycetes; order Mycobacteriales; family Pseudonocardiaceae. The sequence continues at coordinate 596 of DASTLT010000251.1, read as the reverse complement.
CAGGTTCCTGCGGACCTGGACGCGACGGCGCTGCCCGGCGTCCGGGTGCGGGTGCGCTTTGCCGGGCGGCTGGTTGATGGGTGGCTGCTGGAGCGGGCCGCGGGCTCCGATCATCCGGGCCGGCTCGGCTGGCTGGAGCGGGTGGTCTCGGCCGAGCCGGTGCTCAGCCCCCAGATCGCGGCGCTGGCCCGGGCGGTGGCCGACCGCTGCGCGGGCACGATGAGCGACGTGCTGCGGCTGGCCGTGCCACCGCGGCACGCCCGCACCGAGGCCGAACCCGGCACGCCCGGGGCACCCCGCCCGCAGCGGCCCGCCGCGTCCGGCTGGGCCCGCTATCCCCGCGGCCCGGCCTTCCTGGATGCCTTGGCTGCGGGCCGGGCCGCGCACGCCTGCTGGCAGGCGTTGCCGGGGGAGGACTGGCCCACCCGGCTGGCCGAGCTCGCCCAGGCGGCGCTGTCCGGCGGGCGGGGCGCGCTGGTCGTCGTCCCCGACGGCAAGGACCTCGACCGGCTCGCCGCCGCCGCCGAGCGGCTGCTGCCCGCGGGGTCGGTCGCGGTGCTGCGCGCCGACGCCGCCCCCGACACCCGCTACGCACG
>DASTLT010000250.1:0-2225 GCA_035714625.1 Pseudonocardiaceae bacterium | reverse complement strand
GGCGATCGGTGCGGGCAACGGCCGCGACGGTCGGGCGTTCGCGATGCCCTGATGCGGGCGGTGTCCGTTGTAGGACTGCTCGAACTCGCGAAGGGCGTGGAGCAGGTGCCGCTGGTTCCAGATCAGGGTCCGGTCCAGCAGCTCGCGGCGGCAGGTCTGCACCCACCGCTCCGTGATCGAGTTCATGCGGGGCATCCGGACGCCGCTCAACACGACGGCGATGCCGGCGTCGGCGAGGACCGCGTCGACCAGCGCGGGGAACTTGGAGCCTGCAGATTAATAACATGCTGTTTCTTGCTGCGGGGGACGTTGCGGCGGCACGGTAGGGGCGCTGTCTGGGACGGTTGGCCTGTGGGTGGCGATGCGAGCGTGTGCGTCGCCGATGGTGTGGATCCGGGCGATCGGCTGCGGGGGTCCGAGGTGTCCGTGTCGTGTCAGCAGGGGCAGTATCTCCTTGACCGCCCGGGCGGCGGTGATCCGGTTGACCCCGAGCAGCTGGCCGATCAACACGGAAGAAGCGTGGAAGCGCAGGTGGAGCAGGGCTGCCACGACACGGTCAGCGAGGTCGAGCTTGGGCACGCCTCCGCCGCCTGGAGCGTGTCGCCGCTGGCCTCCTCGCCGGTGGTGTCGCCGAGTTTCGCGTTGATCGGTCCAGGCGTTGGTGAGGTCAGCGGTCAGCCGTGCGAGGGCTTGGTGTGAGAGGCCGGTCAGCGCCGGATGATAGGCGGTGGCACGGTCGGCCACGGCGACATTGTCGGCGCTGACGTCCTGGGCATCGGCGCTGGTAGCAGCCGACTGCGGATGCAGGGTGTAGTTCCAGTCCCCGTGGAAGTCGTGGCGGATGATCGGCAGGGTCGCCATCTGTTCGTCACTGACCTGGATCCCGATCGGGTAGCTGCCGGAGTCGAGCTCCGCGTGGACGGTCAGGCCAGTGCGCGTGGTGGTCGCGGCGATGCTTTGCACCACGACCTGGTGGCTGGTCAGCGGTCGTCCGCGCCAGTTCATCGTGATGTGGCTGAACAGGCGGTGCTCAATCCGGTTCCACTTGGAGGTGCCCGGCGGCATGTGGCACACGGTGATCGCCAGGCCGGTCTCCGCGGCGAGCGCGGCCAGCTGGGCCTTCCAGCCCCGCGGCCGGTAGCCGTTGGATCCGCCGGCGTCGGCGGTCATCAGCAGCCGGCGCGCTCGCGGGTAGGCGTAACGTCCGGCCCCGTTCCACCAGCGGCGTATCGATTCCACGGCGAACGCGGCAGTGTCGTGATCGATGCCGACGTTGACCCAGCCGGTGTTGGCGGCCACATCGTAAATTCCGTACGGGACAGCCTTGCCCAGCTGCTTGTCGGGAAAGTCGTGGGTGCTGACCTGCTCGGGTGAACCCTTCGGGCGCCACTGTCGTCCAGGGCTGCTGAACGGCCCCACCAGTTCCTTCTTCTTGGTGTCCACACTGATCACCGGGTCCCCCGTGTCCTGGTACTGCCTGGCCTGCTCGTTGATGTAGCGGAACTGCGCGTCGCGATCGGGATGCTGCTTGCCCTCCAGGGTCTTGGCGTTGCCCTGCAGGCTGAAGCCCTCCTCGCGGAGCAGATCGCCCACGGTGTCCGCGCACACTCGATGCCCCTGCCGGGCGAGTTCGTCAGCCAGTTGGCGGGTGGACTTCACCGTCCAGCGCAGCGCTGACATCGGGTCCCCGCGCATATCCGGCTCGACCAGTGCCAGCAGGGCCGGCCGCAGTCCCGGGTCCACCTCCGCGGCCTTCTTCCGCCCGCCGCCGCGACGGCGGATCCGGCCCAGCGGCGCCTCGCCCGCCTCCAGCTCGTCCACACCCTTACGAACCGTGGTCTCGCTCGTCCCGGCCGCCTGCGCGACGATCCGGACGCCGCCGTGCCCGAGGATCCGCGCCTCGGCTCCCATCAGCAGACGCCGCTGACGCTCATCCAAGTGCGGGAACAACACCGCGAACTTCACCACGAGCTGCGCACAACTCTCCCCAGGTACGCCCATACCACATCAACGAGCTCCAGCCCGGGAAGCAGCACCTTGTTCCTCTGCAGGCTCGAAGTTCAGTCCCCTGTTCGACGGCGTCCTCGCGGACGCGGGCATCGACATGGCGAGGATTCCCAAGATGCAGCAGCTCGCCGTTCACCTCGCTGGTCTGCCTGCAGGGGCCGGGGCATGACGCTGTTACCGATCCCGGTGCACGTCGGCACCGAGCCGCTCGACCATTG